>NZ_JBNPWQ010000012.1:0-183863 GCF_050433745.1 Sphingobacterium sp. HSC-15S19
ATTTTCTTAATCTTGTGCAGATGGTGGGCAAGGTTCTCATAATACACACCGGTAGCTTCCATCAAAAAAACAAGTGCTGCATCTCTGGCAATGACTCCTTTCGTCCATCGAAGGAACTGGTTGAATCCTTTGCTGTCGTTACTAAAATCAATTGTCTTGGAGAACGCTAGTCCTCCATCATCTGAACGTTGACACAGACATGCTGTGAAGGTCCCTTTTGAGATATCTATCCCAATGCATTGTTTACTAATACCCATAGTCAAGAATTTAAATCGTATCGACTTAATCATCCTTCGTCTATCCTTTTGTTTTATCCAGGCTCGAAATAGCGGCCTTAAGTACTGTTCAGACTCCTGAGAATAAAATCGTGTGGACAATTCCTTTTTTACGGTATAACGATCTGTTTACCTAGCCCACATTCGTCTCACACGAAAAGTCAATACATTTTGTATAACAACAATATAATGACCTTTTCTAAATTCTCAGTAAAAATAAAAGCCCAGATCAATCGAACTGGGCTTCTTTGTTATGAAAGCAATTACCGCTTAAATGCTGGAAATTGCATTATTCAATGTTTCAGATGGACGCATTGCCTTAGCTGCCAATTCATCATTCGGGAAATAATAACCACCGATGTTTTGTGCATGCCCCTGAGCCGCGATCAATTCTTCATTGATTTTCGCTTCATTTTCTGTTAACACATTTGCAACGGTCGCAAATTTCTCAGCTAATTCAGCATCTTTTGTTTGCGCTGCCAAAGCCTGAGCCCAGTATAATGTCAAGTAGAAATGCGACCCACGGTTATCGATCTGACCAACTCTACGTGCCGGAGATTTGTCATTAGCCAAGAATTTCTCCGTTGCTTCATCCAATGTCTCCGCCAATACCAGCGCTTTTGGATTATTTTGTGTTTGAGACAAGTGTTCCAAAGAAGCACCAAGTGCCAAGAATTCACCTGATGAATCCCAACGCAAGTAACCTTCTTGAAGGAATTGTTCTACGTGTTTCGGAGCCGAACCACCAGCACCTGTTTCAAATAAACCACCACCATTCATCAATGGAACGATCGACAACATCTTAGCTGATGTACCCACTTCTAAGATCGGGAATAAATCCGTCAAATAATCACGTAATACGTTACCAGTCACGGAAATAGTATCTTCGCCTTTACGAATACGTTCCAAAGAGAATTTCGTCGCATCAATCGGAGATAAAATACGAATATCCAGACCAGTTGTATCAAAGTTTGGCAAGTATTTTTCTACTTTTTTGATGATTTCTCTATCATGTGCGCGGTTTTCATCCAACCAGAATACAGCTGGTGTCTCAGATAGACGGGCACGATTTACAGCCAATTTCACCCAGTCTTGAATCGGAGCATCTTTCGTTTGACACATACGGAAGATATCTCCTGTCTCTACTTTTTGCTCCATGAAAACATTTCCTTCCGCATCAACCACACGAATAACTCCGTTTCCTGCAGCTTGAAAAGTTTTATCATGGGATCCGTATTCCTCAGCTTTTTGCGCCATCAAACCTACGTTTGGCACAGAACCCATTGTTTTTGGATCTAAAGCACCATGCTCCTTACAGTCTTCAATTGTCGCTTCGTAAACACCAGCATAACAACGATCAGGAACCATAGCAATCGTATCTTCTTCTTGACCGTCTTTATTCCACATCTTACCACCGATACGGATCATTGCTGGCATAGAAGCGTCAATAATTACATCAGAAGGTACGTGGAAATTTGTAATACCTTTATCCGAATTTACCATCGCTAAAGCAGGACCATTTGCGATAGCAGCGTCGATAGCAGCTTTCACTTCAGCCTCTTTTGCATGACCTGCGATTTTAGCATAAACCTCGCCTAAACCGTTATTTTTATTGATACCCAACTCTTTGAACAAATCGCCATATTGCGCAAAAACATCTGCAAAATAAGTTTCAACAACAGCACCAAATATAATCGGATCAGAAACTTTCATCATTGTTGCCTTTAAATGTGCAGACAACAATACTCCTGCGGCTTTCGCTTCAGCGATAGCATCAGCTACAAAAGCTTTCAATGCAGTTAAGCTCAACGTTGAAGAATCAATAACTTCTCCCGCTTTCAATGCAGAAAGTCCTTTTAATTCTGTCACTGCACCTTGCTCATCAACAAACTCAATTTTGAATTGGCCTTCATTTTCAACGGTTACCGACTGTTCTGAACCGTAGAAATCACCTGAAGTCATGGATGACACCTTTGTTTTGGAATCTTTCGCCCAAGCACCCATTTTATGTGGATTTGCTTTTGCATAATTCTTAACCGCTTTAGGTGCACGGCGATCTGAGTTTCCTTCACGCAATACAGGATTTACAGCAGAACCCAATACCTTTGCATACTTAGCTTTGGCTGATTTTTCTTCATCTGTGGTCGCTTCATCAGGATAGTTCGGAACAGCGTATCCTGCTTGCTGTAATTCAGCGATAGCACCTTTTAACTGCGGAATTGACGCGGAGATATTCGGTAATTTAATGATGTTTGCTTCAGGAGTTGTTGCCAACTGTCCCAACTCAGCCAATGCATCAGCAATTTTTTGATCTTCTTTTAAAAATTCTGGAAAGCTAGCAAGAATACGACCTGCTAAAGAGATATCTCTCAATTCAACATCGATACCAGCTGTAGCTGTAATCGCTTGAACGATAGGCAAAAACGAATAAGTCGCTAATAAAGGAGCTTCATCTGTTTTTGTCCAAACAATTTTTGATTTGTTTGACATAGTAATCTATTAGAAATATGTTTAATTTTTAATGCTATATGAAATCATTGAAAAATCTGAATTTCTCAAAAATTCGCCTAAAGATAAGAATTAATGCCATAATTAACGAGGAATTGCCCCCCTTTTGACAATAAAATTGTGAAAATAAATATATTTTGGCAATACAGAATAAGTCGCTTCAGCTCCGCCCAAAAGTATCCCTCTTGACATTTCAGTGACCGGATACTACAGGCGAAATCCTATTTTAGCTCAAATTAAAAAACGCAACTGACAATGAAAACATTCAAATTGAACAATGGAGTTGAAATTCCGGCAATTGGATTTGGAACTTGGCAAATTCCCGAGGGCGAAGAAGCTTATCAGGCAGTTAAAGAAGCTCTTGCCGCTGGATACACACATATTGACACTGCAGCTATATATGGAAACGAAAAGAGTGTTGGAAAGGCTATAAAAGACAGTGGTATAGATCGTAATTCACTGTTTATTACAACAAAACTCTGGAATACCGAACGTGGATACGATAAGACAATTGCTGCATTTGAAAAATCACTCAGCGATCTACAATTGGACTATCTCGATCTTTACCTGATTCACTGGCCAGCCAATGAAACACAATTTGCAAACTGGGCAGACATCAATGCGGACACCTGGCGAGCTTTTGAGCATCTGTATCAACAGGGAAAAATAAAAGCGATCGGTGTGAGTAATTTCCCAAAAGACTACCTCGCCAAATTATTGGAGTCAGCGACAATCGTACCTGCCGTGAACCAAATTGAATTTCATCCGGGGTATCTTCAGAAAGATACCGTGGCGCTCTCCCAATCCAATGACATCCTTGTTCAGGCTTGGTCACCCCTGGGTTCGGGCAGAATATTACAGGATGAAACACTCGTTGCACTGGCTGAGGAAAAGAATACAAGTGTTGGACAAATCTGTATCAAATTTGCCTTATCTCAGGGCATCTTGCCGCTGCCAAAATCAACCAATCCCGATAATATAAAACGAAATTTAGCTATCGACGATTTTGAGCTGACAGCAAGCGATATCAAAACTATCCTCGATTTACCTGAAATGGGGTTTTCCGGATCGGACCCTAAAAAAGTCGCTTTTTAAGAGCGGTAATACAAAATTTATGGAGTCGCTCTAAGGCTGCTCCATAAATCCTATATTGCAGAGCTTCTAGCACAAAAGAAACTTATTGTCCCTTTTTCCTAAACAGTGTATAACAATTTTTTGCTATTATAGCGGTAAAGTTGCCTACGCTATTCCTTACTTTTTTATTGAAAAAAATGAATGAAATAGAACTTATAGATCAATCGGAACTTCCTGTGCAGGGAGAAGACTACTACTATCACCCCTTATGGACGACTTGTATCCTGCTGTATAAAGGCTCTATTCAGGTCAATAGCAATGGTACGCCTACCGATCTCCAAGCTGGCAATATCCTCTTTATCGGATACAATAAGTACTACAGCTTTACGGCAATTAGTACCGATGCTGTTTTTAAAATACTTCATTATGACCGGAATTTTTCCAACCGAATACGATTGTCGATCAGTCGATACGATGCGTATCGGTTAATCAATGCCAATCGCTCCACACCTTTTACTCCCGCCCCCAACGATTTTGAAGCTATCTGGACATTGTTATGCACTTTGCATGGCAACCGTAAAAAACCGATCGATCCGAAGAAGGATTTTCTCCAAAAAGCCAATATCAATATTTTTATGGCGATTATTTACCTTTTGGCCGATGTGATCTATACTGCCGGCGAAAGCTCCGGAAAGACACACAACAAAAGAAAGGAAGAAATTACCGTGCATTTTTTACAGCTTATAGCCGATCACTACAAAGAACAGCGCGATCTAGCATTCTACGCCGACCGCCTCAACATCTCCATCAAATACCTGTCGATCAGCGTCAAGGAGATTACAAAAGAATCGCCCTCTGAAATTATTAGTAACTGGCTAGTCACAGAAGCTAGAGCGCAACTCACCATTTCTACCAAAACAATCAATCAAATCTCACAGGAATTTAATTTTTCAGATCAATATGCTTTTAGCAAGTTTTTCAAAAAACATGTCGGGATAACCCCCAAGTTATTTCGTGAACAGCAAGCCAACCTTGTTACCAATTGAACATCATAAAGCAGGAATCAAACATTTCTTGTCCCCCCAAGGCATACTAACTTTGTATCACATATATAAACAAAGTTAAATACCATGAATACGAAGTCAAGAGCCCGAAAAATAGGTTTTTACTTGACGTTATGCTTCTTTACATTCTTTTGCAATCAAACATACGGTCAAGACAGCATAAACAGCCGGAAAATAACAATTGAAAAACTGTTCGAACTTGCTATCCATAACCACCCAAATCTTATCGTTTCGGCATCAGCTGTACGTATCGCCCAACAAAAAACAGAAGTTGCAAAATTAAGAAGGCTTCCCGAAATCAGCGCTTCGGCATCGGCCTTTTACCTCGGCAATGCTACCTTGATCGACAAAGACCTCTCGGGGTCGGAAAAGGTACCTCTACCCCATTTCGGCAATAATTATGCTTTGGAGGCGAAAGAACTTATCTGGAAAGGAGGTGTGGTAAAAAATAGTATCAAAGCATCCTCTCTTGGCGAAGAACTGGCTGAATTAGATCATAAGAATGAAGAACAGAACATTAAAATTTTGGTTTTAGGGTACTACCTTGATCTATTCAAACTTAAAAATCAAGAAGCTGTCTATAATCAAAATATTGAGCTTGCCCACAAAAGGTTAGACCTGACGGAAAAATTATATAAACAGGGCATGATCACCAAAAATGATGTCATCCGAAACCAATTGCAAATATCTGAATTGGAACTAGCGAAAGAGGTCATTCAAAACAATCGGAAAATCCTGAATGACGAGCTTATCGTCGCGTTAGGACTACAGGAGGGCACAGTAATTGAGCCGGATGATAAATTATTAGATAGCAGGTTTCAGCTGGCAGACCTCGCGAGCTTGAAACAAGATGCTTATGTGTTCAGCCCGGGCCTTCAACTTGCGGCCAAAGAGACCGAGCTTCTGCAGACAGAAAAGGCGATTACAAAATCGGAACGATCCCCTGCCCTTAGCGTATTCGCGGGAAACAGTCTTGTGAAACCCATCACCAATGTGATGCCGGTGATCGACAAATACATGAATACCTGGAATACGGGTATCTCGCTAAGCTATACGATTTCCTCAGTCTACACCACTGGAAAAAAGCTTAAGCTAAATGATCTACAAATTGAAAAAAACGAGAAATACGCAAGCGCCCTGAAACAAAAAACCAGCGTAGCTGTTAATACTGCATACATTAAATACAATGAGGCCTACTCACAACGCAAGACTTTGGAGTACAATAAAGCGCTTGCAGATGAGAACTATCGTATTATTGAGAAAAAGTATTTGAACCAATTGGCGTTGATCGTCGATATCATGGATGCATCAAACTCAAAACTTGAAGCGGAATTGAAATACACAAATGCTGAAATCAATATCGTGTATGCATATTACAAACTTTTAAAAGAGACTGGAAAGATCTAGTATATTTTCCTTTTGCCTAATTTAATCAGTTTTATATATGTAAGGCCTCGTTAAGAAATTAATGGGGCTTTTTTATCTGCAATATTTTAACTCATTATTATGGCAAATTCATTTTTTAAAACGATCCGGACATCCATCAAGCATTGGTATATCCCATTGATTATCGGTATTCTATTAATTCTTTTGGGTTTCTATACCATTTCCACACCTGTTGCTGCATTTCTCACATTAGCGATTCTATTTTCATGGTCATTTATTATTTCTGGTATTTTGGAAATCATATTTGCCGTGCAGAATAAAGATGAAGTGGATGGTTGGGGCTGGTACCTCACCGGGGGCATCCTCTATACCCTATTCGGCATATTGCTGATTGCCAATCCGCTGTTATCAGCAAGCACCTTGGCATTTATCGTGGGTTTTTATGCACTTTTTAAATCCTTCCAACTGCTGTCCTTTTCCTTTGATCTCAAAAATTACGGTAGTAAATCTTGGGGATGGAATTTGTTATTTGCCATTTTAGGTATTATTTTCAGCTTTATCTTGCTTTGGAATCCATTATTTGCCGGTTTCTCACTGGTGATCTGGACAGGAATGGCTATTAGTACGGTTGGTTTCGCAGCCTGTGTATTTGCATTTCAGCTGAAAAGTCTCAAAGATATCCCGAAAAAGCTACCAGACGAGTGGAAAGAACGTTATCAGAAGCTTAAAGAAGAATTTGATCAACATCGTAAATAGAAAAAGGGCAATTAAGCCCTTTTTTTATCAATATTAATTCGGTGGTCAAGATTATTTACTTATTTCAACAATCTTAAAAGGCACTTTATGAAGTGGATAATCTTGCTTATCTGTTTTTACACGACTTATTTTCATGATCACATCAAAGCCTTCATAAATTTCACCAAAAACGGTAAAATCATGATCGAGTCTTGGCTGTCCTCCGCGAGCTAAGTACTCCTTACGTTGTGCTGCAGTATATTTTATGCCTTTCTTTAATTCCAGACTATCAAGCTCAGCTGCCGTGATTTTCTTTCCAACCACGAAATAGATCTGATTCAAAAAAGATGCCTTCGCGGGATTTCCATCCCGTCCTGCCCCCAGAGCACCCATTTTATGAAAAGCCCGGTCATCGAACTCTGCTGCCAATCGTGGTTTTTTATGAAGGGGATCTGCTGCCTCACGTTTTTCAATATCAATATCATGCTCTCCGCCCTGCACAACAAAATTTTCAATAATGCGATTAAACAATGCTCCCTGATACACAGTATCCCGAATGGATCGCAACATCAAATCGCGATGATTGGGCGTATAGTCATAAAGTACAACTTTAAAATCGCCAAAATCAGTCTTGAAAAGCAGATGTTTTGATTGTGCATAACAATTCCCCAATACAATAAAAAGAAAGCATAGGATGGTCAGAATTTTCCTCATAGTACGAATTAATCAGTTTCTTAGATTTCATATAAAAATACATTAAATTTCGATTTATAAAAGACATTCCCCTGCAGTTTTCCAAATGCGCTTGAAGGACATCTGCATAAGATCCTTTCGAAAGTTGCCCTTCACTAAAAAATTACATATAAAGTGTCTAGTTAAAACTTGCAAATAAGCATAAATTTATCTTAGTTTGGATTAAAACTATTCAAGACTATGCAGTATACAGCAAATCCAGACCGATATCAAGATATGATCTATAATCGTTGTGGTCAATCCGGTCTTCTATTGCCTGCCATCTCATTGGGAATGTGGCATAATTTCGGTGACGACACGCCCCATCAAACCAAAGTTGATATTTGCACAACCGCGTTTGACTTGGGAATTACCCATTTTGACCTCGCAAACAATTACGGCCCTCCTGCTGGGAGCGCCGAAAAGGCCTTCGGACAAATATTAAAAGAACAATTTTACGGTTTACGCGACGAAATGATTATTTCATCAAAAGCAGGATATCACATGTGGAATGGGCCTTATGGAGAATGGGGAAGCCGTAAATATCTGATATCAAGCTGCGAGCAATCACTCAAGCGCCTGGGTATCGATTACGTCGATATTTTCTATTCACATCGTTTCGACCCCAATACCCCCTTAGAGGAGACCATGTTGGCACTGGATCAGCTAGTCCGCAGCGGAAAAGCACTTTATGTCGGTATTTCATCCTATAACTCGCAACGCACAAAAGAGGCCTATGCGATCCTGAAATCATTGGGTACACCTTTTATTATTCATCAGCCCAGCTATTCCATGTTAAACAGATGGGTGGAAACCGATGGCTTGCTTGACACCTTGGATGAGATAGGCATTGGTTCTATCGTATTCTCTCCCCTGGCACAGGGCATGCTCACCGATAAATATTTACAACATATCCCGGAGAATAGTCGCGCTTCGCAGTCCAAATCACTTCAGACAAAATTTCTGAACGAAGAAAATCAAAAGAATATCCAGGCTTTACATGCAATTGCACAGCGTAGAGGACAGTCGCTCGCACAGATGGCGATTGCCTGGGTATTACGTAAGAAGCAGGTTACATCGGCGCTCATTGGTGCATCAAGACCACAACAGGTTGTTGATTGCGTTGGTGCACTGAAAAATCTGTCGTTTAGTCCGGAGGAAATTCACGAAATTGATCTTTATGCAAAAGATGGGCATATTAATATCTGGGCTAAATCGGCTGAGATCGATTAAGATTAATGGCACAGAAGTTTTCATCCGGAGAACCGCTTTGCGCCCGGTTGAATTCCATAAAACAAAAAAGAGCCCGGCACTATCCGGGCTCTTTCCGTTGATTAACCCATTTTTTTCACTATCTTTTCAAAGGTGTTGATATTCCGGCTTGTCATCTTATCTTTAAGATTCTTTTTCCCTAGCACCTTTCCAAAGCTGGAGTCCAAAGTATTTCCCTTAGGCACACGCCAATAAAAGACTGTATTGACAATTTCAGCCTTCTCCCCTAGCACCTGCGTCGAATTGCTGAATTCATCCATCAGTATTGTTTCGACACCTTTTGTCCCTACAAAAGCATATACATGGAAGTCCGTATGCGTTTCGAACGGAATGTTTGCCTGCAGCAATTCCACCTCTTCCTGCGACCGGATGAATAAAAAAGCTTCATAAGAAAAATATGCCGACATGGACTCCTCCAATAGCCGCTTGAGCGGGTCGGCCGCTTTGTCCGACGAAAAAACAATATTTCCAGAAGCCAGTACCGAAGTGACATCAGTTAGACCGGCGTCCTTAAAAACTTGACAGACATCTACCATCTTCATATTGGTTCCCTTCACATTGACGCCACGTAGAAAAGCACAGTATTTCATGTTATTAAATTAATCGATTAATTCCTCCATCGGATTCCAAAACAACTTTCTAAAATCCTTGATCCGTAAATTATTCACAACAAGTCCTTCAGCTTCAAGCCGTTCTTGAAACCCAGGCACAGCAAGTATACCGCTACTTGATATAACACGATGAGCAGGAACATCTTTCGGGCATCCGCCCATCGCTTTCCCGACGTGCCTTGAGTGGTTAGGAAAACCCAAAGCTTTTGCTATGGCTCCATAAGTCGTTACTCGACCTTTGGGAATCAGCTTTGCAACCTCATATACTTGTTGTTTGAATTGCTCATCCATTTCGGTTCACATTTTAATAGCTCGATATATTTACATCAAAGAGTGCCATTCCTTTGCTATTCTCATAGCAAAAAGAGAAGAGCAACCTAAGTTACGAAAAGCTCTTGTAAGCGATACAGTCTTTAATTGATTCACTTGTCTAATTTTTTGTTTCCATATGATTTTGGGGGGAACGATTCCTCCAATTGTCTATATACGCGATTCCAGCTAGGGCTATCGTAAGCATTCAGTTTTACATATTGCCCCTTTTTTGTTGCAATGCTTATTTTTATATCTATTCCGTCGTATGGCTGACGCGACTCCTCCTCTTTAGCGGCAATAAATTTTTCCAAATCAATTTTATCCAATAGGAAGTTCCATTTGTCTTCCGTATTGCCATATGATTTTAGGGTACTCTGGGCTGTATCAATTGCAGAAAACAGACAATAAACACTATCTCTTGTTATCTTAATCGTATAACCTTTTGAAGGTGTTGCTGTAAATCCGCCAACCGTAGAAAATGACACTGCTGTAATCTCATTTTTAGTATTTTCTACCGTCACCCGATGTGAGTTATGGGTACAGCTTTCCCATAAGAATAGCTGTCCAACCAAAAGTGAGAACTTTAGGATCAATTTTCCGCCCATATCTTGTTCCTTTAGACGCTGATAAGTAAATAATCAAACAAAAAAAAGCGTTGTCTGTTGTCAACAGACAACGCTTTTTACTATTTTCCTAATTTACAAAAGTTATTAAGATTTCGTGACCCCAATCTCCATATTCCTTCGGTATCAAACCAATCCCTCGAAATACGATCTTTTCGTCCCCTCTCCAATAAACAAAGCCGCGACATATACATCATTTCCAGCAACTGCAATTGCCAATGCTTGAGTAAAAGTTTCCCCTTTTGCCAATATAACCATTTGTCCATTCTTCCAGTAGACAGCCATGGGTTCATTTGTATTTGGGTCAATACTCACTCCCGCTACATAGACATCATTACCAGCTACAAAGATAGAACCTGTTAACCAAGTTGCATGAATCCCAGAGCCAGTTGCTAAAATAACTTCTTGTCTATTTTTCCAGTATATTGCCCTTGACCTATCTCTTAAACTAAAATTGAATATTACTGAACTCATATTCAGCTATCTAGATAGGAGTGAAATTATTTCTAACATTAGTTCTTATCCGTAAAATAAATTTCCAGGCCCCGATCTGCAGATCTTAGATTGATTAGATATCCAGCCTGCTCTGTTATCTTAACTGGAGTTCCTTCCGCCTCAAAAGTACTGTTGTCCAATTGTTCTTTGGGCTTGCTGGTTTTGCTCATGATCGTGGATTTAGCAATATAATAGGTATCGCCGTCCACTTTGAGGACCTTGAACCAACCGAATCCCAAGCGGTCGCCAGGTCCCGGACGCGCTTCGAAATGGCCAAAATATACATCACCCACAGCAGGCTTTTGTTCCATGGCGATTGTTTCCGCCGACTTTGGCAACGGCGGCTTCATTCCGTCGTAAATGATCATTCCAAATACGGCGACAATGAGCAGCGTGGCTATCCAGCCCAGAATGGTCATCTTGAACACAAAGGGTGGCCTTGGTACTTCTTTGCTCTTTGTCTGGTAGAAAGCCTTCATTTCAGCTGTCCATAGTCGCCTTGAGATCACCTTTCCTGTACTCAGATCCTTAAATTCGCCAGTCGCTTTTTTAGAATTTACTGTACAAACGGCCATGTGCATTTTAGTTCGTAAAAACACCAAAACCATAGCCTGTTCTGCTGTCTGAGGATTTTGCAAATGGCCGGCTGCAAAACGCGTTGCTTCATATTGTTGGAGTAGAAAAAACATATCTAAAAGATTATGGGTATTTTATGTTGTTATTTGTTGACACAATTTCCAGGAAGGACGTTAATCACTTTGTTTATTATAGCGATTATCGGCTACGACTTGTAAATAGCTATCTATATCCTTTAGGATCTCGGGGGCGATCTGCGCACATTCCCTAACCGGCTGAAGTAATGCCTGTCCATGCTGAATTTGGACAAAAGCCATCACGGATTCACCACCCCACATCCAATTATAAATAAGAGCCAGTCCGACTTCGGAAAATTTGGCCAGTTGCTTTATAAAAGCCAGCATAGGCAGGATTTCATGATAGTTTTCACTAAAATTGAGTGCTATGAAAGTCCAGCATTGTTTGTCCTCGTCATAATGTTCCGCTGCTGCGCAAAAGCGGTCACAGAGCAGTTCATCAACAACCTCACGGTTGTACTGTTTCGAATAGGTAGGGATAGCTTCCAATGCTGTTTTACTATACATTTCGCGACTGCCCCACCACTCTCGCCAATTTTCGTCCAAGTCTTCGGGGCTTGGTTTTGCCGAAAAGAACCCTGCTAAATTTTTCCTTTCGATTTGAATCTGAATATAAAGTGTATCTAGTTCCATAAGATTGCACGTTAAATAATTCCTGCTTTGAATAGAAAATAACCGATGCTGATCAAGACCATCGGCAAAGCTATGGCCAATAAGATATTGCTGGCCAAATACACTCCCCAATAGGAGCGGATGCGTATATCGTTATTATTGTTCGGATCATAGATCAGATTTATTTTTTCGCCTACAGCATAAGCCGGTGGATTAGCCATTGCTGAAGGTGAAAAACTTCTGACGCTGCCATCTATGCTATATTCCATCAGGGGCGTATACATGATACCACCCTCACTGCCCCGAGAAGGAATATTTTCGACGACTGTCGCCAGTACGAGCGAACCATTGCTCATAAGTCTCCTTGCGCGGCTAAAAGAGACTATGCCTAACATAAGGAGTGCCAATCCAATAAAGAGCAGTATCATATGTATTGTTGTTGCCATTTTCATGTTTTGGGGTTGAAGTTAAAAAAATAGAGAGATTAGTTACATTTTTTCGTGACCATGTAGTTTTAATTCAATAGGAATCAGACAGTTATGACTATTCATAGATGCAATAAATGTTCTTTTAGGCTTCATGATGATTTTTCCGTTAATCACCCGGACAGTATCTATTAGAAAATAAATTGCTCGGCAGAAAAAGCGTACCCAATTGTTTCGGAAGACCATTTCCGTTACCATTTTGAATGTCGCTTTCATAAATCCGTATATCTTTTATTGCCCTGTACTTCATCACATTTTAATTTTAAGTTACCACCACCGTGCCTCTGGCAGCGCATAAAATACTGTATCTGCCTTTGGCTGCCAGGGAGCCTGATGAAAGTGCCAGCTCGCGTCCACTTTATCCATAAATTTTGCAATATCCATAGTCCCCCACTGATAGGCCGTTCCGTAGCTTTTGCCCCCATAGCGGACCTTCCCAAAAACAAAGGGGGTCGAACTGCCCGAGACACCCCCTGTAAACTGGACGGCTTTTTCAATATGAAAGCTGATGCCGGCCGGAAACTTTTCCACCAGTGTATAGTCGCCCAGCCGGATGCGTTCTTCAATATAAGGCCAGTCGGGATGCAAGCTATCAAATAAAAGATATGGATAACCGTTTTGTGCATATAGCTTCACCCTTTCACTGATCAGAATTGTCTCCTTATCCAGTGTCACTGTTTTTCCCACCCACTGCTTAAACGGTGGATATTGGCTCACACCTGTAGACTTCGTTTTGATGGTCGCGTACAGAAAAAATCCGAAGCCCAACATGGCTACAATTCCTATCGTGATGATTATTCCCATTATTTTCTTTACAGACATATTTTAATTGATTTGTTTGCATTGACCAATTCACCATTTCCGCTCCTTTTTTTAACACTTCCTTCAACATCTTTCAGTAAAGAGCTACTGATAACGACCATTTACTGCCGAGCTCTTTTTCCATACAGATAGCGGTATTCTCCATCAAACGCATAGCCCAGTTCGTCTCGCACTTCAAAACCGAATTGCTGTACATTTTTTGTTTTGATGGTTTTAATGGATTTTGCGATGCTGTCTATATAAAATGCCCAGCGTCTGTCCGTCGCGTAAAAGGTATGATCACATTCCCGGTAATAGCTTCCGCCCACGCATTCCGCTAGAATACTAAAACTTTCCGCATCCGCATCAGGTACGATTTCATCGCGAAAATAGACATGCTTACTATCTTTCGCCACATTTCCGATACGCTCTCCGTGGAGCACTTCAAAAGACGTTGCATCGGCATCCTCAACATGTTTAAAATACGCACAGTAGACCGAATCGCCTACTAGCTGATAGATCCCTGGGAGCTCCCTGAAATCAGCAAGGCGATAGGCAAGCTTCTGCTCAAAAACATAATCGTGGCCTCCCGAGGTTGCCATGCCTTTTTCAAAATCAAGGATCTGAAAATCCACAGGATCAGCATCAGGCAGAATACAGAATCTATTTCTATAACTTTCCAGGTAAACATGATTGTTATCCTTAAAGTAATGGAAAGTAGAACCGTTACTTTGGATGATTTCAAAGCTTTGAAAATCAATGTCAGCATAAAACTTTCGGTACACTTCGCTGTCGAAATGCAAGATAAAGCTGTCATCGATTACCACAAAACCATTCCCTAAATCCTTCCTACTCATGATTAATTTGTTTTAGTCCGTATTGCTTTCCCTATCTAGAAATGGAAATTGCTTGTCAAATAATTCACCGACCAAGGGTAAAGGCTTTTTCACATCATTGGCCGCATTGATTATACCGATGACCATCACGATAAAAAACAATATGCCTGCATAAGCTAATATCCCTGCAAGCGACGCGAAAAAGAAGCCAACGATGTTGACGATCACGCCAAACAGAAAAGAAAAAAGGAGAAGCCCCAAGCCCTGCTTGAGGTGATAGCTACTGAAATCATTTCGCTGCGATTTTCCGCCGAAATAAGCGACTAGCCATAAGATACCGATATAACTAAGAATAGATTGTACTCTGGGACTCATGATGTTATATTTTTTTGTTTAAGCAAATATGTCAGAATCTGATTCAAAAACCTTTCCTAAGGTGCCGACAAAACATCTACTAACAAAAAAAACAGTATATACAAAACATCTACAAATTCGCCAAAACACTGAAAAACAGCATGTTTAAAAAAATAAGATTAGAGCCCGAATAAAAATCATTACAGATTTAAATATTAAATTTGGTACACTGCACGTTTGTTGTATATAAATAATATGTATTTGAAAAACTTCCCTCTACTGATCTTGATCCTGTCGATAGCTTGCTGCGCAAAAGCGCAGCTAACCCCAGCTGTGCAGCAGACTTTAGGGAAATTGGAAAACCTCCGGATCAACAATCGGGCAAAGGAAGCCTTGGCACTCCTCGAAAAAGCAATCGAAAACAAGAAAAATACGGCTGATGAAATGGTCTATTTCTACGCACAGCAAAGCCTGATCTACGGTACACTCGACAGCCTGTTACTGAGTAAGAGTAGTCTGGACAATAGCGAGAAATTCGCCCAGCAAGCCAGCACAAACGAAGCCAAAGCCATGGCTTACCGTGCCGAGGCCGCACTGAACCGGCAACTGGGTTTACCCGATGAGGTCGTAACAAGTGCCCTCAAAGGATTACGGTTACTGGAAAAAAGCGAAAAAGACCCACAAAATCAATATGCCCTGAATTACCTGCTATATGGTGTATACAGCCGCTGGAACGAAGATGAAAAAATGAACTTTTACATTCGCCAATGTGAACATTATGCGCGAAAAGCCAAAAATAACAATTCGCTTGTAAATGTCTATAATGGGCTCTCGAGCATGTTTCAGGCCCGCTATGAAAAGCAGCCGCAGAGATCCCTACTCGACAGTAGCTTCCACTACCTCCAAAAATCATTCGGCCGCTATCAGCAAGCTCGCAGCGACATCAGTCCGAATAGTTTTGTGATCACCTGCATCAATCTGGCCAATTTTTACTTTGAGTTTTCAAAGGCATCGCTGCACGAAAGAAAAAAACAGGCATTCCACTATTTGGCTCTGGCAGAAACTGAGCTAAAAAAGAATAACGCCGCAGCAGATTATTGGGTCAATGTCTATGGGATCAAGAGTGATTTTGCTTTACTAGAAAATAATCTGCCACTTGCAGAGCAGTATTTACTGCAGTCAATCAGTCAGATTAAACAGGACGGAAATACCTTTTACAAATCTGAATATACCGTATTTAAGCACCTTGCCGAGATTGCTACCAAAAAGAATGACCTGAAAACGGCACTCAACTATCAGCAGACAGCGGAGCAGCTGCTGAAAAAGACCTTTGATCAACAGCAGTTATTTAATGTACAGAAGTTGGCGGTGCAGTATGAGACCGAAAAGAAAAACCAACAATTACTTTTGCTCAGCCAGAAAGCCGAATTTCGTAAAAAACAAAATTATCTTTACGGTGGGCTTGCTCTGGCGATGCTGCTCGGTCTGGGTTTTATGTTCCGCTCCTATCACTTTAGGCTGCGCTATTCCATCGAACGTGAGCGGAAACTTCAGTTGGAAAAGCAAGATGGCGAAAAACGGGCTGCAATACAGCTCCAGCTGGAAAAGGAAGAACAGGCACGTCTACGCGCCGAGCAGGAACTACTGGAACTCAAGCGCAAGCAGCTTGAAAAAGAAGCGCTGGCAAGCTCCTTGATGATCGAACATAAAAATGATATGTTGCAGCAGATCAAAACGCAGTTGAATGATGGCGATGCTGCTCCTATAAAAAAACTCCTAAAAGAAGAAATGCTGATCAGTGCCGATTTTCAGGATGTTATCAATCAGATCCAACTGCTACATCCCGATTTTTTCAGTCAGCTTTCAGCCAGAGCCGTCAAGAAACTTACCCCACTTGATTTAAAATACTGCGCTTACATTCACCTTCAGATGAGCACCAACCAGATTGCGCAAGCGATGCATGTGGAGGCCCAGAGCGTCCGAATGTTTAAGTACCGCTTGAAACAGAAGTTCGGTCTGGATAAGGATACCGATCTGGAAGAATTTTTGAGAGAATAGCAGATTATTTTTTGAACCGGATTTTTTCGCTAGTCAATTCTATTCAAATAAACATTCGGCTAACAGTTTGAAAAAACCGTATTAAGAACAACTTAAAAATCCATTTAAACATCTAATTGCAAAATAATTAAGGACTAAGCTGGCTTCTCATAAACTTCCAACGAACAGCTACTAATCCTATTCTAGAATTGATTCGGATATGAGTTAAACCTTTAGTTCAATAAAGATTCTATTCATCTTCTTTTACTTTTAAACGCGATGCTTTTGAGAGCGTGTTTAAAGGTTATCTTGATTATATCATTCTCAAGCAATATGGTGAATTTGTAGATAATTTGTAGATAGGAGAACAGCATAAAGTTTATCTACCTTTACCCTCAGGCTGGAACGACAGCCGATCATTTTTTTGAGTAATATGAAGTAATTAACTATGAGAGAATTGAGATTTTTCCTGAAACTTATATTGGCCAGCTTTAGTTTTATTTTATTGATGGCATGCGGGAAGGATGATGATCCGATCGAGGATAGTCAACCTGAGCCGATCGAGGCCGATGTCTATGTGACAGGAATAAAAAAGGTGAATGGGGTAAACAGACCATTCTATCTTAATGGGGAAAAAGAGATTATGCTTGCATACAGCGGTAACGTATCTGCTACTGCTAACGATATTTTTGTTTCGGATGCGAATGTGTACGTGGTAGGGTTTATCAATTCCGATTTAACCTGGCAATATCACCCCAAGACTGCTGTGCTATGGAAAAATGGTATAATCCAAAATTTGGAAATGCCCGCCGCTTCGATAAGGTCGGAAGCTAGGGCAGTATTCGTTTCCGGAAATGATATCTATGTCGCTGGTAGACATCAAAAAGCCGGAGAAAATTGGATAGCTTGCGTTTGGAAAAATGGAAAGGTCATTAATGTGACGGACGGGACCAACACGGCCAGACTATATGATATATATGTCCATGGCAATGACATCTACCTGACCGGGTATGAAATAAATGACGAAATAGGAACTCAGGGTAAATACTGGAAAAATGGAACGCCAACTGTGTTGGAAAATAAGAATACTGAAAATATCGTCCCTAACCAGATCACCGTTCTCGGAAGTGACATATATGTTGTCGGTTCTGGTTTTGGAGGCATTGGACAGACTGTCCAGTACTGGAAAAACGGGAAACAGTCCATACTACCATCAAAACCAGCGCCAGTAAATTATGGTCAGGCAATAACAACAGAAGGAAGCAATCTCCTAATAGGCGGAACCCTGGATAACCAGCCAACAGTATGGAAGAATACGGTATCACTAAACTGGAACATCAACTCCGATCCTTCGATAGATGCTGAACTTTCAGACATGAAAGTACTAAAAGGAAATGTATTTGCAGCAGGATGGAGAAAAAATGGAACAAGTAGAACACTATGGATATGGAAAAACGGAAAGGAGTATTTCAGTACTGGACCAGATTCCCATTATACACCCACTAGTCTCTTTGTTGTTGAAAGATAATTGGACAAAGGTTTCCAAATGAGGGAATAAGAGGCTACATTATTTTTAATGCTAGTCAAAGATCGAAATGCGACCTGTTGTGTAATCGCAGATGAAATTAAATACTATGCAGGCAAGAAGTATCCATATTACAAAAAACGTTTTTTCTGAGATTGTGAATAATGGCAAATTTTCTAATTTCGGTTTGTATTGCAATAAGTTGTCTTGTCTTAGTTTAATAAGTGGATATTGGAGCGCCTGTGATTAACAGGGAAATATTAAAAAGTGAATCCAACAAAATTCGACAGGCAAAGTTAAACCGTATAAATATCACCTTAACCAAAAAAAAGGAAATTAACGAAAGTTATAAGGCAATGTGCGAATTGATATCGGACGATGCCCTTTTAGTTGGATTTTGCAGATGTGTTCATTGGGAATTTGGCGAATTAACGACCGAAGAGGCTATATACGCATTGCGACAAGAGATACTTGTTCTATTAACCGATAAAGTATTTGGCAATAGATCCGTTGAAATTATTTTTAGAGTTCTTTTATCTGAAATAAATCGGTGTTCCCAAGAAACTGACGCATCGTTACGATCAGTGGATAAAACTGATCTTCAGAAGCTTTTAGATTTAACAGATGCCGAAATTCAAGAAAGAATAGATCCCAAATTTATACGATTAATTGGTATTGAATTAGAAGAAATAAAGGATCGTATTAAAAACGTAGAATTAGTGCAAGAAAATCATGAAGCAGCCTTAAAAAATTTAAAACCACGCATCTTAGAAAGTACTGATCTTTCCTTGGTTCCATACTTAATCAATGTGGATAATGTCTTCGGATGGCAAAATGAAATTAAAGAAGTGTTTGACCTAATCGCCGATAAAAAGTTTATTTCCATTCACAATTTTGGTGGCGTGGGAAAAACAACATTTGCCAAAAAATTTCTTGCTCAATATCGGGATCACTACAATAATGTAATATGGTTAAATGTGGAGAATTCCGTGAGTGAATCAATTGTTCTGAATACTCCCCTGCAGAAAAACCTGCACATTAACTTGTCTAAAGAAACCACGGTCATTGAGCAATTTAATATGATCTTAAATGAACTCGATAAAACCGGAGAAAATAATCTTATTATCCTGGATATCCAAAAGAACCATGATCAGAAATTTTCTGAAATCAACAGAATCCTGAGCTTACGAAACTGGAAAAAAATCGTCCTTACACGTTCTAATTTAAAAAACCTAAATCCTTATTTACTTCCAAATCTAAATTATGAGAGTGCGTATAATCTTTTTAAATTACACTGTTCAAAAGAGTTTGATGAAACCTTATTTAGGGAATTTTTGGAATTTATTGAATATAATACTCTCACTATTGAACTCGTTTCCAAAACAATCGAGAATTCTTATGATCTAACACTAGAATTCATATATGATGCATTAAAGACACAAAATCTCAATAGCAATCTGCTTAAAATAGATATTGACCTTAATGATGAAGAAAATAGAGTCGTTGCAATCTTTGACTTTATCCTACAAAGCTTTTCCATTGAAAATTTAGAGAATAAAGAAAAGTACTTTTTACAATATCTGGCCCTGCTTCCGCCTTCTGATATCGTTATCGAAGATTTAATATTAATATGTGGTCGTGAATTCTATGACGGGAATAAACTTAGCTACCTAAATTCGATCAATGCGCTTGAGAAAAAAGGATTACTGCAATATGAAAACAATAAAAAAAGTATTCGGATCCACAAAATTTTACAGGAAACAATTTTATACCGACTAAGAAATGAAAATAGTCCATTTGTAGGGTTTATCTACTATATAACCTGGCTCTCCCATAGGTTAGCGGAAGGCTATAACAATCCCAAGGAATCTTTTAAATACTTAAAATATGCTGAATCAATTCTGAGGAACATTAAAGAAGAATTTCGCACAAATATTTATCAGCCACTCCTTCTATTGGAAAATGAATATTTACATCTTTCATCCTTTTTCTTTATTCGTGAAAATATTGATAAACTTTGGGAAGATTTGATAAATAGAACGGAAAAATACTTAGGAAAGGATGCTCGTTGTCTGGCTGCGATGTACAATAATCTCGCCTCTACTCTGAATGTTGAAAATTCTTTGGACACAATAATTAAGTATCAAAGAAAAGCTAATCAGCTATACCTGCAGAATATAGGGAATTTTAAAGATGGAGATCTCTTAATGTATATCACTTCCCTACATAACCTTGCTCAAGCATATCTATTAAAAGATGATCCGATAAATGTCGTAAAATGCCTTCATAAAGTAGCAACACTCCGAAAACAAAATTATTTCTACAACGATGCACAAATCGGAGTGGGCTATACCATATTATCACAGATACATCGTAAAACTAAAAACTTTGATGAATCTGATGCATTTATCAAAGAGGCAATAAAATACCATAATTCAATTCCGGCAGAAAAAAGAAACCATTTCTTGCTATCGAACTACTACAATAAACTAGCTGAGAATTCAATCTTTAAAAACAATCTGGAAGAAGCCCTATCCCATCAGCTCCAATGTGTTGAAATTATGGAAGAACAAGAAATAAGGAATACATACTCCGTAAAAATGTATGAATTTTTGATCAATTTATACAAAATCAGTACTGTTCCAGAAGTCTCTAAAGTTTATATCAATAAACTAGAATTATTAAAACAGCAGAACCAGAATTAATGGACATATCCAAAAGTGTTTTTTAAGACAAAAATAATATTGCCTATAATAATTTACAGATCGACAACTAGCTACTATAAGTAAAACTACACTTCATACCTTGAAGAGTAGCCAATATAAATGTCCTTTGCCTCAATGAATATTTCTATTTAGGCAAAGGACGTTTTACAATAAATATTGTTAAGTAGGACAAAGAACACATAGTCAGAATCTGTTTGTATAAGATTGCTCATTTAATTAACATTTTATCAAGGTATATTGTTATAGTTTACCACCAGATTCTAAAATTATTTTATCAATTAGACTGTATAAGAAGATAAAATAGGCTCCTGCATATCCGCATATTCAGCATTCAATTTTTCTTTCAAAAATCTAATCTGATCGCTATAGAGACTGTTCTTCCTCTGTCCAAAATACATGGTATTTTGGACATCATTGTACCCTCGCCACAAAACCTTGACCTCGCTTTTGGCAAAGGCCTCCCTGCAGATAAAATCAGGCAGTACAGCTAGACCCTGCCCTACGGACAGACAACGGATGATCGAAAATTTATTAGGAACAATATAATTAGGTACAAATTCCGGCATGATCCCAAAATTTTCCTGCCAGAACTGATTCAGAAGTTTCATGTCGGATGCTGTGTTATACCATATCTGCTGCTGGAACCAGTTTTTCAACGATTCACTGTCATTCGGATCGATCGTTTCCCAGCCTGAAAGATCGGTATTTTTTCCGCAGACAACCATCAGGGTTTCGGTGGTAAAGGCTTCAAACTCTAAAATATTATCCTCCTTTGGTTTTGTGGTCAGGATAAGATCTGCCCCGCCATTTTCAAGCAGTTCAGTCAGCTTCTCGTTCTCCCCGAACTGCATGATCAGGTTAAAGTCAATATAAGGAATATGCTGTTCAAGCGCCTGCTGAAAAGTTTCAACACACATCCCGACACTTACCGTAGGTCGGTCAGATCCGGCTTTACGTCTGAACCGCCCTTGGATTTCTTCAAGAACATTTAAAGAATGCTGCATCTGCTGATATAATAAATGCCCTCTTTCCGTGGGGACCATCTTTCGGGCTTTTCTTTCAAATAAAGGATAACCCGTATAAGTTTCCAGAGAATTGAGATGTATCCCAACTCCGGGCTGTGATACAAACAACTGCTTTGCTGCACCGCTCAGCGTTCCCGATTCATAAATAGCCTTAAAAGTCCTGAACCATTCCAAATTAGCATTCATGTATAAATATTTTTATAGTTATGTAAAAATACTATTATTTTTATTTAATAAAAACTGTCCATAATTTTGCATATAGATTTTTAACATATTGTAATGCAAAAGATACTGGTAATAAACGCAGGAATGAAATTTGCCCATTCCGGTGGTAAGCTAAATGAAACGATCACTTCTTGGGACAGATCGTTCTTTACTGCCAAAAATGGCTTTGAGCTTAGAATCACCGAAACCGGAGAAGGAGACTATGACATCGAAGAAGAAATAGAAAAGTTTCTTTGGGCAGACACTATTATCTATCATTTTCCCATCTGGTGGATGTATATCCCATTTACTTTAAAAGAATATATTGATAAGGTTTTTACTGCGGGACATCGAAAAGGAATGTATTATAGTGATGGAAGAAAAGCCGACAATCCCACCCGTAATTATGGAACCGGCGGGCTGCTTGGTGACAAACGGTATATGGTGACGACCACATGGAATGCCCCGGAGGATGCATTTACCATTCCCGAGGAATTCTTTCAAGGCAGAAGCGTCGATGATGGTGTTCTGTTTCCTTTTCACAGGATGAACGCATTCTGTGGACTTCAGCAGCTACCCAGCATACACTTCCACGATGTGGAAAAGAATGGCTCAGCGGAATTGGTCGAAACATTTAAACAGGAATACCTGCTGCATTTGAAGTCTCTTTTCAAAAATGATGGCGTGATTTTATAAATAGAAAATATGACCAAAGAAAAAATATGATCAATATAAAAAATTTACTGCTGGTGGCTTTTTGTTTTTCCAATACAGCAATCTTTGCGCAGCACCAGTATATACTGTCTCTGTCAAAGGGAGAAAAGAAACTTGTGGTCATGGACTATACCACCCTGGAGGTTATCAAAAAAATTCCTGTGGGCGATGATCCGCACGAAATTGTAACCAATAGCGATGGTACCAGAGCATATATCTCAGTTCCACTTATGAATGCGGGCGGACATGAAATCAACGTGATCAATCTTCAAACACTTGAACCTGAGCGAACGATCAATACAAGCCCCTTTAGCATACCGCATGGACTGGCTTTCAGGAATGATTCACTTTGGTATACTGCCCAGGGATCCAAAAATGTAGTCGTCTATGACCTCAAACAGAACAGAGCTGTTAAAGCTTTGGGAACGGGACAGGATTTTACCCACCTGATATACCTGACAAAAAACGGAAAGACCTTTTACACCACAAATGTTGAAAGCGGCACACTTAGTATCTATGAGAATAAGGAAATTCCGCCATATATGCCGCCAACAGGTATACTTCCTGCTAATGCAAAGCCTAGAAATGACTGGCGGCAGACCTTGGTGGATGTTGGTCTTGGAGCTGAGGGCTTCGATGTTTCCCCGGATGAAAAAGAACTATGGACAGCAAGACCGGATGGAACCATTGTGATAGTTGACCTCGAAAAAAAACAGGTTAAACATAAAATCAATACACAGGTTAAGGGACTCCACCGTCTAAAGATCACCCAGGATGGTAAAACAGTGTGTATCGTAAGTGTAAAAACTGGTGACCTGCTCTTCTACAACAGAAAGACTTTAAAATTAGAAAAAAGAATGCAGGTTGGACAGGGCGCCGGAATCTATATGGACAGTAACAATAGGATCTTTATTTCCTGTACCCCAAACAATTATGTTGCGGTGATTGACCTGTTGACACAAAAGGAAATCAAGCGTTTACCTATGGAGCGACCTGATGGTATAACTTCTGTTATTACCCCTTAATAAATTTAAAATCAAGCTTTAAAGGAGGCTATTAACAATTAAAATTATAAAATATGCAAAATTCAATAAACTGGCCTGAGGGATATTTACCGGGTCTAACAGATAATTATTGTTCAAATGAAGTAATTGTAAAAGGTTTGACCACAGAAGAAGTCTGGCGTTATTTAAACAATCCTTTTGCCTGGCCGAAATACTATGCGAATTCATCCGATATTGAATTTGAAAATAATGGCGGACCCGAGTTCACCGCAGATTCGCGTTTCCGCTTTAAAACATTCGGCTTTCCGATAGAAGCTGAAATAACTGAATTTGTCCCACCTGCAGATGGCAGACCGGCCAGAATTTCATGGCATGGATGGGCCGAAGGCGATGAGGAAACAAGACTGGACGTTATCCATGCATGGCTGATCGAAGATCTTGACGGCGACAGAGTTCGCATCCTGACCCAGGAATCACAGATCGGAAAACCTGCCAGAGAACTGGCTGCGCAAAAACCCAATCCAATGATCAATGGACATCAGGACTGGCTGGAAGGTTTAATAAAGGCTGCGCAGACTAAACTTGAAATATAACTTTAACTCAAAACAGGATCACAATGATAACTAGACTAATGCTCCCTATCATGTTCATGATAGGACTGAGTGTAAATGCCCAGCACTTAGAGAAGGTCACAGACTACAAAGGACAGCAGGTAACAGGAATCAGCGTAAATGAAGACGGACGGATTTTTGTCAATTTTCCTCGCTGGCGGGAATCGGTGAAATACTCGGTAATGGAAATTAGCGAAAACAAAGTGTCTGTACCTTATCCAGATACCAAATGGAACAGCTGGAAGCCGGGCAGTGCAATCAGTGATTCCCTTTTCGTTGCCGTACAGTCCGTAGTTGCAAAAAACAATAAGCTCTATGTCCTTGATACCAGGAATCCGTTATGGAAAGGTGTTGTGGACAATCCCCGTATTTTCGTTTTTGATCTCAAGACAAACAGCCTAATCGATGTGCTTAAGCTATCCGATGGCTCCTTCAAAGCTAACTCTTACACAAATGACCTACGAATCGACGATAAGAATGGATTTATTTATATGACTGATTCCAATGAACCTGGGCTAATTATATTTGATAAAAAAAATAGAAAAAGCAGGCGTGTTCTGGATCAGCATTATTCAACATCTGCTGAAACTGATCATTTGATGATAGATGGAAAAAAATGGGGCAGCAAGCCTGTCCATTCCGATGGGATTGTCTTTGATGAAACACGGGACAAACTATTCTATCATGCGCTAACTGGGAAAACACTTTATAGTGTCAGCGCGAAGACATTACGTGAAGGCTCTGAGCAGGAGATTGAAAGTTCAGTCAAAAAAGAGGCCTTAACTCCCTCTCCTGACGGTATGATACTGGATAAAAGGGGTAATTTATACATGGCTGATCTGGAAAAACATGCCATTGTGTTTATCAGTCCTAAGGGAGAGCTAAAGACTTTGGTCAAGAATGAGTCCGTAGGATGGGCTGATACCTTCAGTATTTATGGATCCTACTTATATTTTACGAATTCAAATATTCATAGGGTAGGATCAGGTGCTGAGGATCTCTCCTATCCTGTTTTTAAGATAAAATTGCCAGAATAATAAATCAGCAAGACAAAACATCTAAAAATAGCTATTATTAGGACTTGAAGGTAAAAAAGACTGTATTAGTGTACAGTCTTTTTTTATTAAATAACATTTTTTACTTTTTTTATTTTTAGCATCAGCGGCTATGGGTTTTGGTTACGCAGCCTGGAATATCGGAATTCTAAAAGGGAATCCTACTCTTTTGGCTGGTGCATCCTATTTCACTCCGGTATTGTCTTCTGTATTATATTCCTTTATGCTAGCGACAACTTTAGGATTATCATTTTGGCAAGGCTCCATAATGGTGTGTCTTGGATCAGTTCTTTGCTGGTTTGCTACAAAGGAAAATAATCCCACAAAAGGTAATTAATCTGAGAATATATTTTATCATACATCGTCTAAGTATTTTAATTATTGATCGAGTTATTCTTATGAGAAAGATAGTCAGATTGATATGTATCACCTTAACAAATCGATCATATAAAAGGGGAATATTAATTTCCTCTTTAAAATTTTTTGCCTCTATTTAAAGAAAAGTACTAGCCATTTTAAGTATTAACTCTAAAGCGTTTGATCTATTAATTAATGTATCGTTACTTTTATTCTGTTCTAACGATTTCAATGATTCAATTTCTTTACGAAGATCTAGAAGAAATGTTTCAATATTGTTCGATGATTTATCTTTTTTATTGCTTAATACTAATTCCAAATTTTTCATCTCTCTACCAATCGATTCCTGTTCAGTTATGGCATACTCTTCTGTCTGTTTTACAGAATAATGTCCAAGCATTTCTTTAACTACATGAATTGATACCCCATTATTCAAAGTAATTGTGCTAGCAAAAGTACGGCGAGCCTTATGGGTGTTTAAAGTTTCAGAAACACCACACAGCTCAGCAATCTCTTTTAGATATTCATTCATTTTCTGATTAGAACGGCCTGGTAGAACCGCTCCTCTTTTAATACATTCAGAATCATTACTGTATTTAGCAATTATCTCAAGAGCTTTTGGCAATAATGGGATATCAGTCCCAGATTTTGATTTTTGTCTACTGGACATAATCCACATACTGCCATCATCACCTTCTTTGATGTCATTCCATTTTAATTGAAAAGCATCAATATATGATAAACCTGTATAGCATTGAAAAACGAAAATATCTCTAACTACACTCAATCTATTAGATAAGAATACTTTATCTTCAATGCGCTGTAACTCAGCTTTAGTCAAAGGTTTCTTTTTCACCTTAGTTTTCCTACTTGTAAATAGCTTAAATGGATCTTTAGGGATAATTTCTTTTGCAACTGCCCGGAGTACTATCTTTTTGAAATTACTGATATATTTCAATGAAGTATTGTTCGAACACTTTCTGATAGTTTTTAAGTATAATTCATAATTTTTTACAAATTCATAGTTCAATGCAGAGAAAGAAAGATCTTCCCGCCCGTATTTATATTGGATAAATTCTGCTACATGAGAACGGGCAGTAACATATCTTTCACGTGTTCCATCAGAATACTCTCCAGTTTTAACTAAAGCAGCTATCTCATCATTATGTTCCAGAAATTCTTCTAATACGGAGTTATGACGTTTGTACTTACCATTCACAAAATCGATAAGATCAACAGCCGTAATAAGCTTATCATTATTCAGCAGTTCTGTCCGATAGCTGTTAATCTTGGTTCTAAATGAATCTAAAAAGAAATTGAGTTCTTTAGCATCCTCCTTGGTACCTATAGCTTTTTCTTCCTTTTGGTTCCATCTTGTAACATCCCACTGGCGTTTTGTGGAACATTCTTTTGTAATTCCATCCACCGTAATTCGAACATAGACAAGGCGGATAGCTCGGCTTTTTTCTCTTGGGCTCTTTAGAAAGAAGGTTAGCCCATAACTTTGTTCTAACATAATTAAACTTTTTAAGGGTTATAAATGTCGAACCAAAGATTTTTCCAGTTGTCAATGTGGCATTTTGTGGCACATTTTTGCAGAAACTCAATGTGCCACGAATGTGCCACAAAAATTATGAGTGTTTTTGAAAATTTCAGCAATTCCCATAAACAAAAAAATCCTGCAAATAATTGATTTTGCAGGATTTATCTATTTTTTAGTGCTTTTTAAAAATTTTGAAATTGCACCTGGCGGAGAGTGAGGGATTCGAACCCCCGAACCTGTGACAGTTAACGGTTTTCAAGACCGCCGCATTCGACCACTCTGCCAACTCTCCGCGACAAAAGTACGAATTTTCACTCTCCTACCAAATTTTATTTTATATATTATGCTTATTGAGCTTTTATAAACTGAATATCAGCACTAAATTTTACATCGTCGCTCACCATTACCCCTCCTGTTTCCAATGCAGCATTCCAATTAAGGCCAAATTCTGAACGTTTGATTTTGCCCTCTACAATAAAACCAGCTTTGGTATTTCCCCAAGGGTCTTTTTGGATACCTGCAAATTCTAAATCAAAAACGACCGGTCTAGTGACATCACGAATAGTCAAATTTCCCTTAATTTGTTCATTTTCTAAACTCGTTGCCTCAAAAGTAATGGTGGGATATTTTTCCACATCAAAAAAGTCTGGACTTTTTAGATGTCCATCCCGTTGTTCATTACGCGTATTGATGGACGCAGTGTCAATAACAACTTTCGCTAGGGCATTTTTAAAATCTTCGCCATCGGCATCAACATCTATTTTAAAACCGTCAAAGTTTCCTTTAACGTTCGTAATCATCATGTGTTTAACTTTGAATTCTATCTCGCTATGTGCAGCGTCTAGTTCCCATTTTCCTTGTGCCATAATTTTATGTTTTTTCTATTTGTTTAACAACACAAAGGTAACAGCAGTTTTATTCATTTTGTTTGACCTAGATCAATAAAATAATCTTGTTGAAAAGCAATCAGTTATTGAAAAACCACAAAAAAAAGTTAGCGATATTTTGGAAATATAACACAAATGTCTACTTTTGCATTACCGAAAGCGACGCGCCAATAGCTCAGCTGGATAGAGCATCGGTTTTCTAAACCGACGGTCTCAGGTTCGAATCCTGATTGGCGTACTTAAAAGCTCCTTTGTTTAAAGCAAAGGGGCTTTTCTTTTTATACACTATATGGTTTCAAAAGTTAAGATTTATTAAAATTTCGTCGATATGGCAGTCGAGCTTGAAGATGAAAATAAGCTAGGGCTTTTACCCTTTCTCATTTTTAAATTGACCATACAAAAGAAAAGCAACGAAGGCGAGTATGACAATTAAAATAACATTCATATGGTTATATTTTAGGTTAATAATAATTTAAATATATAAAAATAGATAAGGCCGAGCAAATGCTTCGACCTTATCAAAAGTAATTTCTAATTATCTGGCGCTGATTGACCCCAGGACCATCTAAATGAACTGAAACTATGATGGTGACTTACATGGTATTTATGGATTAAACCTATTTCTTAACAAACTCGCGCATGCGCTCATCTTTAATTACACCCGACCAGTTCAAACCATAACCAAAATCGTAAGCATGTCCGGCTTGATCAACATATACCTCCATATCAAAGGGCACATCCTCTGCTTGCTTCTCTACTGTAGCCATATTCGCTGGCATTTGAACCGGTAATAGACCAGATGGTTCATACTTTCCAAACATAACATCCAATACAGCCTGTGTCGATACGCCAAAATTCAAGACAATACCAGATACATCCTTTTCAAACTCGGCAAATACCATCGGCTTGTTGGCAGTTACAGCAACCAGAACTGGTTTATCTTTCATCATATCCTTCGTATCCAATATCGTCTGAAGATCCATCACATTAACAGCAGTCACCATTTTATTCTTATAAGATCTATTCTTAATCGATGGATCGATTACTGGATCACCTGCAGCAATACTCTCCGCTCTTGCGTTTGAGGCTGTATAAGTGCCATATTGCAAGGAAATGGGAACATAGCCATTTCCACCATTCCTGCGATCCCTTGCGCTATACCCACCTTCTGCACTGATCGGGCTCCGTACAAACACGATTGCAAGGTCAGCTTCATTGGGATTATCGGTTACATCGGCATATTTTCGCAAGAGATCAATGTTGAGGGGGTATTCCAATCGTGCCTGTGTATAGTTTCCCCACCAATCTTTCATTGCTGCACTATACATCTTCGGAACATAAACTTTCTTCCGTCCAAGAATAGGCAATTGCTGATCACTATTCTTTAGTAAAATAATGGACTTTACCTGTGCGTCGTAGCCCTCCTTCATATGGAGCGGATTACCGACAGTGGCGCGACTTTCCTCGACATCCAAATATGGATTTTCAAAGAGTCCTACCCGGAAAATATTTAACAGAAGCCTTCTAGCGGAAGCCTCAAATCGTTGTCTCATAAATTTCTGTCCGTGCTCTTTCACGCCCAGTTCATAGGCTATCAAAACAGGAGCCTTATCGTTATTGCCTCCAAATTGATCTACACCTGCCATCAATGCTTTATAATGACGCTCTGCCACCGACAGCTGTTCTACCCCCCAGGGTTTACCTGCAAATCCATCTGGTTTAGGCGCTTCATCTCCCGTAATCAACCAGTCCGAACAGATCACACCATCATAACCGTAGGTGCCGCGCAACAAGTCGGTAAGCAAATATTTGCTATAACCATTTCCCACATTTTCACCATTCTTCTCGTCTTGACCAAAAGAAATCGTATAATAGGGCATAACTGCGGCAGCTTTGCTCGTCTTTCCTGTCAACTGAAAAGCTCCATTGACAAATGGAATAATATGTTGCTTCAGATTATCACCTGGATATACCGCAAACTTTCCAATAGCCCAATGGCCGTCCCGACCACCTTCCTCAGGCCCTCCACTGGGCCAATGTTTCACCATAGCATTAACACTCTTATACCCCCAGCCTAAGGCAATTTCGTCTTTTCCACTCGACGTCTGAAAGCCATCGATATAAGCTCTAGCCATGGCTGTGGTCAACTCGGGGCTCTCTCCGAAAGTCATACCAATGCGGTACCAACGCGGCTCGGTACCCAAATCTATCTGTGGCGATAATGCCGTCGTGATGCCCAATGATCGATATTCTGAAGCCGCCACTTGCCCAAAACGTTTGACGATAGCTGGATCGAATGTCGCCGCCATCGCAAGTCCATCCGGCCACATCGAAATTTGCCCCCCTGCCCCCGCATTGAACTCTGCACTGACAACAGCATTATGACGTGGATCGGAACTATTATTCGCCGGAATACCCCATCCCAACCCTTCCACAAAACCCTGCAACTCATTATTCCAGCGGGCAGCGGTTTCCGGATCTTCTACTGCTGTTAATAGGACATGCCTAAGCCCATCCTTCTCCAGAAATTCGCGCTGCTGATCGGTCAGGGCCCAAGGTGAAACAATACCTTCCTGATAGTTTTTGCCTTGATAGGTGCCTGCCATAAATCCAAAGGCGGGTGCTGGTAAAGCTTGGTGTCTGCTGTATAACATAAGTCCAGCAATCTGATCAACAGATAATTTTGAGGCGAGATCTTTGGCGCGCTCTTCTGGTGTCAAACGCCAGTCTTCATAACGATCTAATTTCCCATTTCGATTGAGATCCTTAAATTTATTTCCAGCGATGCTTAGGATCTTCACTCCTGAAGTTGTCGAATAACCCAAGACAGGACCGTATTTATTCTCAATCTTTTGATAAACCTGGCCTTGTGCCGAAAACGTTAAAAATAGACTGAAAGATGAAGCGAATAGTAGTTTCCTTGCGTTCATATAATCTGTTATTTTAATAAATGAGTTCGTAGTAAAAACGTTCGCCTTATTGGCAATAAAAACATTTGGCTTGATACGTTATAATCAGTTACTTATATTGCTTCATTATGAAGCAATACAATTTTACAACCTTTTTATTCAAATACAAAATAAAATCAATAAAATAACACAAACAGCTAGATATCAATATATTGATTTAACAAGAGAGCCCCTAATGTAATTTTTGACACAAGGATTTGTTCGACTTTATCAACCAACTTTCCTCCCATTGGGATATTTTTTTGTAATATTAACCCAAAGACAGAAAGTACATGGATTTCAGAACACAGATTATTAACGCATCGGCAGAGAGTTATGAAAAATTTCTACCTCACATTTCTGTAGACACCGTCGTCTTTGGCTTCGACCAAGGTTCTTTGAGAATCCTTTTGCTAAAAATGAACTACAATAAAGAGTGGTTTCTTCCTGGAGGCTATGTAGGGAAAGAGGAAGATACTGACGAAGCGGTCAAACGCGTACTTTATGAACGCTCGGGTGTAAAGGATATCTTCTTGGAAGAATTTGCTGTATTTGGAAACCCACAGCGCAGCCAGCAATCCTTTGCGGATTACCCAGACACATTGTGGAACAAACAGCGTTTTATTTCAATTGGTTACTACGCGCTGGTAAATTACAAACATGTGGTTCCTCAACCTGATTCCTTAAGTGAGACCTGCCAGTGGATCGACTTTAAGGACATCACTGAACTCAATATCACCATGGACCACCGCAAAATCATCAGCAAGGCTCTTCGGACTCTTCGCGAACGGCTTTCTTACAAACCAATAGGATACAATTTACTACCAGACAAGTTTACACTGTCCGACTTGCAAGGGCTCTATGAAACAGTACTTGGTAAAAAACTTAATCGAGGCAATTTTTATCGTAAAATGAAAAATATGGGCATCCTTCAAAAACTTGACGAGCAACGGAAAGGCGGGGCCCATAAAGCTCCCGACCTCTATAAGTTCAACGTGGAAACCTATAATAATATCTTACAGGAAGGCTTAAATACCTGGTAGTACAATCAAAATACTTTGATACCAAATTTATATTTATATAATAGACTACAACCTAGTCACCGCTGACATAGGCCAACACATTCTACCATCGGCTAAACTAACCCGCAAGAAACTGACATGCGCAGTACGGAAGTCCAACCTTTACAATTGATCTATACAATATATTTATTGACAATATTTTCCAAATCTTCCAAATCAAAAGGTTTAGATAAAAAATCATCCGCTCCGGCACGATCTGCTAGGGATTGAATATCGTTGTTTGCCGAAACGTAAATTACAGGAATATGGCTAAAACGCTTATCTGATTTGAGCAATCTAGTCGCTTCAACACCACCTATGTTTGGAATCCAATTATCCATTAAGATAAGGTCAGGCTCTGCAGATTCCACCTTTTGGATAATATCATGTGAAGTTTCCGAAACTTCAACGTGAAAGCCCAAATCTGTCAAAACAACTGTTATAACCTCCAAAATAATGGTATCGTCCTCAAATATCAATACCGTTTTTGCTTTACTCATATAAAATAGTTTATGTATACCCTCATTGTTTTACATCAGACACAAAAAGATTCACGCCTGCCTGCAAACTCCTATAAGGTATAAATTTTTTTCCAAATTTTTTGATCCCCTACAGGTGTAAAGTTATGCTGAATACCTGAAAATCGTATGGTTTCTTTACTACCTAATGCCAAATATCCTAAATTTTCTAGACTCGCGTCGAATAATTTAAAGACACGCTCCTGCAAGTCCTTATTAAAATAGATCAAGACATTGCGACAAAGGATTAATTGAAAGCTATTAAATGAGGTATCAGATACCAGATTATGGGTAGATAAAATCATTTTTTGCTTTAGGTCGGCATTGAATTTCGCCCATTCATAATTTGCTGTATAATATTTCGAAAAATCCTGTTTTCCTCCAGATTCTATATAATTTTCAGAGAAAGATTTTATCTGGCTCAATGGATATACACCATTCCGGGCAATATCAAGTACCCGTGGATTAATATCCGTCGCATATATCAATGATTTGTGGTACAAATTGGCCTCTTTTAGCAAAATGGACATCGAGTAAGCTTCCTCTCCTGTGGAGCAACCAGCAATCCAAACACGGATTAACGGGTATGTGCCCAATTGTGGTAGAATTTCCTCCCGTAGCTGACGAAAGAATACGGGATCCCGAAACATTTCGGTTAGGTTAACGGTAATCTCTTCTACAAAGTGCTGCAAAAATGCAGGATTGTCCTTTAATACAAAGCGAAGTTCAGCAAAGCTTGCCAAACGGTCATTCGTCATAAGCCGATTAATCCGCCTCTTCATCGAGGCACGGCTATACTGCAAAAAATCATACCCGTAGTCTCGATAGATATCTTCAAGTAAAATATCTATTTCATGGTCTTTTATGATACTATAGCCCAACATTTAGATTAACCGTTCAATTTCACCCATCAATTTATCGACATCAATCGGCTTCGAGACATACGACTGGGCTCCAGCTTCCAAGCATTTCTCCCGGTCTCCACTCATCGCTTGAGCCGTCACGGCAATAACCGGAATTTTGCCTGTAAAACTCGAATTGCGAATTAGCTGAATCGCCTCATAGCCATCAATTTCAGGCATCATCATATCCATCAATATCAACGCCACGCCTTTATTCCCCTCCAAGATCTCCATAGCCTCGCTCGCACTTGTGCTGCTCAAAACCTGATATCCCTTAGCTTTCAACGTCAAACGCAATGCAAAAATATTGCGTTGATCGTCGTCCACAATTAATATTACCTTATGCTGATCCATATATCAGTTGTCCTCAATTTTCATATAACCACACACGCAACAAAGACAAGAGTTGGTCGATATCCACCGGCTTCGAGATATAATCCGAAGCTCCTGCCTGAATACACTTTTCACGATCCCCGATCATCGACTTCGCCGTAACAGCGATAATTGGCAATCTAGCATAGTCCGCATGTTGCCTGATATTCTTAATCGTCTCATAACCATCCATCTCAGGCATCATCATATCCATCAATACGATATCAATGGGTTCTCCGGACATCAATACTTCTAACGCTTCTTTACCATCCATCGCGGGAATTACCTTCACTTGAAATTTCTCCAATGCTTTGGTCATCGAGAAGATATTCCTAACGTCATCATCCGCGACAAGAACCTTCTTGCCCTTCAATACGTCAGTCAGAGCTCCAAGCCCATTGTTCTTCCTCCTAGCGTCGTCTGAATTATTAACCTCAATCAAATGAAGAAACAGGCCTACCTCATCCAGAATCCGTTGATAGGAATGAGCCGTCTTTACAACAACTGAGTCTGCATATTTTTTAATCTTCAACTCTTCAGCCTTGGACAGATTCTTGCCTGTAAAGATAATGATCGGCAAGTTCTCCAGTCCTTCATGTTGTTTGATTGCTTCCAACGTATGGTAGCCCATTTCATCAGGTACTCCCATGTCCAAAATCACACAGTCCACATCCGCTGTACGTAAAGCTGTAATGCTATCCTCTACATTATCTTTTACTTCAAGTGATATATTAAAACTACTTAAGAAATAAGATAATGCACTTGCATGCTTCGGGTTTTCTTCAACAATAAGCACCTTCTTCGGCGAACGGCTTAACGCCGATTCAATTCTTTGGAATACCGAAGTCATTTGTTCTAACGCAACAGGCTTATTAATGAAATCGATCGCTCCTTTTAATAAACTTTCTTTCTTCACCTCAAGCGAAGACATAATATGAACCGGAATATGCCGCGTAGCCTTATTGCCCTTCAATTGATCCATGACAGCCCATCCATCCATAATTGGCAATTGAATATCGAGCAAAACAGCAACGGGATGATATTTTTCGGCGGCTGGGAGTGCATGGTCACCACGAACTACAACTACACCTTTATAGTTTTGCGTATGGGTATACTTCAAGAGTGCCTTGGCAAAATTAATGTCATCCTCCACAATCAAAATCACCTTATCCCCTTCTACAACTGTATCCCGATCATCTGGAATCTCCTCTGGGATCCTAATCGTGACCGGATTATAGGTATCTTCTTTAACAATCTCAATGACCTCTTCGACTTCCGAAGATATCTCCTCAACCAATTGCTGCTCCTTGGTCAATATCTCTTTGACTTCAACATTAGACTTCGGTATAATGAACAAAAACGTACTGCCTTTGCCTACTTCGCTTTCCAACCGGATTTCTCCACCGAGTAAGCGCGCGATCTCGCGGCTAATGGAAAGCCCCAATCCAGTACCGCCAAACTTCCGCCTTGTTGAACCATCAGCTTGTTGAAAGGCTTCAAAAATAATCTTTTGCTTTTCAAGTGGTATACCAATGCCCGAATCGACTACAGCGAACACCAATCGATCGCTATCGCTTGGATCTTCATAGATTTCCAGACGTATTTCGCCCTCTTTGGTAAATTTAATCGCATTTGAAATCAAATTACGGAGTACCTGATCGATGCGAAGCCGATCTCCCTGAAATCTCCGGTTGACCTTATCGCTGATATTCGTCTTTAGCAGCAAACCTTTTTCCTGTACAATCGGCAAAAACAAACTATTCAAATCCGACAAAATATCATGCAGATCCAACGACGCATAATCCAAAGTCATCTTGCCCGATTCAATTTTTGAAAGATCCAGAATTTCATCGATCAACGTTAACAAACTCGTTCCTGAACTTTGAATGACTTTAGCCGATTCAATCTGATCTGAATTTAAGTTTTTCTCTACATTCTCCGATAGCAAACGTGATAGAAGTAATATCGAATTGAGCGGTGTACGGAGTTCATGGGACATATTAGCCAAAAACTCGGATTTATATTTAGTACTCAACGCCAACTCTTCGGCTTTATGTTGAATTTCCTGATTCCGTTCGGCAATCATTAAATTTTTATCTTCAAGCAATCGCGAGCGTTCCTCTAATTCCTGATTGGATTGCATCAGTTCCTCGTGTTGCACTTTGAGCTCTTCCTCTGATGACTGCAAACGCAATGTCTGCGCCTCCAATTCCGTATTCAGGCTTTCAAGCTCGGCATGCTGCGTCAACAACTCTTCAGACTGTACCTGAGTCTCTTCCAACAGGGCTTGAATCTTTGCCCTTCCCTTTGCTGAGACAAGGGCGACACCAATCTGTCGAGCACATTCTGTCAAAAATGTATGCTCTAATACTGTAAAAGGCTCCATTTGGCCAATTTCCAATACACCCAGCACCTGACCATCAACCAGCATTGGTAAAAAAAGGATATGCTGCACACCGATCTTTCCATTGGCAAAACTGACTACATAATCCTTAGCATTTAGATTATGTAGTGCCTTGGGCTCGCGATCCAAAAATACTTGCCCGATATAACCTTCTCCTGGCAGAAAATACTTTTGAGTCTGCATATCCAAGCCATATGTACCTGATAGTTGCAGCTTCTCATCATTAAAAATATAGATTGCACCACTAACTGATTCCGTATAGCCGACAAGACTCTTAATGGAGTCCGCAGCAATAATATCTTCACTCTTATTTCCCACCAATCCCGTATAGAGTTTAGCATAACCTGCATGAAGCCAATCGTTATCCGTTAGCTGATCAAATGATTTCTTTAATGATTTGGACATTCTATTGACCGATTTGGCAATTGCGCCCAAATCGTCATCTTCAATCTCCTCAGCCTTGACATCATAATCCCCCAATGCTATACGATTAGTAATCTTTTGGACCAAATTTAGTCGTCTAGAAATACCTTCATCCTTCTCACGTAATGATTTTTCAAGGGCTGAACGTTTCAAGAAGTCAGCACGTAATCTAAAATAAAAATAGGATGTAATAAAAAGAGAAAGCAGCGCACTGATGATAATAAACAAGGTTGTAATAAACGAAGAATTGTCCAGATTAGCCGACTTCTTGTCAATACTATCGTCCTCATAATGAATAATAGCCTTAATAATCGCGCGACACTTATCCATAGCCATCTTACTTTCATCCAAATGTGCTAAACTGACAACGCCTCCCTTTCTTTTAATATCAATAGACTCCTTTAAAATAGCTAAACGCCATTGCGCTGCAGTCAATAGGCTGTCAACCCGAACTTTTTGTACGGGATCCATCTTGGTCAGCGCTTCTACTTCCTGCAATTCTCCAGGAAGGCTTTTAAGTGCCATATTAAAGGGTTCCAGGTAATTTTCCTTGCCTGTCAGAAGAAAACCTCTATTACCCGTCTCTGCTCCTTGCAATGAGCTAAGCAGGCTATTCGACATACTGATAATTTTGCGTGTAACAGCAAGTTCCTGACGGTGTCTATTCTGTTCTTGAATACCTAGATAGGATGCTGTAGAACTGATTAGCAGAATAATTAAAGAAAAGCCTATGCCAATCGTTAAATTATTGATTGTCTTATTATTTGGCATCTACAGGTAAATTTAGTGGTAAAGTAAAATAGAAGGTGGCCCCTTGCTCACCCGAACTTTCTACAGCGATCGTACCCTGGTGACTACGGATAATTTCGGCACAGATATATAAACCTATGCCCAGTCCCTGAAAATCAAACGACGTTTCCTCCACGCGGTAAAATTTCTCAAAAACATCGGCTTGCTTCTCCACAGGTATCCCTATGCCAAAATCAATCACACTGATTTTCACAGCATCCTCAACGAGGGTGCAATCAACGATGACCTTCTCTGTTCCCGCAGCATATTTATATGCATTTGTTAGAAAATTAACCAAAACCTGCTCAAGACGAATCTCATCGCCATAAATCAGCAAATCGCCAATATCTCCCTGGCGATAAAGTACCATATTGCTCTGATCGTGTGTTTGAATAATCGAATCAATGGCGCTCTTGATCATATGCTCGAGTGAAAACACCTTCTTATTGATCAAGAGCTTGCCGTTATCGATCTTTGATAGATCGAGGAGATCACTAATTAAACTATTGAGTTTATCAACCTGCCCCTGAACGCGGTTCACATACTTTGCTTCAGCACTCTCTTCCTCAAGCTTAAGCTTGCGGTCCAGCAATTGCATATAGGCCTTAATGCTCGTCAAAGGGGTTTTCAACTCGTGACTGGCGATACTCAAAAATTCATCTTTCTCTTTTTCCGCCCGCTTCTGGGCGTCAATATCGGTAAAGGTCCCTACCCAGTTGCTTTCACTATTTTCTAAGATTGGCCATACCCGCAACAATTGGTACGAATATTCACCACAAATGCTCTTTTTCAAGCGAACCTCCATCTCCAGTGGTTTGCCCGACTGAAGACTCGCATGGAGCTCGGCCGCAATAGACCGATCTCCCGGATAGGTTTGCGGAAAAATAGTGGCATTGTCCGAAAACTGAAACCAACGACCATTGACAAAATCAATATTCCCCCTGTTATCACAGGTGAATGCAATTTGAGGCAAGGACTCTAAAAGAGTATGCAGGTAATCCACTTTGGACCGGAGCTCTTTCTGTGCCTGCTTGCGCCGTTCTACCTCAAGTTCCAACGTTTGTTGAACGTCTTTCAGCGCCTGCGTTTGCTCATATAAACGATAAAATGTCTTGACCTTCAACAGGAGAATATCTGGATCAACCGGTTTGGTCACATAATCCAATCCACCCGAATCATATCCCTTTGTGATAAAGCGCTTGTCGGTATTCACTGCCGACAAAAATATAATCGGTGTCTCCTTCGTTTTGCTAAATCCGGCAATATTTTCAGCAACTTCAAAGCCATCCATATCCGGCATCTGCACATCTAATATAATGAGTGCGTAATTATATTTTAAGATCTTTTTTAATGCTTCTTCGCCAGATTGAGCGGTATCAACTTTAAAATTTTTGGATTCCAGCAATTTTTGTAAAGAGTAAATATTATCCGGATTATCATCGACAATTAATATCATAGTGTATTAAAACTTAGCATCAAGGTTAACAAATCTAAAAAAATTAACTGAATACCCCCAATATAAATAAGCAATCGCAGCGCTAAATTGAAAACGCGACAAATAAGTAAAACTTTAGCGTACAGAAGCCTGTTTTAATGAGATATGATACGTTTTACATCAAAAGGTATTTATTGCGTTCCGGGCAAGTTTTATCTCGATCCATGGCAACCTGTAGATCTGGCCGTTATCTCCCATGGACATGCAGACCATGCCCATGTGGGAATGAAGAAATACCTCTGCCATCATTTTACGGTCAATATCCTACGAAGCCGCATAGGTCCAGACATTCAGGTTCAGGGTCTAGCCTACAACGAAGCGATATGTATCAATGGCGTCCGGGTATCACTACACCCCGCGGGGCATATTATTGGTTCCGCCCAGATACGCCTGGAGTATAAAGGTAAAGTTGTCGTTTTTACGGGCGATTACAAGATTCAGGACGATGGCTTGTCTACACCCTTTGAACCCATAAAGTGCCATGAACTTATTACAGAAAGTACATTTGGCCTCCCAATTTACCGTTGGGAATCTGTAGAAGCACAAAATGAACGACTACAAGCTTGGATTAAAACCAACCAAAGCAACAAAAAAACGTCCGTTTTTATCGGGTATTCACTTGGAAAATCACAACGTATCCTCAACGCTGTTCATGAAATAGGTCCTGTTTATGTCCATTACAGCATTGCCAAATTAAATGAAGCCTACAGTATGGCGGGAATAAAATTGCCGGACTATCACATTGCCGACTTAAAATCGGACCTCAAACAACTAGACAATCAGATTGTTCTGCTTCCACCAGCCTTGCTGGAAAGCCAACTGCTTCAAAAAATACCACATGTAGCTTATGCGATCTGCTCGGGTTGGATGCAGATCCGGGGGGCGCGACGGTGGCGTAGTGCCGACGCTGGCTTTGCGATCAGTGATCACGCCGACTGGACAGGTCTGCTACAGGCTGTCCGTGGCAGTGCCGCCGAAAAAGTATATGTCACTCATGGACAGACGGCGACATTCGCCAAATACCTCAATGAAATCGGCGTTGAAGCCGAAGAAGTGACAACACACTATGGTGATGAAGAGGATCCGCAAACCCAGACAACTTAGATAGCCTATGAAAGAATTTGCCACATTGATCAATGCTCTTGATAGCAGCAACAAGACCAATTTAAAAAAAGAGGCTATATTGGACTTTTTCAGAACGGCTACAGAAAAAGACAAAATCTGGTTCCTGGCCCTGATGACAGGTAAAAGGCCCAAACGCAGCATCGCAATAAAGGACCTCAAAATATGGACTTTAGAAATTACAGGAATCCCAGAATGGCTATTTATCGAATCTTATGCCGCTGTCGGCGATCTCGCCGAGACCCTGTCCCTACTGCTACCACCGCCCGCAATGCTGATCGAAAAAAGTCTGAGCGAATGGATGGACGAGATCATCGCCCTCCAGGATGCCACCATAATGGAAAAGAAAGTTTTTGTGCTCCGTTCCTGGAATACATTAAACACAGTGGAGCGCTTTATTTTCAACAAGCTTCTCGGCGGCAGCTTCCGGCTCGGTATTTCCGCCAAAGGACTAATCAACACCATCGCACATTATGCGAACACCGAAGCGAGCGCCGTGGCACATAGTATTATGGGGCAATGGAATCCACATGAGGTTGAATTCGACAAACTAGTCAAAGGTGCTTACAGCAACACCAACCGCTCCAAACCTTATCCCTTCTGCCTTGCTTATCCTTTAGAAAAAACACCCGAAGAACTTGGCCCGATAACGGAATGGCAAGCGGAATACAAATGGGACGGTATACGTGGCCAACTTATCAAGCGCGAAGACGAGATACATATTTGGTCTCGCGGCGAGGAACTCGTAACCACACAGTTCCCCGAAATTACCGAAGCTCTCAATCAGTGGAAAGGAAATTTTGTGCTCGATGGTGAGATCCTCGCTGTCAAAGATGGCCGTGTGCTGAACTTTTCCGAGCTGCAAAAACGGATCAACCGAAAGACCATCCCCAAATCACTGCGTGAAGAAGTGCCTATTTCCGTCTATCTATATGATATCCTGGAACTGAACGGCATCGATCTGCGCAATGAGCCCGTGACCTATAGACGTGCGCTGCTGGAGCAATGCTATGCAGCAAACCCTCCAGGTGCATTACAGCTGTCACTTTTGATACATGCAGCGGACTGGTCCGCGCTCCAGCATATCCAGGCAACATCCCGTACGCTAAACAGCGAGGGACTGATGCTGAAAAAGAAAGACTCGCCCTATTATACAGGACGCAAAAAGGGTGGCTGGTGGAAATGGAAAGTCAACCCCATGAGCATTGATGCCGTACTCATTTATGCACAGAAAGGAAGTGGCCGTCGCAGTGCACATTATACTGATTATACTTTTGCAGTACGGGACGGTGATCAGCTTGTAACAATTGCCAAAGCCTATTCGGGGCTTACAGATCAAGAAATTCTGGAGGTGAGCCGCTTTGTAAAACAAAACTCACTGGAAAAATTCGGCCCTGTAAGAACGGTCAAACCGGAGCTTGTTTTTGAGATTGCTTTTGAAGGCATAGGATACAGCAAAAGGCACAAATCGGGTATTGCACTGCGTTTTCCACGGATATTGCGCTGGCGAAAAGACAAAACAGCAGCGGAGATAGACGATCTTGAAGCGATTAAGAAATTGATACAGTAAAAAATAGAAACAATAGATATTGAACACAACGTTAGCACATAGTGAAGGGTTTCGAATTGTCAACGGCTATTTCGAAACCCAAGGAAAGGTCCCCTTTAGCTTTCAGACCAAGGCCTGGGAAAAGTATGCCCAGGGATATAGCGGACTGGTTATTGCCCCTACGGGTTTCGGAAAAACCTTTTCCCTTTTTATGGCGGTACTAATGGACTTCCTCAATCATCCAGAGCAATACCATAAGGGGCTAAAGCTGCTTTGGATCACACCCCTGCGCTCCCTGGCCAAAGATCTTGCGCGGGCCATGCAAACAGCAATAGACGAAATTGGACTCGACTGGATCGTACAGGTCCGTAACGGCGACACCGACCCCAAGATTAAAGCGCAGCAAACCCGTTCCATGCCCGACGTTTTGCTCGTTACTCCAGAAAGCCTGCACCTACTGCTTGCTCAAAAACAACGCGACAAATATTTTAAAAATCTGCGATGTGTGACGGTAGATGAGTGGCATGAACTTATGGGCAACAAACGGGGCGTGATGGTCGAGCTGGCACTTTCCTTTCTGAAATCGTATACGAAAAACCTGCGCATTTGGGGTATCACAGCGACCATCGGTAACCTTGATGAAGCCATGGAAGTGTTGCTTCCACAAGCTGCAAAACGTATACAGATCGTTGCCAAGGAGAAAAAGAAAATTGCCATCAAACCGATATTCCCCAGCACAGTGGAGCTCCTTCCTTGGGCAGGGCACCTCGGTGGCAAACTCGTTGATCAGGTCGTCCCGATTATACTAGCAAGTAAAAGCACGATCGTCTTTACCAACACGCGTAGTCAAAGTGAAATGTGGTACCAATTGTTACTGGAGGCTCACCCCGATTTTGCCGGACAAATCGCCTTACACCACAGCTCCATTGATGCCCATATCCGCGAATGGATCGAAGACAATCTCAGCAGCGGCAAACTTAAAGCAGTTGTATCGACCTCTTCCTTGGACCTAGGGGTAGATTTCAAACCCGTTGATACAGTCATACAGGTTGGCTCGAGTAAAGGTGTAGCCCGGTTTATGCAACGCGCTGGAAGAAGCGGACATAGCCCTTTCGAAACCTCTACGATTTATTTTGTCCCCACGCACTCCCTGGAGCTCATCGAAGTCGCCGCCCTTAAAGAGGCCGTAAAAACGCAGACGATCGAAAACCGGGATCCCATGGTTCAGACTTTCGATGTGCTTGTTCAATTCATGGTAACCATCGCCTTGGGCGGAGGATTTCGTTCGGAAGAACTGCATGCAATCGTCGCCAATACCCATGCCTTTCGCTACATGGATACGGAAGAATGGCAATGGTGCATGTATTTTATTACCGCAGGTGGAAAAATAGGCAAACGCTACGAAGAATTTCACAAGGTTATCCAAGATGAAGAAGGTAAATGGATCATCAAAAACCGTCGTCTTGCACTGCTCCACAGGCTCAATATCGGTTCCATTGTCGGTGATGCCATGATGCGCGTGAAGTTTCTCTCCGGTGGTTACATCGGCATGATCGAAGAATACTTTATCAGCAAACTTAAAAAAGGCGAACGCTTTATTCTTGCGGGGCGGATACTCGAACTTGTGATGATCAAGGAAATGACCGTATTCGTAAGAAACTCGTCGGGTAAAGCCATTACTCCAAGCTGGCTTGGTGGCAGACTTCCCTTATCGTCCAACTTGAGCCATTTCCTTAGAAAAAAATTGGCTGCGGCAACAGAAGCTCCTTCAAGTGAAAAAGAGCTTCATTTCCTGGCACCACTGATCGAAAAACAGGCCGAACTTTCGGCCGTGCCGAGCGAGGCCGAATTTCTCGTCGAACATATCAAAACCAGAGAAGGCCATCATTTGTTTTTCTACCCCTTGGAAGGCAGATTGATCCATGAGGTCATGGCAGCGCTTATCGCCTACCGCATCAGCAAGTTATATCCCATCAGCTTTTCCATGGCGATGAATGACTATGGCTTCGAACTCTATTCTGACAAAGAGATCCAGCTCAGCCAAATGCAGCTCGAACAGCTCTTGAGCCGGACCAATTTGATGGATGATGTGATCAGCAGTATAAACGCTGCAGAGATGGCCAGTCGCAAATTTAGGGATATCGCCGTCATTTCGGGACTGGTTGTCCAGAACTACCCAGGCACACAGCAAAACAACAAATCATTGCAGGCCTCCTCAGGAATTATTTTCCGCGTACTGATGGAACACGATCCCACCAACCTTTTGCTCAAACAGGCTTTTTCCGAAGTGTTCAACCAGCAACTGGAAGAACATCGATTAATAAAAGCATTCGAAAGGATCAATCATAGCAAAATACGCTATACCTTTGTCGAAGAGTATACGCCATTGAGCTTTCCGATAAAAGTGGATAGCCTCCGGCAATCGCTGTCGAGCGAAGCCTTGATTGAACAGATTCAACGCATGGAAAAGACCAATGCTCAAAAAAAGAAGCGCAGAAAATGAAAATCGGAGAACAAACAATTACCTTCAATAAACAGGAATTAACCCTTAACACACAACGATCTATATACTGGAAAGACCAAAAAACATTGATCTTGTCCGACCTGCATCTTGGCAAAGCGGCACATTTCAGGAGGCATGGCATTGCCATCCCCATGGATATAGCCATAACCGACCTCAATCGACTGGAATCCCTCATAGCGCACTATCAAGCCAAACAAGTCATCGTTGTTGGCGATCTTATTCACGCAGGCATCAATCAGGAAGTACTTTTGTTGGAATCATTCAGACAACGACACCCGGAGCTCCAGCTTCATCTTGTCAAAGGCAATCACGACCGCTTATCACAACAAATGACCGCCCGTTTCGGTATAGTGCATCACAAGGAAATTCTTGAAACGCAACAGATTCAGTTTAAACACCATCCCGCTGATGCAGCAGATTCATCTTCTTTTCGGATTAGTGGGCATATCCATCCGGGTATAAGCTTGGTTATTCCACCGAAACGACAGGTTCGCCTACCTTGTTTTCTCGTATCTGATCATCAGATTATCCTTCCCGCTTTTAGTACTTTTACGGGATTAGACAGTAAAGACCTGTCTTCCCTATATCAAAGCTATGCTATTTCGGACGATCACATCTTCCCGATCAGAAAAAACTAATCCAAGGCCCAGCTTATATTACATCTTGAGCTCTCCAGGCGAGATCCCATAATATTTTTTAAATGCACTGCTAAAATTATTCTGATGACCATAGCCCGTCAACAGGGCCACCTCATAAACCGTCATTTTATCTTCGAGCAGATAACTTTTGGCTTTTTCCATACGCACCCGTGTGAGGTAGTCGTGAATGGTCACTGAAAAATATTCCTTAAAGTCCTTACGTAGTTTACTTTCACTCGTCAGCACCTCTGCTGCCAGTTCTTTTTGCGTTGGTGGATTGGCAATACGCTGTTCAAGAATCTGCCGTGCCATCTCCAACCTTTGCACATCCTCCTCATGAAAGAGTGAATCGCTGCTTTCGGTCTTCTCGTTATATTGCTCGAACTGATACATCAATAGTTCAACAACACGTGACTCGGTATGTAATCGACGGATCTCTCCTTTCTTTTTAGATTCAATCAGCTCAGTTATGGTATGCTGCATCTCGTAGGTTGCCATCAGATCCTCCTCCGAAAATGACACATACTCTCCCTTTTCGATCTCATGCACAAATTGCTGATGCAATAACGAATCGCGTTTGATCAGATTGAGGTAATACTCTTTGGAAATAACGGCTATAAAATACGTGTATTCAATACCAGGTTCCACTTCATGAATGGATTTGACCGAAGGAATGTAGCGTATATTATGCCGGCTCATACCGTAAGGCAATTTGCTATCTGTCGGCTTAAAAAAGATAAACTGGCTGGTTATGGTCTCGCCTTCGATCTCCGTAAGCACCTGCACTGGCCGATCAAACTGCATTTTCGAATGCAAGATAAACAATCCTGAAGTCGATAGCTGAAAATTCTCCATATGGACAGGATCTTTGGATATGGATATCCTATTTTCGACCAAAGGTTTGTCGGGAACATAGCCATCCGGAATTTCTTCTTCAAAAAGCCAATCTGCCAACTCTACTATTTTACTTTTCACCAACATGATTACAAATCCTAAATAAGCCTGAAGCAGTTAAAATTAACGAAATAAGATGGTATTCTAAAATTATTTATAACCTTTCTAAATAACACAGTTAATCCAAGTCAATATCCATTTCCTCCAACTGAACATAGGGTTTCAATGTTCTTGGATTCATAATGACATTGGACTCGACCGAAAAGATGGTATAGATCTCCTTTTGGGCCAATACCTCCACCGGGGTACCATGAAAGAGCTTTCGGCCATTTTTGAGCATCAGAATACGATCGGCATACATGGCGGCAAAATTGACGTCGTGCACAATCAGCACCACCATAAATCCTTTTCGGGCAAGTGCCCGTGCAATGGCCAGTACTTTCTGCTGATAGTGCAGATCCAATGCTGAAATCGGTTCATCCAGCAACAACAAGGCATCCGGATTATCCCATATCTGCGCCAAGATCCGTGCAAGATGAACACGCTGCTGTTCACCACCAGACAGGCTCAAAAAATCCCGTTCAGCAAAAGCAGATACCCCACAAAGTTCCATGGTTTCGGACACGATCTTATAGTCCTGTTGTTTCGGACTATTCTTATAATGCGGATACCGTCCCATCAGCACAATTTCTTCTACATTAAAACTCAATGTCATCTGCTGCTGTTGACTCAGTAAAGCCCTGCATTTGGCCAAAGCCGCAGGCTCGTATGCCGACAGTGCCTTGCCATTGAGATGAATAGCTCCCGAATCCGGCTTTTTTTCACCACAAAGCACCCCCATCAGCGTCGATTTACCCGCGCCATTGGCTCCTAGGATTGCCAGAATTTCCCCTTTGCGCACCTGAAAGGTAATATCCTTCAGGAGCTTTCGTCCGTTCACTTCGTAGTTGATCTTCTCTACACGTAGCATAATGCGATTATTTTTTAAGCCTCTACCAAAAGACTATTTATCTTTGATTAAAATATACAAGAATACCGGTGTACCCAGTAAAGCTGTAATCACGCCAATGGGCAATTCGATGGGTGCCACGGCGACCCGGGCAATCACGTCTGCCAATGTCAACACCAGTGCCCCTAATAGCAATGAACCAGGAAGCACAAATCGGTGATCCGCCCCACCCATCAGGCGAACTGTATGTGGAACAATCAATCCCACAAAACCAATAATACCCGACACCGCAACGGATGCTCCCACAGCAAGCGTGGATAAGACAACCACCCAGCGTTTGACGCGATCAGTACGCATACCCAAAAGATCTGCCTGCAACTCCCCGAGTGAAAAAGCGTTCAATGACTTTCCAAAAAAAGGCAAGATCAGCATCGGGATCAAAATAAAGGGAGCCAACGCCCTTAGGTTATCCCAAGTAGCCCCGCCAAGACTGCCCAGCATCCAAAAAGTGATGGTACGTAACTGTTGCTCCGTCGACATATAAGTCATCAAACCCGTCAGCGCACCAGCAAAGGCATTGATGGCAATACCCGCCAACAACATCGTCGTCACATTTGGGCGACCATTTTTACTGGCGATACGGTAAACCAAAAAAGCGGTTAAACCAGCGCCCACAAAAGCACCAAAAGCCAATATATAGTATCCAATCCAGGCCGCTAAAGAGGTGAAGAGAAAAGTCTCAAAGGCAATGATCAGTACTGCAAAAAGGGATGCTCCAGAAGAAATCCCGATCAATCCGGGTTCCGCTAAGGGGTTGCGGAATATACCCTGGATCGCAGCACCCGATATACCAAGTGCTGCACCCACCAAAAGTCCAAGCAAAAGACGCGGCATACGAATCTCAAAAAGAACATCTCCTTGCATATTGCGCACAGCTTCGACACTCCCCAAGTGCAACTTTTGTGTCAACATCGTTAAGATATCAGCGGACGGAATATGGTATGCCCCCAGCCCCAAGGCAACAATACTTACAACACCCAATACCAGGCCCAAAGCCAATAGGATAAATTTCTGTTTCTTTTGCACCGGCTTTATTTTGAATCCATCACTTTTCCAAATCCACGGTGCAATTCTAAGATTGCGTCTGGCAGCCGGTTACTGAAATTTACCAGTAGTGAGGCATTCATCACCAAGATACGGTCGTTTTTACCCGCATTCGTAATACGCATGCCCGGCAATTTGAGGATAGCATCCTCACCGCCAAGGCTACTCGCGCCAAAATCAAATAGCAACACAATATCTGGATTGGCCTGCACCAGCGCTTCCGTCGTATAGGGTTTGAAATCCGAAAATTCCTGAACCGCATTTTTACCACCAGCCAGATTAATCATCGCATCCAAGCTACTGCCCTTACCTGCCACACTCATGGTACCGGTACCACGCGCATATAAAAACAATACTTTGGGCGCCGCTTTACCCTGATTTTCCTTCTTTACTAATTCCATGGTATGATCCAAGCTTACTTTCGTGCGGGAAACCAGATTTTTACCGGCAGCAGATTCACCGACGGCATCTGCCACCTCCTGGATGTAACGAAGTGCACCCGGAACAGAATAGTTTGGTTTAATGGAGACAAACTTCACACCAGCCGCACGAATCTGCTGAATGACCGATTTGGATACGTCGCCTTCATTCGCAATGACGATGCTTGGTTTAAAAGATAACAGACCTTCGGCCGAAACCGACCGATTTTTGCTTACCCTCGGCAAGGCTGCAGCCGCTTTGGGCGATATACTTGTCACATCGGTAGCGACCATGCGCTCGCCTACTCCCAGTCCGTAGATCGTTTCGGTCAACGAACTGTTTAACGTAATGATTCTCTGCTGTGCCGTCGCCCATCCACCGATTTGCATCACAAAACACAGTATAACAACATAAAATCTACTCATCGTAATTCTTTATCTCCATGATGGCGATAGCGGATTTCCAGGAATGGTTTTCGCATCTCGCCGTTCAACTTGAGTACAAAACAAATCAATAATCAGTCTAAATACAAATTATATCGAATCTTTTAGAATAGCACACTACAACACAAAAAAGACTATAAAACACTATTAAACAGTATTATACCTCTTAAAATAAACTACTTTTCAGTTCACAAAAAACGGATTAAATAGAATTTATGACATTTTGCATAGAGAAAAATTCAGACGGATTACCGTTTTTTGTTACATTATTTAGAATTAGTAAAAATAAAAATAGTGTTTAGAAGCATCTCATCTATTCGAACAAGCACCCTGATCGCCTTATGTGCCTGCCAGGTTTATACCCTGCAAGCACAGGAAAAATGGAAAATCTCCGGTGTATTGAAAAACGAATCCAATAAAGGCGTAGCCAATGCGACCGTATATCTTTATCCGGACAAATATGCTTTTAAAACAGATACTGCAGGTAGGTTTCAATTCAGTCAGCTCTATGCGGGACGCTACGAATTACAGGTACAGGCCATGGGTTATCAGCAGTACCGCCAAGTTATCGATTTGGAAGACAAAAATCAGCAGTTGAACATTGTGTTAAAAGCTGAAGAACGGCAGATGGATGTAGTTGATGTACAGGGTAAAGTGCAGGCTGTAGACAATCTCGTTAAGGCCGAAAATGCCGCCATGCCCGTTAAAGTCATCACTAAACGTGAAATTGAGCTTATGGGCAGCCGCCGTCTGGATGAAGTTTTAAAAGAACAGACGGGTATCGCCATCGTTAACGATATTGCCGGGGGCTCCAGAGCTGTTGGTGTACAGATCCAGGGGTTCAGCAGCAACTACGTGATGGTCCTTGTAGACGGACAACCCATGCTAGGGCGAAACAGTGGTAATTTTGACCTATCCCGTATCTCGGTGACCAACATCGAACGTATCGAAATTATCAAAGGCGCATCCTCTTGCTTATACGGCAGTGACGCATTGGGTGGTGCGATCAATATCATTACACGCCATGGTGCAATCACACCACAGGCACAGGCATCGCTTCTTTATGGCAGTCTCAATACCGTTGATGCAACGTTGGAAGCAGAAACACCTTTTGCTAATCAACGCGGGAGCGCCGTTTTTTCGGGCAATTACTACCGCACGGATGGTTTTAATACCGACAAGCAGTATCTGGACTCCAAGAGCACCACATTTCCACCCTATACCAACTATAGTTTCCAGGGGCGAGTACGTTATCGTACAAGCAAAAATGGCACTTTGGGCGTTACAGGGCGTTATGCAGCCCGAGAATCTGAAATGATCAATGCATGGTCAGAGTCGGCCACACTACAGGATAAACAGAAAGATCAGGACATCAACCTTTCGGCAAGTTACGACCATAATTTCGAGTCGGGACTGCGCAGTATGACGCGCTACTATTTCTCGCGTTTCCATTCCCAGATTGCCGCACAATGGCTGCAACAAGGTATTGTTGCAAGTGCCGAGCAATTCGGTCAAAATGTACACCGCATTGAACAGCAATTTGCGTATAGCCCCGCACAGCAGGTTAAACTTACCGGTGGTATAGGTGGTAGCCTTGAACTGATGGACAACCAGGATCTGGATGCCAAGCGCTCTTTGAACAGCGCATTTGCCTATTTGCAGACCGAATGGAAACCTGTAGACCGCTTATTAACGACGCTAGGCTTACGCTACGATCAGACCAATGTCTACAATGGCCATCTGAGTCCAAGTTTGGGTCTACAATACCATGTCAGTCCTACACTTTTGATCAAAGGTGGTATCGGAGCAGGATTCAAGGCTCCCGACTATAAGATGCGCTATCAGGTCTTTTTCAATCCAGCAGCCAACTATTTGGTCGTCGGTTCAGAGCGCCTAGCCGATGTGATTGCAGCCATGGATCAAGCCGGAGAACTGAGTTATAAAAACAGCTATATGCTGAATTTGGTGGCGGGCAACCTCAAAGCCGAAACCAGCATTTCAAACAATATTGGACTTACCTGGAGTCCGTCCAATAGATTTCAGGCCGATTTCTCCGTCTTCTACCATCGGATCAACAATCAGATCAACACAGTCAGTGTGGGCAACGGGACCAAAGTAGCACAGATCTATAGCTACCGCAACCTGCCCAAAGCCATGAATAAAGGTTTCGAAGTTTCATTGACCTATCAGGCAACCAAGGATCTGCAATTGTCGATGGGCTATCAATACCTGATTGCCAAAGACCTGAGTGTTTTGGATAGTATTGCCAAGGGAAGTTATCCCTATAACCAGATCAACGATCCCGCTACGGGCGAATATCGCCAGAGTAAAAAATCGGATTATTGGAGTATTGAGGACCGTTCGAGACACATGTTCAACGCAAAAGCCCAATATGAATATAAACCCTGGGGCGTCAATGTCAATGCGCGTGTCAATTTCAGAAGTGCCACACCTTTTCAGGAATATAATGGCAACCAGTTTATCGACAAATATGACATCTTTATTCCCTATCACACACTGGTGAATATGACGGTAGAAAAGAGTCTGATGAACCGCAGATTGACACTGCGTCTAATCGGTGACAATCTATTCAATTTTACAAGCCGTTATTTACTTGGGCAACCTGGACGTGTTATTATGGGCGGCGTCAGCTACCGTTGGATAAAAGAATAATAAGGACTAATGAACAAGAATTTAGCACACAAAGTACAAGATAAAAGATGAGAACGATTCGCATGATTATTGGAGAATGTAGCATCTGGCTTTCCTTTCACAAGATTGACCGTTGTATTTTTTCAGCACTATTGTTATTGACAGTGGTATCCTGTGGGAAAGACAAAGACTATACGATCGGATTAGAAGATGGCAAAAGTACCTTGATCAAAGATCTTGCTGGCGATACCGATGCAGCCATGGGCGAAGGTACTGAAGGAAAAGAGCAAAGACCATTTTTTATATTTCTTTTTCGTTTTAAAGACCAAAAGCAAATATGGGTTAAGACCAAAGCCGATTCTGCGCAGTGGCTTAAAACAAAAGATTGGGATATTGCCTTTACAGGTCCTTACAATTCGGAGATCTATGTGAACAATTCCCAGCATGAATACAATCCAGGTTATGGTGGCCAGGCAAATAATACCGCTGTGGTTTTACTGCGACAAGCCTATCAGAGTGTCACTGTGGCCCCTTCGGATGAAGAGTTTAATAAAAGTGAAGTAAACAAAATTGGCTGGGCAGCAACCGATGGTTCGGATGGCTGGTTTCGCTATAGTTTGAGCACCCATATTATGCAGGCGCTCCCCAATCGCACCTATGCAATTCGCTTACCCGATGGCAAATATGCCAAGTTGCAACTGATCAATGCCTATAAGGGAAATCCAGCGGCGGTAACCAACCTCAATTGGCCTGCCCCGTACTATACATTTAAATATTATGTACAGCAGGATGGCAGCAAAGATTTAAATACAAACACATTATAATAAGGAAAAATTACACAATTAAATTAAAGATGAATAGATTATTTACAACAGCAGCACTACTATGTGCATTGAGTTTAGGTTTTACTTCTTGTAGCAAGGATGAGGCAGTGGTAGAGGAGCCAACCGAGCAACCAGAAGAAAAGCCTGAGGACCCAAAACTTAGTGATGAGACAGCTGTTTCTGCAACTGCAACAATCGCAGTTCCTTCAGGCGTAAAAACTTTTTATGATTTTAAAACAAATGCTGTTCAGGAAGAAGCTAAGAGTATGATCAATCTTTCGGGAATGTATGGATCCACTTTGCAAAACACTTCATCAGATAATTATAAAATGGGCTATTTTGATCAGGCAAACACGAGTATTGAAAAGCTGACACTAGCATCGGTATTAACGGTCAACATCACTTTGACTGACAAACTAGGCATTGACGCATCAAGTGCTGGAGCTCCTGTAACAGGCCCGACGTGGATCATCTATGATTTTGCAAACAATCACGCTGTCTACCCTACTGCTAATCGCTACATCGTTATGTACAAAGGTGAGAAATTAAATAACGAAGCAGAAGAGCTCTATGTAATTCAAGCAGGCGGCATTACTGCAGCTAATGGAAATGCAACCTATAACATCAATTTTAAAAAGTTTGTTAAACAGTAGTAAACTGAAATATAAGTTTGAGAAGGTCTATTGAGAAGGTCTAAAGAAACATACTAGCAAAGCAGCTGGTTAAAATTCCAGCTGCCTTTGTTAACCAAAAATCAAAAACCGAAAAAAATATATTAAATACCAATTTTCATACACACTTTATCAGCAAAAGATTTTATCTTTACTATTATTTAGAATCAATTTAAATAAAAATAACATACTAACAGCCCTACTACATGTATAGAAAAGGGACAAAGTATCGACTAACACAAAAAACTAGTAACAATGAAAATAAAGAAACGCAGTAACCTATTAAAATTCATACCGGTATTGGCATTTTTAATTGTGTTGGGGGCCTGTAGCAAGAGCGCCCCTGTGGTAGAGCCCGAACCTGATCCCATAACTCCGGAAACGATGTTCAACCGCTTGATTACGGTTAAGAATTTCGGAGAAGACCTACCTTCGGGAAGTGAACCTACAACAGAGCAATCGCCAATATATTACAGCTTAGAGCAGAACAAAGCCGTTACATCCGACTACGTGGGTACCGCCCGCTGGGATATGTCATTTTCGGGGATATTCCGCAGCTTTATCAACTGCAACAACACAGCAAACGGATTTGGTAAAGGTGGTCCAGGCAAAGGTGGTGTGCTGATTGTCGAGAAAAAGTTTGAAGATGTAATCGATATTCCTTCAGATGCGGAGTTCCGCAAAGGTGAAAAAGCATACGGTACTGATAACTCCGGTGATTTTGGAGAAGGTTTGGGCTGGTATCTGTATGATTTTAACGGTACGTTCAAAGGCGGTGGTGCTGAAAACAAAAAACACGTTTGTTGGCCTATAGAAGATCATACCCTAGTCGTCCGTACGGCGAATGGAAACTATGCTAAGATCAAAATGCAAAGCATTTACAAAGATCTGCTCGATTCGAAGGATTGGTATACAAATTCGCCTACACCCTACTTTTCTTTCCAATATGTACTTGCCAAAGCTGGTAGTACCAAATTTACAATCGCTAACTAAAAAAATAAGCATAGCTTACTTATTAGACACTAACTAACATGAAAAGAATATACAGCATTTTAAGCTTCCTTTTTGTAGGATTGCTGCTAACCCGCTGCACCAAAACGGAAGAATTAGCCTTACTTCCAGCAGACAAAATACTGGAATACAAAGTCACCAATCTTCCAAATGACGAAGTTATTTATGGAGCCATCGACAATGAGGCCAATACCATTACGGTATATGTCCCTTACTATTATGGGCTATTGGTGATAGATCCGAGCATTACACTCTCCAATGGAGCGAGTATAGCCGAAGAAATTTTACCTGTTAAAACAGATGAAAAAAACCAGACGTATACCGTAAAGTCCGCTACAGGTACCACAAGAACCTATAGCTTAAAGATTGAATTACAAAGTACACCATCTTTTGAAGCGACTTTTGCATCGACATCTTCTATCTCGCTTACAAAAGGTCCTGGCGCTGGTTTCCCGGCGATTAATGGAACCTTTATGCATACCAATCCTTCATTGGTGAGTATTGCATTGATTAATCAAGAAACCAAGGAGCGATTTAAGATGGCTACGCCCAATAGCTTGAAAGTTTCGGTGATTGGATACCAATTAAGCTATACGGGTACCGAACGGGAAAACCGCATTCCATCCGATATTAAAGCAGGCACTTATGATGTAGAGGTGACCAACATCAACCATACCATTACATTAGCCAATCCGCTCAAAATTACATATCGTCAACCCGATGTAATTGTTAGCTTATCGGGTCTAAATTTGGCAAAAAATAAGGACTGGACCATTAAAGCCAACTTAGATAAAGTGATTTTAGATCCGACAGCTGTTATTATGACGCTCAATGGAAAGGATTATCCATTGACCATTAAATCTTATAACCGTACCGAAATGACGGTTTCCTTACCAACAAATCTTCCAATCGGAACCTTTGATAACTTACAGATCAAATTCCAATTTAAAGACTGGGCCGATGTTGTAAAGACACAGTTGTCTCCAAGTACAATAACGGAATCATAAACAAGCATCCACAGTATGCCATGGTGGCATCAAAATTAAATAAATTAAAACAAGAGGAGATCTCAACATGAACTCAAACATCAAAACTATCTTAAAATCAGCGATGGCCGTGACTGTGCTATCGGCAGCAGTATGGGCAGCAGCCCCAACAACAGAATCAGCAACAGCTCCTTTAGCGCTGAACCAAGCTAAGGCAAATAGTAACTACACTGTTGTAGGTCAATGGTGGAGCCCAGCAGCTGCAGCAACTTGGCCTGCAGTATATGTCGACCTTGCTACAGGTGCACAAAGCTTAAGTAGCTCTGGCCAAGTTGCATTCTTTAGCCATGTAAATGGTTCGATCAAGGCTAATGGATCTTATTCGATCAGAACGGTAGCAAAAGACATCGCTTCCGTTACAGCATCAGATTGGGCAACAGCGACTCCAGTATCATCACAGGGTAGTGGCGAATGGTATGAATATGATTTAGATAGCCATGCAAACCAAGCAATCCAACCTTTGACAGTGTTGGTCGGAAATTCTTCCGGAGCTTCGTATGCTGTTAAGTTAATTAATTTTACAAATGTTGGCCAACAAGTAGTGGCAGGTCAATTACAAGTAAAAGCAGATACCAATATCGAAGTTAAGGCATTATAGTCCTTCCTATTTAATGAATGAAAGATTCCGCAACCTGGTGGATGGGTTGCGGATCTTTATAACCTAATCATCATCCGCATAACGATTTTTTAACCAAAAAAAATTATGCAACACTCATTTTTGAAAAAACAAATACATATCATTCAATTCCTAGCTATTTTTATGCTAGCATTAACATGCTGGTCCTGTAAAACCGAATACCCCAGCCTACCCTACAACGACATCGAATCCTTTAGCATTCAGGATGCTGATGGCAAAACCTTGTCAGCCAGTATTGTGAATGACCAGATTATCCTATATTGGCCACCCTTAGTGGAGCAACCCGAAAGCATTACACCTACGATTAAAATTTCGGAATTAGCTACGATTACGCCTGCATCTGGTACCGCTATACAATTGCAATCTGAAAAACCAATTACCTATACCGTACGGGCACAAGATGGTTCCAGCAAAAATTATACATTGGTATTCCAGTACAACCAGCCGCTGGTACAGGCAGAAATGAATCTGCTCGAAGGCAAATATTACCTTAGTTACCCAAAAAATGAGGATTTGGTAATACGAGGAGAAAATATTTTGCCAGACGAGGCGCAAACCAAGGGCTATCTGGTCGATAAGGATGGAAAAGAGACCTTACTTTCTTTTTCTCAACCTCCAACATCTTTTATCGCACAATTTAATACTCCAGAAGATCTCAAACCAGGCAAATACCACATCAAACTGATCTCCGGACGTTACACGAAACTCACCGATGCTTTTGAAGTATTCTTACCAACATTATACAACGTCATACAATGGCAAGGTATGTTTTATACTGGCAAAAAGGGCGGCGACCTGGTGCTGAACATAAATAGTAAAGAGACTTATGAACTTTATTTCAAGGCAGATTTTGACCATTTTATAGCGACTGATAACCTCAATAACGAATATACTATCAACAATGTAGTGTTTGATGTTGCAACGATGACAATAAAGCTACCCATTCCCGTATCTGTACAGGGAAACGCAATTAAATCCTTGAAGATGATGGATAAAAACGGGAAGTTATTGTCAGAAGGTGATTTTAGTATCACTTTAAATTAATTAACGTCTTGCCTAGGATATTTTTGAGCGCGTATTTTCGCTATCACGGAAGGCAATTGATCGTAGCATGTTTCGTGGCACTGATACTATGCAGTTGCAGCAAGAGCGCTTCTGTTCCAGAAGAGCCTACAGCTCCTACTTTGCCAGAAGAAACCTTACGCCAACAATATAGTAAATCGGCAGAAAAATGGCCAGCTGCCGCTTGGTACAACAATATCAAGGTACGTGAACTGGCCGCTTTACCCGAAAACCCATCGAAAGATAAGGCCGAGCTAATAGCACTTGGCAAAGCCTTATTTTTCGACCCCCGCACCGGTAATGGCATGAAGACTTGCGCTTCATGTCATAATCCGGACACCTACTGGATCGACCAAAAAACAACGGCAGATGGTATCGCACTGCATCACCGCAATACACCTTCCATGGAAAATGCCTGGTACCTGGAAGGCAAACTCTTCCACGATGGCCGCGCAATGACTTATCGAGAGCAGATCGCCGAAGCCATCAACTCCCCCATCGAAATGGGCGGCAATACAGCTGCTTTACCCGCTAAGCTGCAAGCTATACCAGGCTACCTTCGTTTATATGAGGCGGCTTATTCGAGCCAGACGATGAGCGTCGAAGGATTGCTGGATGCCATAGCAGCGTATTCAAGATCAATTAGTAGTGGCGAAACCGCCTTTGACCGTTTTATCAAAGGAGATTACCAGGCATTAAACGATGCACAGCTTGAAGGCCTCCATCTGTTTCGGACCAAAGGAAAATGTATCAACTGCCATAATGGTGCCTTCTTTACCGATCTCGATTTTCATAACCTGGGTTATGCTGTTACCAGCAAAGGTGTCTTGGACAATGGTCGCTTTGAGGCAACAGGACTGGAAACAGACAAAGGTAAATTTCGCACGCCGGGACTGCGCAATGTGATCCATACTGCACCCTACCTGCACAATGGTAGTATTTCGAGCTTAGGTGAACTGATCAACCTGCTGAGTCAGGGCATGCCCCAAAAGACAGGACAACAGATCAATGGCACCTTATCGCCGCATATTCAAAATGTACGATTGAGCAGTAAAGAACAGGAAAATATCTTGGTTTTTTTGGAGAGCTTATCGAGCGTACCGACTAAGACCGAGCGGCCAGTATTGCCCTAAAATAAAAAATCCCAAAGGGGATACCTTTGGGACATTTGAGTACTCCACAGTAGCGGAGGCATCAAAAATTAAATAAATTGGCACAAATTTAGACTTTTATATTAAATAAAAAAGTAAAAAAGTATTAAATTTCAGATAATTATCCATTTTGTAGCGAATCAACTACAAGGACAAGGAACAAAATGCACATTATATAATGAGTCGAATCAGCCAAATAGTTGGTCTATTAGTTACAATAACTGCTATAACAGCTTGTCAGAACGGCGGTAAAACAACAACTCTGCCCGATGAATTTATTAGTCCAAAAACAGGAACAAAAAAAGAATTGACTCTCGACTCAATCTACCTGTATGCCAAACAGCTATATCGCTGGCAGGAATCTCTCCCATCATATAGCACTTTTGATCCGCGGACGAAATATGCACAGATAGACCCCGAACAAACGGCTTATGAGCGGGCACTTTTTGCGCTCAGCCAATACGCTTTGCACAAGAAAGATAGACCTTACGAATTGTCGACCATCCCCAATAAACCCAAATATTCATATTTGGAGCGTCGTCGTAACGACAAGAAAAGTAGTGGTCACATAGCCAGCATAGAAACACCCTACAGGTATGCTACACACCTGTCCTACTGGTCTGTTGGAAACAAACGGATTGCTTATGTTTACATTCCCTCCTTTCCCCAGCTCCAGACAGTAAAGGCCGAACTGGATCAGCTTGCAGCCGAACTGGCTCAAAAGCAAGTTACTCATCTCATCCTCGATCTACGTCATAACGGTGGTGGTTATGTGGAGACCGCAGAATATTTAGCCAACCTCATTAGCCCAGCCAAACTGGATAAAAAAGTTATGTTCAGCGAGCAATTTCATCCGAATGTACAGCAAGGCAAAGCAAAACTACTCCTCAAACAACCCTATCTGGATGCCAATGGCAAAGTGGTTCAATACAAAGGACGCCCTGCCACCCTCGCCGATGTAGATTATAGTGAAAAAGCCAATACGCATTATTTTATCAAAAAGGGACATTTCAATTCACTACAGCAGCTATCATGCATTGTATCTGAACGCACGGCTTCGGCAAGTGAATTACTGATCAGCAGCTTCAAACCTTATATTCCGATACGCCTGATTGGCCAGCAGACTTTTGGCAAACCTGTAGGTTTTTTTTCAGTCCACATAGGAGATTGCGATGTATACCTGGCTTCATTTCTCATCCGGAATGCCAATGGCTGGTGTGATTATTTTGATGGCATCCCCGTCGACCTGGCCTTAGCTCCGGTAGAAACATCCCGCCATCCCGGGGATCCAAAAGAAGCCTGGCTTGCAGCAGCGCTAAAAGACATTACAAAAGACGAAAATCTCACAGCAATTTCGTCGGTTACTTATTTTTCGATGCCAGCAGAAGAAAATTTGCTACTTAAAACAAATTTTAGGTTAAAGTAATGAGAAGCGATCCGACTGTAGATGCTCATATTAAAAACCAAGTATACGGGCATATTGGTCATATGCTTTGCGTATAAACTTGACAGCAGATGACTATTCGCGTAGTTACATGAAGCTGGACAGGAGATTACAAAAGCTTTGAAAAGGACTACAAGAGTCTATTGTCCCAGATATAATCTTCGGTGGAAAGAATGCTCACCTTACTGGAAAATGCGGGGTGCGAAGTATTGATTAAATAATTATGCTCCCAAGGAACTAGTGCAGAAGGTACTTGGAGAAGCAATGTTTTTCTTTCTTTATACCATTTTGACCCAATTTCTTGAAGAGCTGGGTAGCTTTCAATCGATTTCCAGTTTTTGGGCAAGTTATTAATGGTCACGACTGTAATATCTGACTCTTCAATTGCTAATTGAATAAACAGCAACTTGTAATCGGATCTAATGATAATCGAACTACGGTGCGCTACAAGCTCCAGAGTCGACAATGCGATGGATTCACCTGTATAAATTACGTACTCATCATCTTTGTTCCACCGATTGGCTACTCCCGATGCCTGCAGTGTATTGGCATATCTAGACTTACGTATATTATATACCAACATGTTTAAACATTTTCACCAAACTCCATTGCAGTAAGTCTGTTATCTATAAATTTGATACCTGAAATCGTTTCCAAAAAACTAGCCGGTGTACAATTATCCAATAGATAATTCTTCTCGGACAACCATGCCTCAAAATTTTCAACATGACCAAACACTTCAATACCGTGTTTATAAAGTGATAAAATAAGAATGATATGCTCTTTAATATTATCCTTTAGAATCAATTCGTTGTTATTTTTGTAATTCCGGAAAGTTCTCGGCGTAATATTCAACCATTTAGACAACGTAATATCATTCAATCCAATGATATTGTCTAATATTAGAATGAATTCTGAATCAAAATTTGACTTGACAGTATAGAAATAAATACCAGAAGAATCCCCTACGGGAGGTATTTCCTTTATTATCTTTTTCTGTTTGCTATTTAATGAAAGCGTTGTCATTTTGTCTCAAATTTTATTCCACTTAAAATTACTAAATATTTTCCTACAACACAAGGAAAATATTCCTATCATCCAGAAACTTCACATAGCTCAATTATATTGCTCCAAGCATAATTTCTTTGGTAACCATAGTGCGGATCATATCTTTCGCTAAAATCTACCATTTTTCATAGATGATAAAGCAGAAAACAGCATAAATTTGTGGAAATAAATACGAATCTTTGTATAGAATCGTTATAAATAAAAATAAGAACATGTTAAGTCAACATATCAAAGAGCAAACGCACGCAGCTCACCAAAACGTAGAAGGAACGATCGTGCGCCAATTGAAAAATATTCGTTCAGAAGCAGATTACGCAGAAGTATTGAAAGGCTTTTATGCTTATTTCCGCGCCGTAGAAGATAGTATCGCTCCTTTTGTTACCGCAGAAGTATTGCCAGATTTGGCCGAACGCCGCAACTCATCTTACATCAAAAGCGATATCGAAGCTTTGGGTGGCAACGTAGATAACCTGCCAGAAGCAAATGCTCCAGCTGTAGCAAATGTACAGGAAGCACTTGCATCATTATATGTCCTAGAAGGTTCAATCATGGGTGGTCCGTATATCGTGCAGATGCTCAACAAATATGGCGTTACCAAAGGAACTTCTTTTTTTGAAGGTTATGGCGAAAATAGCCGTGACATGTGGGCTGGATTTACAGCGGTATTGAACAAATATTCCGAAGATCCGGCAACTTATGATCGCGCAGTAGAGATTGCTAACCAAACTTTTTATAACTTTGGCGAAGTATTCACTCCTATTGCCAGTGCAAACTAAAATTGGAGTGTTCGTGTTTAATCCCATAAATGGAGCAAAAAGACAACAAATCTAAATGGCTTAAGCGTGCCGGAATTGGAGCATTTCTCTTCTTTCTGGCCAAAGGACTCGTATGGCTCGCTGTATTCTTTTTCGCAGCGAAGTCCTGCAGCATATCTATTTAACACAACGTATGAAGCATTCATCTGACGCGCAAAAAATGCGTCAGATGAATGCTTCTATCCAATCAGACCTTTTTCAATCCAATCCGCTTTTTTAGCCTAGACTAGTCTGTGTTTTTTTACCTCGAGCGCCAATGTATTCGGGTTGTGTTCGTATTGTGTTCGGACCACCTTCGGAGCTCGACAATCTGGTAACCACTATTGACCAAATTCCGACCAGGTAATTCCTGTTCAGGGTCTGTACGATAGCTGTTCAGCAGCTGTACAATATCTGTATCACATCCGAATAAGGTACGAAGCAGGTACGAAGCAAGTACGAATCTGCTCCACACCTCCTGCCCTATTACCTTATACTTTTGTAAGCACTGTCCGATACAGCTCTATACCTTCATGGCTGATAACCTGACAAGCTATTTCTTCGCTACTGATCGAGAAAGAGAAAAACCCGTATTGATCTTTCGCAAAACGACTATACGGCAGATCGGTTTTTACAGGCGTTACCTCTGATCCTGCCCCTGAGATAAACTGATGAAACTTCTTGCCTTCCACTTTTAAGTGCTGCAACGAATGTTCATGTCCTGAAAGGTAGATATCTACTCCCCGCTTTTCAAAGATAGACTCCAAGACTTTTCGAACTGCCAGGGTGTCGTAATTCGTCGTCCGCGGCCCCGCCGTATACAGGGGATGATGACCGACGACAATTTTCCAATGGGCATCCGAGTTTTCCAGTAGCTGATCTAGCCAGGCCAGCTGTTTCTCGGGTTGCTGTCCCGCAACATGTGGCCCATACTCGCTGTTACTGTAAAATTCAGGAATCATCGGATTAGTATCGATAAAGGCCATCAGTACTTTTTTTCCATCCTTAAGTGCAAATGTCTTGCTGTAATAACGCGCAAGCATCTTCCAACGTCTGCTGATCGTACTATAACGTACCTGTGCATCGGGATCTGATTTATAATCGTGGTTTCCCAAAATGGGATACCAGTCCCATTGCAGCGAAAATGCGGTATAGATATTTTCAAACGAATAATGCCACAGGGGATCATGTTCACTGACCACTCCGGAAGGGTAAAAATTATCACCGGTAGAAATGATAAAGTCATTGGGATGCTGATCGGCCCATTGGCCCATCTGTCCCGCTACAGCCAACTGATGGTCGGCACCATTGCGTCCCCAGTCGCCTACAGCCATAAAATGAAGATCATAGGCATCTTTGGGTTTCAAAAGCTGTTGTATATCTTCGCTTTCAAGTTGCGTAGGTTTTGTCAGACCGAAACTACTGAGCGTAATTCCGCCCAGGCCGGCTGTAATCGCCGTGCCCAGGGAATTTTTCATAAAAGTTCTGCGTTTCATTAATAGATTTTAATAACCAGGATTTTGTTGCCAGTGGGTGTTTACGTTTAATACAGTTGTTGGTACGGGAAAAATACGACGGAACTTCTCGCTCATGCCGGCAGGATACAGCGATCGGAATCCCCAGTTATCTTCAAATTTTCCGTAACGGATCAGGTCATTTCTACGCCAGGATTCATCAGCAAACTCACGTGCCCGCTCATCCAACACATCCTGCAGACTTGGGGCAGCCGTGAGCACAGGTGCATTAACATAGGCTCGGATCTGATTAACCAAAGATTGTGCGGTCTGACCATTGGTCGCGGTAGCCCCACGGAGTATAGCCTCCGCTTTCATCAACAGGATATCGGCATAGCGAAATACAGGTACATCATTGCTCTGATTACGCTGATTGGCTGATGTAACGGCTACGTCCATATAAAACTTAATGGATCTGTACCCCATTGAGCGCCCCTTTTGGTCGTTACCTACATTCAGTGTGGCCGCACCATCCGAACGCAAAGTAATTTCTTTAGTGGTCTCCAGTTGCCAATCAAACTGCGCATCTGCATCCGCAGCATTATAATCCTGATCTATGCCGCGTTTGGAAGTTCTGATCAGAAAAGGTCGAGTCTTATCTTCTGTATAATTTGACCAGTAATATTGCTTACCGCCGATGTATGAGGCATTCCTTTCGTCGCCTGCCAGATTAAATTTCTCCAAATAGCTCGGTAATACACGAAAAGTCCCCCCAACACTTTGAGGCAATGTTGCAAACTGATTTTGGGCACTGCGATGTATCCAGAAGCGCGAATAAGTCATACCCTGCTGTTTTTCACGATCATAGGGTATGGCAAATATAAAATCCTTTACCTGATAACCATTATCGGGGCGAAACTTGGCCATAAACTTGTGGCTTGTCAGGTTAAACTGTCCTGAGGAAATAATCTGGTCGCACATCGCAACCACATCATTTAACTTTTCATTTTGTGCACTTGGATTGTAATTGGCTACGTCCGTAGCCGTATAAACAGCCCAGTTGAGATACAACTTAGCCAGCAATGCTTCGGCCATATATTTCGTTGCTTTTCCATAGGTTGCTACAGAAACTGTGGTCGGTAACAAATCCTTCACCGCAAGCAATTCGGCCTCAATAAAACGGCAAATTTCAGCACGGTTTGAACGTGCGGGGACAGCATCAACAGGCCCTGTGATCAACGGTGCGGCGCCAAAATTATCCATCAGTATAAAATAATAATAAGCACGGATTGCGCGGGCAGGTGCAGTCAACTTTTCTTTATCTTCCCCGAATAATGCGATGGCATTATTGGCTAAGGTGATTCCAGTGGAAGCATCGTTCCAGATACTTGGCAAGAGGCCATTGTCTGCGTTCCAATTGTGCAGATGGAATTCGCGGTATCGACCGCCATCAAACCAGTCTGTTCCCATGGAAACACTCACTGCTTCATCTGCCGAGAGTGTTTGCACCATCCAATGATCGCGCCCCATTGCGCCTCGATAAGCGGCATATACATCGGCAAGAATCGCCTCGGCCGCACGTTCCGAATCCGGAAATTCCGTCAGCTGTGATTTTATATCAACATCCAGATCGGTACAAGATCCCAGCGAAAAACTCAATGCTGATAAGGTTAATAAACGAATTAATAGTGTTGGTTTCATATAAATTATTTCTTGTTCTATAGGCCATGTGGCATGCTCCATTTATGTCAACAGGATTGTTTCGATAAAAAGTTTTCCATCCCACAGGTCTGTCTTATAAATTAAAGTTAAGGCCAAACATAAACGTTCGCGTCCGTGGGTAGGTCTGGCGGTTATCAATTCCCGGAGTCAGGCCACCTAAGCCCACCTCGGGATCAATACCTTTATATTTCGTCAGCACAAATACGTTGTTCATCGTTGCATATACTCTTAGGTTTTTAATCGGTATATTTTTCATCGGTATCGTATAGGCCAACGTAACATAAGCCAAGCGCAGATAGCTTCCATTCTCCAGGTAACGATCGGATAGGTAATGTGCATTGATATCCGTCATGCGCTCGGTTTCCACAACGCTGGCAAGCACGTTTTTCTGCCCAGCATTACCAACAACGTTTGAATGGCGCGCACGTGTAGCGTTCATAATTTTCTGTCCAAAAGCACCTTGGAACATTCCGTTTAAAGAAAAATTCTTATACGAAAAGCTATTGTTCCAACCCAGTGTCAACTTGGGCTGTGGACTTCCCGTCACAGCCTGATCTTTCTTCTGTGGCGTTGTGGTTGTTTCGCCGGTACGCTCGCCCGTTTTCTCATCTCGGGTATAGAATACCGACACTCCTTCATCGTTGTAGCCGGCCCATTCCCAGGTATAAAACTGACCTATAGGTGCTCCCGGTGTCAGCCTCTGCTGAAATACATTGGTCTGCCCAGCGCCACCGAGATCCGACAATTCGATATAATCCTGCGTAAACTGCTCGTTGGCAATGCTCACCACCTTATTGGTGTTGTGTGATAGCACCAATCCGGTATTCCATTTGAAATCCTCTTTATCAATGGCCTTTGCATTCAGACTCAGTTCAATCCCCTTGTTCTCAATTTCACCAACATTGGCAGTCAGCGTTGGATAAATATATTTCGATTTGCTTACCTGATAATCATAAATCAGGTCACTCGTTTTCTTTTTATAGACCTCCAAAGACCCTGTCAGGCGATTTTTCAGAAATCCGAAATCCAGGCCTAGGTTAATCATACTGGTTGTTTCCCATTTGAGGTTCGGATTGCTATTGCGCAGCACCATCAAAGTACGTAATGGGCTTACCTGGCCATCGGCACTTACATAATCGAAAAACTTGGATGAGGCACCACGTACAGACTGCGCTGTAAATGCGTCAAAGCCCAATGAGTTGCCACTCACCCCGAAACCTGCACGCAGCTTTAAGTCATCAAAAATTCCGGTTTCACGGATGAATGATTCCTCCGAAAGGCGCCACGCCGCAGACACCGAAGGGAATGTTGCCCAACGATTGTTGCTTCCGAAAGCCGAGGAACCGTCGCGTCTTACCGTTGCCTGTAGGAGATACTTGTTATTGTAGGCATAATTCACACGGCCATAAACAGATATCATACGCAAAGTGGAAAGATAATAGTTCCCAAAGCCCAACAAATCAACTACATTGGCCATACCCGGATTATAATAACTCAAATCGTCACTGTAATAATCGGAAGTCGTCAATTGAAAGCCATCGTTATTGTTGTTCTCCTCCCATGAATAACCTGCCAGTGCAGCTACCTTATGTTTTCCGGCGAATGTCTTTTCATAACTCAGGTTCATTTCCATCACTTTCCGTTCATCTTCTACCGCGGCACGGATAGATTTGCCATTCTGACCACGTGCTGCCATCGAAAACATCGAGTAGTACTGTGCATTGTTAAACTGCCTGTTTTGCAGCGAAAGATCAATAGTATAGGTTAACCCGGGCAAGATCTCATAGCCCAGTTTTGCATGCGCCTGGAGCACCTTAGTTTTAGAAAAATTTGTATTCTCTTCAATTAAGGAAAGTGGATTGGCATATTGCGAACGGTCGGGTTTTTCAAACCAGGAACCATCGGTATTTCGTAATGGCGATACAGGTAGGTAATAATACATCGCATCATACACGCTGAGTCCCTGATCCAAAGCGAGCACATCATTCTGCTTGGTGATACTTGCGTTGATATTGAAAGAAGCCATCAGCCGGTCATTCAGCGCCTTGGTCTGCAAAAACGCTCGAGCAATCTGCCGCCCCATATCAGTCCCTTTGATAACGCCATTGTTTTTAATGGTATTGAGACTGATGCTATACTGTGTTTTTTCTGCTCCTCCAAGAATGGATATATTATGGTTGTTCGATATCCCTGTTCGCTCCACAGCTCTTTGCCAATCGGTATCTGCTCCCAAGTCGTCCGTTGGTTCCATCGAAAATCCATTATCATTGACATAAGACCGGTATTGCGCCGCATTCATCATCTCATAGTGCTTAGCCACTTTATCGATCGCCAGATAGCCGTTGTAATTGATATTGGTCTGCCCTGATTTCCCACGCTTCGTTGTAACGATAATAACGCCATTGGCCGCTTTTGAGCCATAAATTGCGGTCGCTGAGGCATCACGAAGCACGTCAATAGAGGCAATATCATCGGGCGCTACCAAAGCCAGCGATGCGCCCGGAACCCCATCGATCACATAGTAGGGTTCCATCGCTTCTCCACTACGTAACGTTGACGCTCCCCGGAGACTAACCGAAGGCGTCGCATTGGGATTACTGTTGTTGCTCGAAATCGTCAGGCCGGCAACTTTCCCCTGCAGCATCTGTGCTGGCGAAGTAAATACGCCGACGTTCGCATCTTCCGCTTTGATGGTGCTGATGGAGCTCGTCAGATCCTTTCTGGATACACGGCCATAACCAATGACGACCTCATCCAGTTTAACCGCACTCTGCTGAAGTTTCACACTCAACGACAAAGGCTTTCTTGCTTCAATAACATAACCCGATAACGTATCGGACTGAAATCCTACAGCCGAAAACACAAATCGATAGCCTGCATGTTCTACTAAATTCTGAAAATGGAATAGCCCCTGGCTATTCGTACTGGTGGTCACACTTGGACCTCCATTGACCTGAATAGCCTTAACGCTGACTCCAGGGAGAAACTCGCCCTTTTCATTTTGTACAGCTCCTTTCACTTGTTGCTGCTGCGCATGTACATGGGTAAGTCCAGCGGAAAGCAACGCAAAAATAAGCAGGTTCTTTTTTTGTGGATTTTTCTTGTTGAGCATATCTGTTAGTTGTTTAGATGTTCAGTAATTGTATTTTCCTGTTTGTATAGCGTATAACTTCCATCCGCATTGGCGACAAAGCGCAATTCATTGATCAAGCAGATTGTTGTCAAGATATCCTTCAATGAATCGTGATGTACATCAATCTCACCTGTATAATGGATGGCGGCAATACCCTTGTCGCCCAAATGGATCTGTTTTTTAAATGCAGTTTCTAACGCCTTTAGCACAGCAGGCATTGGTGTATTTTTCAGATTTAACAAATCCGGGGCAGACAGATCAGGCATGTTCAATGGTTGTTTTTTATTGACGGCTTCAATTCTTGTTGCACCCCGTGAATCAACTGTCAGCTTTTGGCCCGGGTCAGCTAAAAAAATCTGTTTGAAACCGTTTGTAAGCGAGGATACAAGCACCTTACCTGTATGTAATGCCACAGTCACAGCCTGACGCTTCAATTTGGTATTAATGGTAAAGGATGTACCAAGCGCCGTTGTTTTAGTCCCGCTGGCAAACACCGAAAATGGGCGTTTCGGATCCGATGCTACATCAAAGTAGGCTTTACCGCTAAGTTCAATATCACGGGCATTGACAACAAAATTTTTCACATAGCGAATATGGCTTTGTGCGAACAACCGCACATGGGATCCATCGGGTAGATCCAGCGTTATACTATAGGGATTTTTATTTTCTATTGAAGTCCAGACTGTATCTTGATGCGCTATAACTGGTTTAGCAGCGAACCGCTGAGCATCTGGCTGTACAACTGAATCTTTTGTCCACCAGGTAACAAAATGGAAGGAAAAGAAAAAGAGAACTGCAGCTGCGGCACTGTAGCGCAGTAGCGTTACCAAACGATACCGATGTAATGCCTTTCGATCCTGCGCTTTTTCCTGATTTTGAATGGCAGTCTGTATAAACGTTTTCATCGTTTCAGTAGGCACAGGCTCCTCCATTGCTGTGCTATCAAATTTCTCCCAATCTTCGTCCTTGAAAAGTTCGTTCACGAGGAAGGGCATTTTCCAGATCTTCTTTTTGATCTGATGCTGCTTTTTATCATGCTTCATACTCCTATTACGCAGGCCAGCACGACATCCCTTAGTTCTTAACAATTATTTAATAAAGGGCGCCGATACTTAACATAAAGGACTTATAGCATAATGGAATAGAGATGTTGTTTGAGTTGAAGAAGTGCTTTACTGATATGCTGTTCCACGGTTTTTGTGGAAATTGAAAATTGAGCAGCAATCTCTTTATGGGAAAGACCTTCTTTACGGCTCAGTTCAAAGACCTTCCGACGCATCGCCGGCATATTCTGGATATCTTTTTCCATCATACGCAAAAGGTCTTTATTTTCAATTGCCCGGATCAGACTATCGGTAAAAGGTGTCACCGCTGTCTGCCCTTCGTATTTGAAACGTGTAGCCTCCTTGCGCAGCAGATCGATCATGACTTGCCGCGCCATACCGAAAAGCTGCAACAGAATACTGAGCTGCTCGTCGAGCTTCTCCCTTTGGTTCCAGAGTTTGATAAAGGTCAGCTGCGTTACCTCCTCTGCAATATAATCCGATTGCGTACGCTTGAGTACAAAACCGTAAATCTGTCGATGGTACTTTTCGTATACGAGATTGAAACTTTTCTGATTGGAAGATTTGATAGGCTGAATGTGTTCCATTGCGCTGTCAAAAATAAAAGCACAAGGTTTCCTCAGTATTAAGTTAAGATCAATATTAAATTAAACAAATTGAATATATTACCTTTTCAATTAGCAGAATTCATTTCTAATTGTACAAATTTTATTATAAAACAAGCAGAAATCTCCCTATAATTGCAGTCGGGAATATTTCATTTCATAGTGAAATCCCCAATCAGACATGACCATAACCGGTAAAACGTTATGCTATCAGCAACATGTCTTATCAATAATTATATGAAATAACGATACGATGAAAAGGAATATCTTTTTTATTTTAATATGCTTTGTATTACTGGCTAACCTGGCCATCTGCCAAGAAAAAGACGTCGATTTTAGCAAAGCCTATATTGCCCAAAACGACGGCAAGACAACTATTGAAATCAATGAGGCACAGGAACTCATCTATATTATCTTTGCGATAACTGACTTTGGTAAGGAAAATCCAAACATGACCAAGCAGAATACGGCGTATTTTGAAGAGGTCAAAGCACATTTTACCCCATTTTCCAATCTGCCTATCGTAAAGAAATTTGACCAGCAACTACGAGCGAATCTAACGAACTATTTCCTCTTAGCGGCCAATGTATATGGCTTTAAATTTAAAAACGACCAATTAGTACCTACAAACATCTATATTTTTCCAGCGAGAGGAGTTGGAAATTATCAGGTGAAATCAAATCCTATCCCCGCTTACAAAAACGACCTGGAAGAATTCGCCAGAAAGAGCGGATACCGGGCATTCTACAAAGAGCATCAAGGCTATTACGACAGCCTTCGTACAGCATATCAGGAATATGCTTCCATTGCCGAGCAAAAAGAATGGTTAGAAAAGAAGTTCGATTATACAATCAATAGCTATCGTGTATTGACTTCCCCTCTGATTGCCGGGATGAATGCGACTCACACCTTCAAGTACAAAGGTTTCAAAGAAATTTTGCTTTTTTTACCCACCCTCCGCGAAGACGAATCCTGGAGCCCAAAATTCAAAAAAGCATTCAATACACGCATTATTTTCACGGAGATAGACCACAACTACGTAGGTCCATTGAGCGAAAAAAACAAAAAACAGATTGATACAATATTCAACAATAGAGACTTATGGGTAGATATAGAAAACAAAAGTACAGTTCATTATCCAAGTCCGGTAAAAGTATTTGATGAGTATTTAACTTGGGGACTTTTCATCTTATATTGTTACGACAAGTTTGGAGATGATCATGATCTTTTTGGCCAGATTGTTGAAAACGTCAACGATATGATGGTCAATAAAAAAGGATTTCCCAAAGCAGATGAATTTAACGCCGAATTGTTCCGCCTGTATAAAGACAATAACCCGAAAGATATTCAGAGCTTATACAAGCCACTGCTGGACTGGTGTGAGAAAGAAAATTAGCGCCATCCCGATAATATTTAGTAAATTAAGGCTGAGAAGGAAATAAGCCGCCAGAAATGTGAATGTATACGACCATAAGGAATCAGCATAGCATAAGGGGATGATCGTCGAAATATATTTATACACAATACGTACGGAGAAACAATTATGAACATTAGATTTATCGGTTCTGGCAGTTATATTCCATCCCACAAAATAGCCAACGCAGACTTCGCCGACCATCTTTTTTTGGATGAAAATGGGCTGCCGTTCAAGGAGCCGGCTTCTGTCATTGAAAAATTTAAGGCAATCACCGGCATTGAGGAACGCCGTTACGCCGATCCTGACCAAGTGGCTTCAGACCTTGCTTTCCTAGCTGGTCAACGTGCCATTGAAGACGCCGGTATAGCTGCTGAAACATTGGACTATATTATTGTTGCACATAATTATGGCGATGTGCAATCTGGCAAAATCCAATCGGATACTGTACCCAGTTTAGCAAGCAGGGTGAAGAAAAAGCTCGGGATCAGCAATCCAAAATGTGTGGCTTATGATCTACTATTTGGCTGTCCTGGTTGGAACGAAGGCGTATTGCATGCCAACGCTTTCATAAAATCAGGTATGGCAAAGCGCTGTATGGTCATTGGCGCAGAAACGCTTTCCCGTGTTATAGATCCTTTTGACAGAGATTCGATGATCTATGCGGATGGCGCTGGCGCTGTAATCATCGAAGCCACTACGACAGAGCAAGGGCTCCTATCACATGAGAGCGCAACTTATGCGCTTGAGGAAGCGAACTATATCAATTTCGGAAGCTCTTATCAACAAGAGCAGGACCCCGATATACGGTATATTAAAATGAAAGGGCGTAAAATCTATGAGTTTGCACTCAGCAAAGTTCCTTTGGCCATGCAGGCTTGCCTTCAAAAAGCGGATATCGATATCGCGGCAATCAAAAAAATACTGATCCACCAGGCCAACGAGAAGATGGACGAAGCCATTCTGATGAGGTTTTATGCACTATACGGTACAGTACCCCCGCCAGATATTATGCCAATGACCATCCATACATTTGGAAATAGCAGTGTGGCAACTATTCCTACGCTCTATGATCTTATTGCCCGTGGTCAGTTAGACAATCAATCCCTGCAAGAAGGCGATATCATCCTATTTGCATCTGTTGGCGCAGGTATGAATATCAATGCTTTTACTTATCGGGTTTAATATAATTTTACGACTACATCGTGTAGCTATTATGCTAACACAGAGCCTGCATAGGATTTATTTCATAAAAAATAACAAAACACTGTATATATCAATATTTTATACTTAAATTTGTATTATAATCGGCTCCGCCTTTGCTTATCTGAAATCGTCAAGTTATACTTACCGCTCAGTTTTCGCATTTTCAGAAGCTTTTTTGTTAGCAAAACGGAGATAAAGACCTTTTTGGACTTGAGTCAATCCAAGATCATTAAAATCAGATCCTATTTCTTGCAAAAAATCGATTAACTATTGTTCATATTCATTTATCACAATAGTGCAGTACAGATTACTTTAATATAATTTATAAAACAATGCAAGAAGGAACTATTAAATTCTTCAACCAAACAAAAGGTTTTGGTTTTATTACGCCTGCTGGTGGTGGAGACGACATTTTCGTACACGTATCTGGTTTAATCAACGAAGTACGTGAAAATGACAGTGTAACATTTGATGTAGAAAACGGTAAAAAAGGCGTTAATGCAGTTAACGTACGTATCGCATAATTAAGTAAACACACAAGAAGATAATTTATTTATCTTCTTGCGAAGTGTAACGGGCAACCGTTACACTTTTTTTTATCCATTTCATACCCAAGTACCGCAAAAAATCGGACGATTTATCGGTCTGGCACATGAAAGACTTTTTACAATCCAGCCAACATCACTTCTTCCTGTCGCAGAAAATATGGACTGCTATCTTTGAATCTCCAGCGCTTTCTGGAATACTTTCTGATGATATCAGCAACAACATCATCGGTGAGCTCATGCCCCTCTAACGTCGGAAAACCCTCCCAGCGTACAATGCCATCCGGATCTACTAAAATACAGTGTGGGATTCCCTGTACTTCGAGCTGTTTCTTCAACTTCGCTTTCGTATCGATCGCTGAGAAATAATCTATTTTAATCTCCTTCGCCTTTTTAATGACCTCTGCTTTTTCATCTGAAAGGCCAATGATCACAAGTTTATCACCATACTTCTTATGCCATTCATTGAGTTCAGGAATTACTTTCCGGCAGGGACCACACCAAGTAGCCCAAAAATCAATAAGGATAAACTTACCCTTTGTATCAGGCACATCTGTGAGCCACTGCTCCACCTCAAGTTTTGGCGCCTTTTGATTCAAAATTGATTTTGCCCACAATTTCTTATTGTTGTTGCTTTCCTGCGTATGACCGATTACATGGATCAGGCAAAGCGCAAATAATAAGAAAGCTTTTAGGATAAATTTTACATTCATAAAACAGCTTGTTTAGTTCCCCTAATTTATGGATTTTTTTCCACAATCATTTCATCCTTTCATCCCACACATCGTCTTTTCAAAGACACCTTAGCGGCCTTTATGAGGTAAAACAAAACCTATACTTTTAATTGACATAAAACACACAATACACTGTATATAAATAATTAGCATATTTATTAAAAACACAACAACTCTAATTTATTTGCTCTACGGCTCATAATTTTCCGAATGGAGCCAGTCCGACATCCCTATAAAATAACAGCGCACCATCGACATTTCCACTGCAAAAACCAGAGTCTAATCCATCCTCACAAAAGCCAAATTGAGGCGTTCAGCACACAAAAACAACGAAGTGAGCCGGCCCTTGATCCCATTCGTCAAGATAATGCACAAGTTGACCGCATTCTCCTGTAGCAAAGTGTAGGATAGCCCAATTTACAAACACTGCTTTCGGAAATCAAGACACTTCTTTAAAGCCTATTGAGTACCTATGTATACGGCTGACAAACTGGCACAATATCAAAAATAAAAAATAATAAATCTATATTAATAAGACATTTGACCTAGTTAATATAAACAGATAGTTACACATTGTTCTCTTTATAACACATCAACTTTACCCATCGGATACCATCCATCTGTAGTTCGCCTTGCGATGGCAAGATGAACTTTTGCCTGACCTGTGTTAAAGTTTCCTTTTTCGGCATCATAGCTTGGTAGGCATTTTATTGCGTCAGGAGCCCAGCTTACCCCGGCCAAAGTGTCTTTCCTAAGTTTATACTTGCCGTACGCACCGATTTATTTCTTCTTATCGATTTATTTCTTTTTATTTAGTATTTAGCGATAGAAAAAGCAACATCGAAACCGATATTGCCATCATAAGTACTAACCTGGGATATTATCTACATACGAAAGGGGGAATTACATACAAAAGGCCAAGAAATTATCTTGGCCTAATGCAACATATTATTTGGGGTGTTTTCGTAGCCCTATATTGCAAAAATACTGCCGAAATTAGAAACTCACAGCCATTAGCTTATTTTTTCTAAAGACTTTATGCTGCGGAAAAATAAAAAAACGGCTAAAATCACTTATTCCGCGGCAACTGGGCAAGTACAGTTTGCAATTCAGCAGAATTTGTAGCGCCCTGGAATAACAGACTGTCCTTTGTCCTAAAATCCAAGTAGGTATTCTCTTCCACCCTGTAGCCACAAGGGCCACAAACAGAGGCAGATAAGGAAATGCTTATTCGGCGTGGTTTACAACAGCAAACCGAAGTGTTCCTTGAGCGCTGTACGCGCAGCATGATAGCCACACATGCCATGCACCCCACCACCCGGAGGTGTTGATGATGAACAGAGATAAATCGTGTCGACCGAGGTTCGGTACGGATTTAGAGCCAAAATGGGCCTGCTGTACAGCTGCGAAATATCCATAATACCGCCATTGATATCACCACCGATGTAATTTGGGTTATACTCTTCGAGCTCCATAGGAGAAAAGGTATGCTTGGCCAGAATGGTTTCTTTAAAACCCGGTGCAAAGCGCTCAATCTGATTTTCGATCGCTTCGGTATAATCTACCTTACTACCATTAGGAACATGGCAGTACGCCCATCCTGTATGCTTGCCTTCGGGAGCACGACTGGAATCAAACGCACTCTGTTGCGCAAACAGCACAAAAGGCTTATCCACTTGCTTCCCAAGATGGCTCCGCTGCTCGCTTTCGGCAATTTCGGCGTAGGTATTTCCCAAATGTACTGTAGCGGCCTGCTGACAACGCAGATCTTTAAAAGGCGTCTTTTCTGATAATGCCCAATCGACTTTAAATACCCCCATTCCCTGCCTAAAGCCTTCGAGGCGTCTGCGGTAGCCGCTAGCAAGACCTATCCCTTTGAGCTGCAACAACTGCTTGGGCGTGATATCACAGAGTAGGACTTTATGGGATGGTAGATCGCGAACATCCTCTACCCAAAAGCCCGTTTGGATCTCCCCACCCAACGATTGATAATAGCCTAACAGCGCATTGGCAATGGATTGCGAGCCGCCAATCGGTATCTGCCAGCCATATTTGTTGCCTACCGCCGCAAGCACAATGGCAATTGCAGAAGTTGTCCAGTTGTCTAGGGGCTGAATTCCATGAGCCGCCATCCCTGCCCATAAAGCCTGTGCCTGCACCGAAGTAAAGCGCTTTGCTGTCCAGCTTGCCGGCTGAAGTGCATCCAGCCCAAACGAGGCTAAAGACAAAGGATGCTTCGGAAAGGATAATGGTCCCATAATATCGGCCGCAAGGCGCTCCCAATCTGTCACGACCTTTTCCACCAGCTTACGATACCTTTCACCATCCGTCCCCAAACCCTTTACCATTTCGGCAAGACTATGGTAAAGAATTCCCGTTTCCTCTTCGTCCAATGGGTGTGCTGCCGCATACTCAGGCTTAACAAAAGATAGCCCAAATGCTTCCAAAGGTAAACTCCTGAAAAATGGCGATGCCATAGCCATGGGATGAATTGCCGAACAGACATCATGTTTGAAACCCGGAATTGTAAGTTCCTGGATTCGCATTCCCCCACCGATTGTATCGGCACCCTCAATCAGCAACGTGCTCAGCCCCTGCTGCTGAAAGGTAATCGCTGCAGCAAGTCCATTTGGTCCCGAACCAATAATGATTGCATCAAATTTTCGCATAAGCTAGTTTTTAATCACTCCTAGTCGCAGCCTGTATTGGGTTGTTCCTTTTTTGAGCGCTTTGACGAAGTAGAATCGGACAACGATTTGCTATTATCCTTTTTTTTACCTGCAGATCCGCAGGAGACTGTAAATGTCGTTAAAACAAACGCTAAAAGTCCAAGATTGATTATTTTTTTCATATGTTATCCATTTAATTTACGATAATGTTGACACCATGTATCCTTATGGCTTTTTCAACTACTGATTCCCTTACTACAACTTATGCCCATGGATACAAACTTTTACCTGCATTGAAAGTATTTATTTTCCGGGCCGCACCCATCTTTAGAACTCATATACAATCCTATCAAACAACTTTATAAGAAATATCATTTATATAATATGTTCATCCAAAAAATAGGCGCGATACCGTTGTTTTAGCTCCTGTCGCTGTGTACTATCGAGCTTGATTTTCGGATCGGTCTGTGACACGACCGTAGAAACAACCTTATGTACGCCTTTACCTTTTTCAATAAATAATACCGTCGGCGAAGAAATCCGTTTAATGGAATCAATCCCCACAGCTGTATAAGGATTTAGGATATCGTGAATATTGAGGTAATAAATAGCCGCCTTTTCCTCCTGGGCAAATTCCAGCAGCGGCGTTATGGCATTCCGAAACCAGGGACAGCTGGGCCATCCAAAAAGGACAATACCGTTTTCAAGCTCCAGCACATCCTGTTCGGTCGCATAGACGATCCGCGGATTGTCGGGAATTTGTACCGGCACTTTGTTCGTTTTATTCAGGCTTTCAAGTTCCCGTTTAAAACGAACTCCATTACAAACGCAAAAATCAATAATCCGATAGCAACCAGCAAAGTGCCTACCCGGGTGGGATTAAATATCCTTCTGCCATTCAGATCGGTCGGAACGGCAACAGCCATTCCCCAATGTCCACCGAGCAACCAGAAAAAATGCAACAAAGCCAAAAAAATAAAAATAGTGGCGATAACGATTGAAAGTACAAACTCCATAAGGTAAATATAACGTATTTTAACTTGCCTGTGTCAGGGTTTCTCCTGAAAGAGGCAAGTTATGCAGCAGCAGGAATGCGAATTATTAAATAAACAATTCATAGCATATCTTGGAAAAAGTCAGTAGGACAAAAAAAGTAAAAATAAAATAACCTCAGAGGTCATACGCTCTGAGGTTATTTCTTATTGTACTAAGCAAAAGTTAAAAAACAGGTTTCTCTATTTCACATAACTCCAGCTGAAATCTTTCCCATGGACATCCACTTCGAGATGCCCGGGCGCAGTACCTTCAAAAGCTCCATGCCACCAATTGCCCGATACTGCTCCTGCTGTAATAAACTGTACCCCTTTCACTTTAATCTCTTCATACAAATGCATATGCCCCTGCAGGACCAGCTTTAGGCTGTGGTCTTTAAAAAGATCAAACACCTGCTTTTGGTTTGTAAAAGTATCTGCAGCTGTATAACGCCCCTCTAAAACCGGATAATAAACCGACAAAAAAGGGACATGGGAGATAATCACCAAAGGCTGATCTTTGCTTATTTTTTCGACAAGATCCTTTAGCCAAGCCAGCTGCTTGTCACCAATAACATAGTGGTTATCTTTGGTTTCCACACTATTCAACACGATAAACCTCCAGCCTTTATGGTCAAAACTGTAATAGGTCTGACCAAACGCCTTTTCAAAGAGCGCAAAATCATTAGTGCCGTCGCGCAAATCGCGCGGCAAACGATCATGATTGCCTATAGCCATGTGGTAAGGCTTTTTAGTGCGGTCAAAAAGTCCCTTCAACGACTTGATTCGTTGCTCGCCAGCCGATCGATCAGCCGATTTCAGATTGTCAATATCCACATTATCACCACCGCTTAGCAGCAGTTCCACCTGAGGTGACAGCGATTTTAACCGTAGCTCCACTTGCCCAAGTGTAGAATCGCTATGCACATGCAGATCGGTTAAAAATGCAAACTTAAATTCCTGTGCACTGATCCTCCCAAGGCTACATAATGTGAGGAACAGAAAACATAAAGCCCTTGTCATTGAATTTTTCATTACCATCCAAATATTTGTTTAAGATTATCATTTAAAAGTATTTCCCCTTGCGGTATGGGGCGATAGTAGAATTTAGGCACCTCAAAGGTTCCTGTATTTTCGATCGTTTCCACTGTACCATTATTCCCTTCCGATAAGAATACGCCTACATCCTGCCCAAAGCGGCCAACACGATAATACTGCAATTCTCTCCCCAAACTGTTTTTCTCTTTCACCGCCGGAATGGACGATGAGGAAGCTAACAGTACGATATCCGGAATACCATCGCCGGTCATATCATGCTGCCCCAATCCGGAGAAGTAAATGCCCTCACGTTTGTTCTTCAACAATTCACCTACATTCCAACGCATCAGATCCGTAAAACGGAATCCCTCAAAAGCCAGCTCAACGCGACGCTCGCGTCTGATCTCCAGCACGAGATTACGCTGGTTGCTTTCTACATTGGAGTAACGTGTCGCCATAACGGGATCGATACCTACGCCTACAACCATATCCGGCATACCCGCACGTCTACGCAACAGATTGATACTACGATCAAGATCGGCTTGCGTCAGCTGTCCCAGCTCGGCCTTTGCTTCGGCAAAATTCAATAAGACCTCCGCATAGCGATATAAAGGAATATCGAGATTATTGCGCGCTTCCAGACTGAGCGTATTCTGAAATCCTTTAATCTGATGGTAGCCCGAGAAATTTTTGGCCAATTGCTGCACATACAGTCCCGCCCCTTGCGCATAGGTATGCGAATAAATCAACTGCCATCCCGGATAAGCATACGTTTGTGCCAGACGTGGATCGCGGTTTTCGAACTCTTTGACGAAGGTGTTTTTTTCATAACCTGGCTGGGCCGCATAAAATGAACCATCTTTCATCAGGTAGGCCTGCACAAGATCACGCAAAGGATAGTACTCATAATTACCAAACATACCCGGCCACGAATCTGCGTTGAGTACATTGTTGGCATAAAAACGTCCAAGTACGATCTCTTTGTTGTTTTCAAGATTTTCACTAAAAAATAAAGTGCCGTAGTCCTGATTGGGCTTACCGGTATTGTATATACTGAAACCACCCTCGCGCATCTGCTGATCACTCAACGCTTGTGCTTTGTTCAGAAATTCAGTTGCCGTGGTTTTCAATTCCAGTTCGTTGTGGTATTTCCGGTAGGTTCCTTCATATAGGGCAAAGCGGCCATATTCCTGCAGCACCACCCACTTGTTGACCGTACCCGATTTTATTCGGGGCTGTACGTTTTGTGCGGCAAACTCAAAATCTTCCATGATTTTTTGCACCACCGTTGCTCGTGGGTCGCGCTTGGCAAAAAGATAATCCGTATCTCCAACCTCCAGTGCTTTATCCACCCAGGGCACATCTGAGAAACGCTGTACCTTCTCTGCATAGAAGCGGGCCCGAAAATACCGACCTAGCCCCTCATAATGTGCCTTTTCACTCTCGCTGATCTTAGCCTTGCCCATGTGCTGTAGAAAGAAATTTATTTTGCGGAGCTGCTCCCAGCTCCAGCCTCCTGAGATCGTCGCCGCAGAGGCATTACCGGCCATAATGGTTTTGATCTCCGTATTGCCCGTGGTACTTGCATTGTCTGTAGTAGCATCCGATTGATAGATCCCTACTCCTGAAAAATTGTACAATCCATTGATATACAACTCTAGGTCGGTCGCTGTATTGAAGAAATTTTCGTTATTGATCGCAGTCTCTGGAACACGATCCAAGTAGTTGTCGTTACAGCTTCCAAGCAGAGAAAGACCTGAACATACAACGGCTAATTTTATATATTTATTTATCATGATAAGCAATTAAAAGGTGACTTGAATACCAGCAGAAAAACTTCTTTGAAATGGATAAGTGAGACCATTACCTACACGGTCCGAACCTGCAGTTGGATTGGTATACGTATTTTCGTTCAGTGTCTCCGGATCAAAATAGCGCTTCACAGCAGACCATTCGATGATATTTTCACCACTTAGATAAACACGTAGGTTACTGATCTTGGCGCGTGAAGTAATAGATTTGGGTAAGGTATACCCTATCGTCAGGTTTTTCAGACGTAGATAGGCCGCATTCAGCAAATAATTGGTCTGTGGAATGGCCAATCCCTGGGCCTGGTCAATCCGGGTACCCAAGTTACGGTCAGCAAGCCATGACTGTAAGATGGGGTAAGCCGCATTGAGATTTTGATCGGCCAGTCCCAAATTCAAATAAGCTTGCGAATGTTTCGCACGGTCAATGTCCGAATCACTTCCCGGACGGTAGAAATCAAGCAAGTGCCCATAAAAGTTACCATAAGGCTGTTGGTATGTCCCCCAATACAGGTAGTCCAACGGATAATAATCGCGTTTACCAATGCCTTGAAAAAATGCCCGTAAGTCAAAACCTTTCCAATCTGCAGACAGGTCTATACCAAATTGATAACGTGGTGTGGAGTTACCAATGATCTTGAGGTCTTTGGTATCGCCAAGTGTATATCCTTTTTCAATCTTACCATTACCATCCTGATCCACATAGGTAGGCCATCCCGGTACAATCGACAAGGCGCCCCAGGGAATGATCGAAGTCTGGTCCAACTTGGCAATCTCTGCCTCGTCTTTGAAAAGTCCGTTACTTTGCAAACCCCAGATCTCCCCCATTTGCATGCCTTCATAATATTGCAGAATGCTTTTATTGGGGTTGTCAAAACGTGTAATTTTGGACTGTGAGTCCGACAGCAATAATTTGGCATTGAAGCGTAATGGTGCGTTAGCCAACTCGAAACGATCCTGAAAATTGACAGTCAATTCCCAGCCATTGGTCTTTAGATCGGCAGCATTCTCCCGTGGCTCACTCGCGCCCAAAATATTGGGAAGATCTCTGCCCAGTGTCAACATCCCCAAGGTACGTCTGGAGTAATAGTCAAAACTTGCCGAAAGTTTATTTTTGAGTACCGCAACGTCCAAACCAAAATTTACGGTATTGACCTTCTCCCAGGTATAATTGGGGGAAACCAAAGGTGGAACACCAATATAGATTCCCCGTTCACTTCCGAACAAGTAATCGGCATCCTTTTTTTCCATCGAAGGAAGGTAGCCGTAGTTCGACACAGACTGATTACCCAATTGACCGTAAGATACCCTCAGCTTCAATAAATCCAGTCCAGCGACAGACGACATAAACTTTTCACGGTCTATACGCCAGGCAGCTGAGCCCGAAGGGAAAAAGCCAAAACGCTTACTTTTCGGAAATCGGGAAGATCCATCGTATCGACCATTGAATTCAACAATATATTTATCATCATAAGTATAGTTCAACCGATAAAATGCACCACGTAAGGCATAAGTATCAATAGCTTCACCCATTTTCATTGTTCCTGTTGCAAACTGAATGGTTGGAAAGGATTCTGAAATAAGTCCGGCGCGTTCTGCAGTGATCACTTCATACCGATAATCCTCCTGGTTAAAACCCAGTACCGCATTAACCTGATGCTTATTAAAAGATTGCAAGTAAGTACCGTAGATATTATAAACATTATAATAGGAAAAACCCGCTTCACGATAAGCCCCTGTTGTCCCCTCTTTACGGACATCGTCCGGACCATAACCGATTTCGTATTGCTTGGTGTACCAATTGCGGTTCAACGAATTACGCTGGAAAGTATAATCTGCATTTACTTTGAATTTATTTCCAAAAAAGCGAAGCTCAGTATTGAAGGTAGATTGTACATCCAGACGTTTACGATCACTTTTACCGCCATCCACCATTTGTGCGGCAATAATACCTGCCGAAGAATTGGCCCATGTTCCATCCGGGTTCTTATCAAAAGAAGTTGGAAAAATATTGTATATATCGGGCAAACTCATCTGAGAAGGCGTAAGCCTACGTGTACTTCCGATCACTGTATTGTTACCAAATGAAATAAAATCAGAAAGCCTATAGTTTACTTTGGAACGCAGGTTATAGCGGTCAAAATAATCCTCTGCTAACTTAACAGGCGAATTTTGTCGGTTGTAGCTACCACTGATATAGTATTGTACTTTTTCATTTGAGCCCGAGATTGATAAGTCGTGTGTATTGGTTGCATTCCAGTCGGACAAGAAATAACGTGTCCAATCCCTGTTACCCATATATTCCCAGACCTTGGAATCTGAGGGATTGATACGCACACCGGCAATGGAAGGGTTGTCAGATCGCTCTTTTGCATATTGGTAAAACTGATCCGAATAGTTGACATTATCCCAGGGTGTATTATCGGTTGACGTTTCCAATAGCCTCGAAAACACATAAGGATCCGTTATTTTATTTGGCATTACTGTAGGTGTATTCCATGTAAAGTTATTTGAATAGTTCACTTTCACATCGCCTTTCCCTGTTTTTGTCGTGATGATCAGAACCCCAAAGGAGGCACGGGCCCCGTAGATCGCCGCAGCCGATGCATCTTTGATCACCGTAAATGACTCAATATCCTGTGGCGCAATCCTGATTAATTCGGCTGCCGAAATAGGAACATTATCTACCAAAATTAATGGATCGCCACCATTGATCGATGTAATTCCACGGATATTGATTTTAGGTTCCGCTCCTGGTGCTCCGGAGTTGAACTGTATATTCAAGTTGGGTGAAATCCCTTGAAGCCCTTGCGCAGCATTGGAAATAGGGCGGCTTTCGAGCACATCGCCACTAATCTGATCTACAGCACCAGACAGGTTGGTCTTTTTCTGTGTACCATACCCCACAACGACCACCTCGTCCATTTGATTTGAAGCTGCGTCTATGAGTTGAAAGACCACGCTCGATCTTTTACCGGAGGTAACAATATACTGGCACTCCTCTTTTGGCAGTAGTCCTGTATAAGTCACCAAAATACAATAGTTGCTATCCACCGGCAAATTATTGAACACGGCTTTCCCCTGCTGATCGGCCTGACCGGATCGTTTCAGTTTGCTATTCTTGTTTTTTATGGTCACCGTTGCATTGGCCAAACCTTTTGACTTCGCATCCTGCACGATGACAACAAGTTCCCCGCTTTGTTGGGCAAAACCCTTTTGGCCAAAAGCAATTGCTAGTAGCAGTAATAAAGCCCCCTTGGCTGGCCTTTTACCTGTTGAAAATTGTTGCATAGTTTTCATTAATAATTGAGCATAGTTTTCCCAGGCCTCCCTAAAAAGGGAGGCTCAATAGTGTTTTTTTATGGATTTTATTGACTGTTTTTTAAGATCGTATAGGTATTTGTTTCGGAATTAAACTTGAGTTCGAGCTCATTTGCAATACAGATCGTTTGCAGAATCTGCGCGACCTCATTTTCTGTTGTATATTTACCATAGAATGATAGTCCTGACACATCATCCGGAGAAAAGAGAATCGTTGTGCGGTAGAAAGACGCCAAGGCAGGAAGCACTTCCGCCAAAGGCTTGTGGTGAAATTCCAATGTCGTTGGTACGATCTCTTCCACTGGTTTTTCCAGTTTCAAAACAGGTCCTTTTTTGGGTTGTACAACTTTTTCCGCCCAAGTTTGCCCTGGAGTCAAATAGGCAAGAAGCTTATCTTCCCCATTTTCGCCACGCTCCTTAATGGAAACTCTTCCTGTGATCAGGCGCACACTAGGCTTCCTATTTTTGGCCTCCTGCACAACCCAAAAAGAAGTTCCTAAAGCCGTTGTCAGGATATTGCCCGATAGAACTGTAAATGGGCGCGATTTATCGTGTGACACCTCAAAAAAAGCCTTTCCTTGCAATTGAATTGCGCGCTGCTTTTCTGGAAAGGGTTGCATCAAGGAGATTGAAGAATTTGCCAAAAGACGGACTTTACTGCCATCTTGCAATAAAATCGTGCTATCCCGTACAACAGTATAGGTTATCATTTTGGACTTATCGACCGTTTTTTCGACCTTAACGGACTGCTTGCCTTTGGCATCCCCGCCACTATTCCGATCGAGTAGGTACCATCCAAATGAAAAACAAAAAAGAACAACTGCGGCAACCTTACCCCATAACAACCAAGGTGGATGTGCGATTTTAGTAGGTGTTTCGGTGGCTAGCAAACGGAGGTCTATCTTTTCTTTCATCCGCGTTTGAACCCCTTCCATATCAGCTTTGTACCCTTCTAAGACATCAAGTTCCTGCAACCAACACATTAAATGTGCCCGTTCCTCATCCTTTATCTGTCCTGATGAATACTTTTGGATTAATTCCTCCAATTCCCTTTTTCTGTCTTGCATACACCCTATAGTTGCTCCAATTGGGTGATCGTACCATCGAAAAACCGTTAAGTTTATGTAAAGTTTATTTTAAAAAATTTAATTAAAAACACCTTGGATAAGGATTAAAAGAAGACTAGAAGAGATAAGGACACGAAGACTGTCGGATTTAGCTGTTGCTGCTGCATGTGCTGGCGCACAAGGTTCAACGCTTTACTTAATTGGTTTTTTACAGTTTGAAGCGATATGCCAAGTTGTTCCGCAATTTCATGATTACTGAGACTACGTTGGTATTTCAAATTAAAAACAACGCGCATACGGTCGGGCATTTCCACCACAGACTGTTCAATCGCAATCAGTACGTCTGTGTAATTCTCTTCATAGTCCACGATAGGAAAAATATCATGCAGACCATCTTGTATCATTAAGCTATACTGTTCAATATGTTTTTCATGCACACCTTTCTTTCTGAAATACTGAAACAACTTATGATATAGGGCCGAAATAAGATAGGCTCGCAATCCGCTATGAATATTGATCATGGCCCTTCTTTGCCACAGATCCACAAAGAGATCCTGAACAAGATCCATAGCCACATCCACATCGCCTAACTTCTTAACTGCAATACGGAAAAGTGTGCTCCAATGATGCTCATAAATCTCATCAAAAGCACTGTAATCTGCATTTACCAGACGTTCTAATAGGATAGTGTCTATCGTTTTCACAAGCATACTCTCTAGATCAATAATTCTTCGTCAGCTGTAAAGATCATGCTTTAATACAACTACAATATTAAGGACAGGTAAAGAATACATTAACAACAAAAGCCTGTCATTTATGCATCTCCCCGACTCGGAAAGCTCCATCGAGCTATTAAATAGCTCTTTAAAGTGAATATATTACATATAATGTTTAAAAATGACAGTTCGTGTAGAAATCATGCCATCGCTTCGATATAACGTGAATGTGCAAAAAGTAAAGACTCAATAGATGCAGTTTAATGTACATTTATTGAGTCTTTACTTATAAATTAACAGTTAAACAACCTATTGAGCCGATCAGAACATATAAAAGATACTTAACTGCGCCACGCTATTCTTAAAATCAGATTTTAGTGTCGTAGAATTAAACTTACCTACATCCATAAAACCCTGGTAGTATCTCGCTCCCAGGCCCAAACCTTTAGCTGGACCTTTCGTAAATTCATAACCCAAACCTGCAACAGCACCCGCATCAATCTTATCTGCAAAATCCACAAAGCCTGTATTTTTTGCATCTTTTATCAATAGATTGGCCTGCGCCCCAACTTCCGCATAAAGACCGATAGCCGATCGATATTTTACGAGGATCGGAACGGACATATAGGATAACTTCAGGTCCTTATGCGTTCCGAATACATTGTCTGTGATTTTTGCGCCTTGCATTGAATACAAAAATTCCTCCTGAATAGACCACTTGTCTGTAAGCTTAAAATTGACAATAAGCCCCCCATTAAATCCTGCGAGTCCTTCAGTATCGAAGTTCGCACCTGTAAAGTTACTGTAGTTTCCCCCAGCCTTTAAACCAAAAGAAAGCCTTTGAAAAATTCCGCCCAAACCTTGAGCAGCGGATCCCTGTGCCATTGCCAAGACCAATCCAATTAATAATAGTTTTTTCATCACGAATAATTTCATTTAAAATTTATGTGACAAATGTAGATGCATTTAAAGAGGCTGGGAAGCTCTATAAGAAGGCGAAATTGTCCAAAAAGTCGTTTTTTCAATATAAAACAATACATTTGAATAACAATACTTGACTATTATGGAAATGACGCTGCCATTTACGCACAATAAAAACTTGAAACAGCATAACCATAATGAAGATTTCATTTTATTGGAGACACCCACAATTGAACGACTTAATTTTCCGGTGAAATTGGATGTCACCATAAGTATTATTTGCTTTAAAGGTCATTTGAAAGGGCATTCAAATATGCGCTACTTTGAAACGGGTGCCCCCTCTCTTATTGTACTCCTCGCGGGGCATACTGTAACCATAGAAAATGTGAGTGCCGATTTTTCTGCACTTTTTATAGTCATGTCAAAGACATTTACCTCAAGTCTTAATATCGAAGAGCATCTACCCGTTTTTCTTTCTTTGCATAATCAACCTTTTATTGCATTAAAAGAAGCAGAACTAACGAGTTTGGCTGATTATTTTAAAACAGTACAAAAAGTGCTGGAAACAGATAATCCTTCTACCACAAAAATTCTTCAACACCTAACAAAAGCCTATTTTTACGGGTTTGGTTACAATGCCCATAACATCGAACGTCATACACAACAGGAAAAAAAGCCCCGATTGGAAGAACTGGTTGAAAACTTCCTAAATCAGGTACAGGACAATTTCAAGCAAGAACGGGGCATAGAATTCTACGCAGATAAGCTATGTGTAACTCCGAAGTACTTATCTAAGGTGATAAAAGAACACAATGGCCTGTCTGCTAAGCAATGGATTGATGACTATGTTGTGTGGGAAGCTAAAGCACTGTTAAAATCTACGCATATGACTATACAGCAGATCAGTAATGAGCTTAACTTCCCTTCACAATCTTTTTTCGGCAGATACTTTAAGCGATCAGTCGGATTGTCTCCGCTCGCGTATAGAAAAATGTAGAAATTTTCCGAGGTAGTAAGCACACTTGTGCAAACCCATCAAAAATTGACTAAAAGGAATGCGGCAGACTCAAATTGAGACGAGTTCCATTGCCTTTCACATAATTCATATTATTTGACTGCCATTGCGAGATCACCGTGTAATAATCCTTATTGAATATGTTTTCGATTCCCAGGCGTATTAGCGATTGTGTGTTGATCTGATATTTACTGGAGAAATTGAAGGTTGTGAATGATCGGATAGGTCCTGTTCCATAGCTGTACAATCCATTAACAGGTTCAAAACGATTTCGGCCCGAAGTAGCGATCATTTGCGTTGTAAGCGACCATTTTTTCATTGGATTTACGGTAATAGAGCCCGTTATCTTAGGTGGATTGATGCGATCCCCACCAAGATATACACGACTTCCGTCCGTTAATTCCCTTTTCCCTTCAGTATATGAATAGCAAGCGAGATTCACTTGTAATCCCTGCAAATAATGAAATGGCCAAAGATACCGTCAAGGTAATCTTGTCCAATCTTGGTGAATATATCCAGGATTTCACATTGTACACGATGGATGGAGCCGGAAATAAATCGGTAGGCCAGACATTGACAGCAGTAAAAGTATATGGTCCCCTATATGTGAGCTCACTGCGGAATAGAAGATTTACGACAAGTAGTTTAAATTTGACAAATTTAACCCTCAACTTTGCCGCAAACACCGATACAATCAATGTAGATACCAAACTAGTTATACAAATAACCTCGGTGTAAGAGTAAATCTGTCTTTGCATCCTGATTCGCTGAAGATCGTATTACCAAATTGGAAAACAGGTGAGAAAGTACTTTTGAAGTCTTCATTTATACCTGTCAAGAATGCAATTGATGTATTTACAGCGTCTTATACAGACACACTTCTTATCAACTAAGTTCTCTTTTTTAACTTAAAAATCCGCTTGGTAAGTCCAGGCGGATTTTTAAAACCGATCGCCATGCGATTAATTTAACAGATGAAGCACATATTAGGCTCAGATAAAAGGAAGCATCTATTAAGCTTAAATATTTTTATTATCTTTACACGAAAATTGCCTTATTAAATTAGTTAAGGTGGTTTTATTCATATTAACCGTTAAATTCACGCTATTGAGGATGAAAGTCTATTGGTATTACATTTCACTTATACTCATTATATTTTTTAAAAGCACTGACTTATTAAATGCACAGTCTATCACCCAAATACAAGCCATAAAAAATCCATTGCAGCAGATAGAAGCCGTGTTAAACCTTCCAAGCCACTTTAATCGCGACACCACTTTATTGAAAAAGGAATTAGAGCCCATAAAAACATTAGCCAAACAGCACAACAGTATTCCCCTAGAATGGGCATATTATATGCTCATGGCAGATGGTTATTCCGTTGCTTTCGACCATACAAATGCTCTTTCTGACCAATATTACAAATACGCCAGAAACTTAATCGAAGCGCATCCGAACCCAGAACTGGAGATGATCGGAAATATACGACAGGGCTATTATAATTTCGTATACCGCAAGGTCATCGATGCTTTCCCTTATTTCTTACGAGCCAATGATCTAAATGCCAGAATAGACAGAAAAAAAATACCATTGCCCGTAAAACACTATCAATTTATGGCGAGCTTTTTTAATCATATCGGCGACCAGAAAAAAGCTGTAAACTATCTTCATGAAGCTTTGCCTTTTGCAAGACCTGCTTCAAGAGCACGGATTGATCTACTCAATTCAATAGCTGTCTACCTATCGGTAGACAATCCTGTTCCTGAAGCGCTTAAATACCTAAAACAGGCCATGGCCGAAGCTCAACAAGCAAAAGATTCTGTGTGGATTGGAATTATATCCGGCAACATGGCGGATTATAGTTGGGAAGCAGGAGATAAAAAAAAAGCAATCGAACTGGTCAAACAAAATATTGACCTCTCATTACGGTATCACGAGCCCAATGATGCCATGCGGGCAAATCTAATTTTAGCAAGCTGGTATATTGACCAGCAGGAATGGCAACTTGCAAAAAAACATATAGAGGCGAGTGAACATCTTATGGAAGACAAACCCTACTTTCTGAAATATAAGATGGATGCAGCCAAATCATTAGCTGCGATTTCGCATGGATTAGGACAGCAGAGCAAACAACTTCACTATTTAAACCGCTATATATTGTTGAGAGATTCATTGGAGAAAAGAACAAATATCAAAGAGTTGCAGAAAATCATCTGGGAGAGTGAACAGGAAAAATATAACCGCGCCTTGCTGTCCGAAGCAGAGAAAAGACAAAAAGTAAAAAGTACTTATCAATTTATGAGTCTTCTACTTGTCTTAATTTTTGCTATCGTTATTCTATTAATCAATAGGTCGAGGGCAAACATCAAAATACGTAACGCAAATCTTGAAAGGGAACAACTCCAACTTAACCACAAGAAGCAGCTTGTCGATCAAGAACTCCTCATATTAAAAAACTCGCTCAGCGAATTTACGGATACTGTCAGGCAAAATGACATCACGATTCAACAGCTGCGTGAGGAATTAAAAAAGGAAGAGAATCAAAATCCAACCTATATTGCCGAAGTAAAAGCGAACCTCAATGCCTTAATGGAAACACATATTATGACAGACGACCGATGGGCAAGGTTTAGGCATACGTTTGACCAGGTATACCCTGACTATTTACAACAGATGAAAGATGAACATGCAAAAATTACCGAAAACGACCTCCGTATATTAGCCTTACAGAAGCTGGAGCTGAGTAATGCGAGTATGAGTGAGCTTCTTTGCATCTCTATAGAGGGTATAAAAAAAGCGAAACAGCGCCTTAAAAAAAAATTGGGGGCCACTTATTCTTCCTGATAAAAAAGAAAATGGGCCGATTATCCTATTAATCGGCCCAAATGGAAAAATACAATTTAAAGAGTAGGTCCAAGTTTAATCTGCCGTACCTGTACGGCTAACGGTATCCCAATCTTTAATGGTTACATTGCCCAATACGACGCCTGTTTTATGCACTGTAATCGTATAAGTATATTCTTTGCCAGGCTCGAATTGTTCGTTCGCCTGACTTGCCCAAGCATAGGTATCGTTACCTATCTCAAAGGTGAAGCGCACAGCTCCGGCCGTTGCGTAGGTAGCCGGAAGCACAATAGCTTCATAGGTTGATCCGCTAGCTTTTACAAAGGGGCTTATATCCGCAGGGCCACTTGCTGCTCCCAGTGTCCCTGTGCTCAGGTCAATGCTCGACATGGTTTGCATACCCTTTATCTTAACTCCCATCGCGGACCAATCAGCGTTGGAAGCATCCAGACCAGTTCCTGCAGTAGGTTTGATAACCACTTTACTGAGCTTATGGTCAAAAACGAGTGGAACCTGAGTTCCGGAGCTTTTATTGAATCCATTCACGCCATTTGTTGCTTTGCTCCAAAGAAAATCAATTTTGCTCAGGTCATTTTGCGAGGAAACATCGATTGGCTGCACTGTCGACAAAGAAGCTGTGGGTACAAAAGGATAATACGCTACAAAATCCACTTTGCTGTCCGAAACAGGGTAATAAATCCCCTGTCCCGTTGCTGGAGCAAATACCGTCCCATTAAAGTTGTACTGGCGATTGCTGCTATTTTCGCTTATGGTCGTGGTCCCATGATTAACCATAAAAATACCGATCTGATCGCCCGAAGCCCATACTGTGCTCGCCCCCGAAGGGTTACTTGTTGCTTTAAGCTGACTAATTTGTCCACTGAAATTGATCACCTCATGTTCCACATCAGGTGTATCATTTTTGGCGCAGGCCCCGAGTAACAGGACTGCTGCCGAAAAGGCTGTTAACAATTGTGTTTTCATATTTAATTTTCACTTTTTAATTTATTAGTTATGACAATGTGATTTACGGCAATACGCTATGGTATTAAGACAAGCTTATTTTATCGATACTTTATTATACGAAATCCGATAAGGTAGGTCGAAGAAGAAACCAACGATTGTATTTTAGCCGCTGAGCGCGCATAAATCAAACCATTATTAAAGTTCCCCCCGCGCGCAAAGCGGTTAGTTGATGTAGCATCCGGAATGGATGGATCTACAACAGCTGTTTCCATTGTCGTTGCAGTAGACGGATAGGGACCATTGCTGAGACACCATTCCGCTACATTGCCATAGGTATCATACAATCCCCATCTATTGGGTTTCAAGGTACCAACAGCGGCACTTTTTAGCCCCGTCCCTTGCAGGTTAGTCCAAGCATAACTGTTAATTTGGGCAGGGTCATCGCCAAAAAACCAGCGATCTTCCGTACCCGCACGGCAGGCGTACTCCCATTGCGCTTCCGTAGGCAACGCACCTCCTGCCCAGGCTGCATAAGCTTTGGCTCCCTCAAAAAATACAACCGCCATAGGCACATTTTCACTACCTGGTAATGCTTTCCATTTTCCATCTATGTAATGAGGCTGACTTACTAGATTTTGAAATACGGAAAAAGCGAGTACCATATTTCCATCGAGCGGGACATGTACAGAAAGTCCCCCTCCAACGATATTCATCGCATTTAGAAAATCAGCATACTCGGCAACGGTAACCTCATACCTGCTCATATAGAAACCTTTGGTCAATTTTACCCAATGCCGTGGCTTTTCATTCGCATCTGCATAGGGGTCAGTAGCTGGGCTACCCATTTGAAAAGTACCTGCAGGAATCCATACCGCTCGCCAGAGATTTTTGAGTTGAGGCACGTCTATCCGATGTGAGGTGCCCCCTAAAAGCTGTAAAGAGCTCTTCTGCTGCTGGATATAGGATTGACCCGATTGACTCAGAAATAAGCTCCGCTTCCCAGCCTCAAGCATCTGAGCTGGCAAAAGTGCACGATAGGTAAACTTCGTTTCATAATCGGTATCATCGGGCTGCTCCACGCGATACATACGTACACTACTCTGCTGCCCGGATAGCGGGGTGAAAGTGCCGCTCGCTAGCGCCAAATGCCCATCACAAATAATATTCGTCAGGTTAACGACCATATCAACATCCGGACTAGAGGCTTTCGACGTTCCTGCTTCAAGCTCTACCTGTACCAAACTCAACAGATGTTTAAAATCAAGCTGCACCGTAGCGCCCAAGTTGATGGCTTCGGCTTTTGCAAACATCAGGTCACTCTGTTGAAAATCCGACCATATAGTTTGATCTTTCTTGACCGAGAAACTGATTGAAGCAGGATTTGTCAGCCCCGCACGATAAGGGTAATAAGCGTAAAAATCAAAACTGGTACCTGCCGGCCAATTGACGGCACCCGTCCATTTAGTACCGTTAAAAGACAATTTGGCATTAGCGATCAGGCTATTTCCAGCAGTTAATGGTTGACCCGCTGGCACAACAAAGATGCCTATCGTATCGCCAGCGCTAAAACTTGCGGTAAAATCGCTCGCAGACACTGGGGGAGTTAATGCCATATTACCGTTCGATTTACTGGACTGCAAAGTGGCTTTTGTCACATTTTTTTGATTATCATCAACTTTCGTGTTATTGATGATTCCAATCTGAAACGCCATATTCCCACGCCCCGAATTAGGATCTATGACAGCCAAATCTAATTTCTCCTGACAGGACATCAGCATAAAACAACACAGAAAAAATTGAAACAAATATTTTCTACTTAAAACTGTTATGAGGTTACTATACATAATTCGGTGCTATGTTGTATAAATTAAGGGTTAATAACAATGCGAAAACCTAGCATGTTACTGAAATAAGAAGCTTCTCTCAATGAACGGTAGGCAGCTCTCGTCTGAGTTGCTGTAAAACTCGCCATGTCATAACTTCCTCCTCGAAACGCATGATTCGCTTCTGCCTCGTTGGCCGGTCCCGGTCCAAGGAGTGCATCCGTTTGATTTTGTGCGCCAGGCGGGTAATCACCCGCAGAAAAACAATATTCTGCCACCAAACCATGCATATCATATAGCCCCCAAGGATTAGGCAACTTACTTCCAACGTCAAACTGTGAACTACCTTGATTATACCAAGCATAATTGGCCAACTGATTCTCATCATCACCAAAAGACCATCGCGTTGCTGTCCCCGAACGACAGGCATACTCCCATTGTGCCTCAGTAGGCAAGGTACCTCCAGCCCATTTCGCATAAGCCAAAGCCCCGTCAAACGTAAGTAACATCATAGGATAATGTTCAAAACCAGTCGGGGGAACCCATTTCGTCCCATTGTAGCGAGGTACATTATACTGATTATTAGCGACAAATCCCCTGACCCAATTCCCATTGAGCGGCACATTAGCAATATATCCGCTGGAAGGCATGGTTACATTGCTCGCATTAATAAAATCACAGTAATCTTGAATTGTAACCAGATATTTGCTCATGTAAAATCCTTTTTCAAAACGCACCCAGTGTTGTGGCTTTTCATTGGCACTGGCATCTGTATCGGTATTGGGGCTTCCCATCAGAAAACTACCTTCGGGTATCCACACCAGGTCAGCAGCAACCGGCTCGGTCTCCGTAACCTGACCTATTGTTTGCCAATCGGTAATAGCTGCACGTTGCACTTCTATCTCTTTATTCTTAACGGTAATGGTATAATTATATTCCTTTCCTTGCTCAAATGCATCAGTTACCGGAAAAGTATAATGCATCTGTTGCGTTCCAAGTTGAATGGTTAACACCCGACCACCCGTTCCGGTATGAGGTAGCAGGATAGCCGAACGATTAGTTCCCACATGAATTGTGCCCGAGGCATTCGCATTGTGCAGGACTGCAGTCGCCAAATTGAAGGTAGCGTCGGAAGAAAAGCCTGCGAGAGAAATCTGCGCTGATGAGAGTACGACAGGAGAAACCCCCAAACCAGCAGTCAAGTTAAAGTTGATCTTGGAAAGTATATGCTTAAAATTGAGATCCACCTCCTCCTTGCTCTTCACAATTCCAATACTACTATTGCTATAAAGTAGATCTAGGCTCCTTAAATCATGTTGATCCAAAAGATCTATGGAAAGTGTATTACCAGTTACTTGGCGATAGGGCGCATAAGCCACAATATCAACCTGCCCTGTAGTTGGATAATAAATCGGTTGGCCCGATAAAAAGAAAGCGGCTCCACCAGCACTATAGGTATATTTACGATTGTATTCCATGCCCAAGGACAGATTGCTTTGTCCACTCGCCATCATAAATAATCCCATCTCGTCACCATCGGCCCATACACTTGAATTACTCAGACCAGCATGGGCAGCTCGAACCCCTATTTTAAGTGAAATATCACTCATCTCCAGCGGTAAATTATCCGACTGCTTACAACTTAATAAGCTAAATACAGCAAGCAAAAAATATACTATTTTATACATCCTTTTCATATTTCAACATCATTTTCCAGCAAGGTACCCCCTAATTTCCATCGCCCTGACATGCAGCACACATCGCATTCCCCAAGTGTTGCGAACAATTTAATCTTAAGGCATAAGATCCAAAATGGCATTTAACTACAAGTCCAAAATTAGCTTAAAACCATCCTAACATCACAATTATAGGGGTGGACAGAAGGTAGACAATCCCTATACAGTGTCAATACAGTCTATCTCAGATAGTGAAAACCAAGTACATTATAATTGATTCACAACCTTTTCAAACAAACAAGGTCTTCCTGCTTAGGAAGACCTTGTTTGTTTGAAAAAAATGTGAGTCCGCTAATTATTTACAGGGATTCTGTAAACACCCCTTATCGCCGCCTTACCATCGGTGGTTAAGCCAGCCGAGGCCACAGCCGTTGCGCCATCAATTTTATAAACGGTAGACTTACCAGCACTACCCTCGGTATAATATACTTAACATAGTGCTCATTTGGTACAGATTAGCGATCCGGATTTAGTTGTTTTAGCTATAAAAGAATTACTTCCAGCAACAATTAAGTAAATTTCTTAATCAATATGTACCTGTTACTATTTACCAACTCGCAACCTGTTGCATAAACACAAAATATCTCCCCCCAAACCTTATCGCGAGATAAAAAATACAGGTATAAGAAAACAGGAAGAGCATCATGCTAAAGATCCGATTTTTTTTTATCTTTAATTAAATAACCTAAGCATGCTTACCACAATCCCAAAACCTAAAAAACCTTTAAAAGAGCAAAAAATACATCTTTTTTCCAGATTTCTACTCATCCTATTATGTATAGTCTGTTCGATCAGTAGTGCACAAGAAAGGGCCGAAAAAGCAATTGTACAAGGAAAGATTATACATTATGATCCTTTGATCCCCTTGAATATAACCCTGAATCGGCTGGGACTTTCTGCGATCACCATTTACCCCAAGGTCAACGATAAAGGTGATTTTTACGCGGAGGTGGATTTATATATACCTACGCAGGTTTGGCTAGGCTATCGGACGAATTTTAGCATTGTACTTCATCCCCAAGACAGTCTTTGGGTCTCTTTTGATGGTAATTCTGACCAAAGAAGTTCCCTTTTGCGCACAGTCAAATTTGCCGGGACTTCCGCCGTCACCAATACCCAGATCGCACAATTCCAAAATCTTTATTTTGCTAGTGAACTCTACGACCAAAATAAGAATTTTTATGCCGTAAAAAATTACGATCCCGTACAGTATATGCGATTCAACGACACCGTACGCCAAAAAAGCAAAGCGTTGTATGACGAGTTTGTCCATACCTATAGCCCAAATGCTGAAAGTAAAAATTGGGCTCTTTTTGAGACAGAAACTCCTTATTACGATAACATCCAGTTTTATTCCATAGATCACAAAAGAGCCAATAATCTAGTCCCCATGGATACCACCTTTGTTATCCCCATAGGATTTTACGACAAGTTGGCAAAGCGTCTTCCACTCGAAAAAAACCATTTAATGAACACAAATGCGGTATCTACATTTTCCTCATTTTATGATTATTATATTAACGAAAGACGGAGATTTGAGGAAACGAGCGACGCAAATTGGGGAATTACACCAAGTGGGGAACGGTTTGCGTCCACTACTATTGCTGACTCACTACAATTGCACGGGATAGTTAATTATGTGAGCGATCCGCTCTTACGCGAAATCATGCTGAGCCATCACTTTTCAAAAAGTTTTCGAAAACAGGATTTCAAAACCTACGAAAAATTTATTACAATTGTCACCCGACATATTACTTCCCCCTTTCTGCGGGATCCACTGCAGCAGGAATACCTTGCTACAAAAGCCCGAGTCGAGCATCCTGAACTCAATAGCCGTGCTATTCTAAAGGATATGCAATCCTCTCCGATCCAAGAGATCATGGAAGATATCTTACAAAGCAACAAAGGTAAAGTAATCTACGTCGATTTTTGGGCGACCTGGTGTGCCCCCTGCTTGAGTGAATTTCCCAACTCCAAACGAATAGAAGCCGATTTTCAGAACAAAAACGTTTCGTTTGTATACCTCTGTCTTGATTCAGATCAGGACAAGTACAAGGCAACGGTTAGTAGCTATGATCTGGGCGGACAGCATTATTTCCTATCAGCCAAACAGAGCGGCTCCATTCGAGACCTATTCAAGGTCAGCGGCATACCATTTTACCTTTTGATAGACCGAGACGGCACAATTCTAGAAACGGGAAACCACCTGCGACCACTAACCGCAAAAGATAAAATCAATACGTTGTTCCAATAGCGGCAGATTCCGAGAACAAATAATACGCCTGCTATTGGCCCAAAAGTTCCAGGGCCTTGATTATTTTACGATCCTTTTCCAGCACTGTGAGGTTGTCGTCTCCCACGACTTCAAAATCAGGCGAAATATAGGATTTATAAACTTTTAAATTCCTGTCCACCACATAATCTGTTGACAAGTTAATGCCCGCATGATCATTTATTTTAAACCCCTGCACCGCGGTTGTATAATTTGCGGTCTTTTCCCCTACAATAAACGTATTTTTTCGTCCAATAAAGGATATGGCAGTCATTTCACCCGCGCTTGCCGTATAGCAGCTGGTCAAAATAACCAATGGAACATCATTTGCAATCGGATAGATCAACGCTGATTTTCTGTCCAGCATATTTCCATCTATCAGCAACTTTCCCGCCTTAATTTCCCAGTCGCCTGTAGATTGATTACCAGCGTCCCTAAAACCTCCAAAGTGTACATTGTTTCCGATAAACTCTTTCAGTCCGAGTAATATCGGATACATATTTCCTCCGGTATTTAATCTCAGGTCTATAATCCAGCCTTTAATTTCTGCTGAATTGATCCCATTGATATGGGTCACAATATCATCAGCGATACTATCAACTTTTTTAAACGCAAAATCACTGTTTCCAACTATTCGGAGATATCCTATTTTATGATCAATCACCTCACTAAACGTACTCTTCTCCGTGTTAAGCCTATTTTTCAGATAAACATTGGTCATCACATTAGGATTATTCCATCCGTAGGTTTTTCCTTTGTATTTAAGACCGCCATGATAATCGTTGAGCTGCCTAAATACGGCTTCATATAATGTTGCGGCTTCATCAATCGCGTTTAAATTTTGGGCTTTATTGTATAGTTCACGTTTAATAACCTCAAGATTTTCTTTATGAATTGAATTGGCCGATATAAGTTCAATCGATTTATCAACAAATGATTTTACACTGTCATTTTTAAACGTTTGCGAAAACGCATATCTCGAAGAAAATAAAAGTATTAACAATAAAAACAATCTGGTCATCTTGGAATTTTTGTAGCAATAAACTTCCTTATACTCATCATATAACCCAAATGCAGGCCTTCATGAAAGTTGTTCCATTCGAAGGCATCCGTTATTGAAGTGAGATGGAAGCCCGTACCCGTAGTGCGTTGCTGATAGGTCACAAACTTTTTGTTGTTAAAATCACGGATGGTCGGTTCAATCTGTTCGAGGAGCAATCTTTTCAGCAGATCAGCTTCCTGCTGCGATACCGCTGCTGAAGGCTTTGTTCCGGATTGGTAGCTGTTGAAGATTTTCTCAGGGATATGTCCTTCTACCTCAGATCCGATATAGATTAATTTATGCTGTGTGGCAATGATGTGCCCGATATTCCAGATCAGGTTGTTGCTGAAGCCATCAGGAATGCGATTGAGCTGTTCCAAAGAATAGTTTTCAAAGAATTTGAGGTAAGCCATTCGGCTCGTTTTCCATGCGCGAAAAAGTGATTCCATGTCCTGTTAACTGTCTGTGTTTTGTACGCAAAAATAAGCTGAATCTTTAAAACTGTCAAAGCTTATTTACGGCAATCGGATGCTATACATCAATTTCTTCCAATGGCACCTGCAGACGCTGATTCTTTTTTTATTGAACTTTTTGATTTGAGTATTGTTCAATTTGAAAGGAAATGGTTCAATTCTTAAAAAAGAAAGTATGAAAGCACAAATCGGACTCGTTATCACGGCAGTTGCCGGAGCAGCACTGCTCATTTACAGACGCTGGAAACAGCGTTCTGTACACGAATCAACAGAACAAACAGATCGCAAAGAGACGGGCAATCTAACGAACCCACCTTCTTGGTACCGCCCCCTTAACATGCCCGAAATCGACAGCATGGATATTGTATCGTTGCAATATGCCCCCGTCAGGGTATCGCCCGACAGAAATAATGCGGTGCAAGGGATCAACAAACACATTTCGTATTACCATAAAGGCAATAGACATCAATAAGGCAGTGATACGGAAATATTTGCAGTATAAGCGATTTCTACAGCTAAAAAAGTGCCCAAGCTCAGTATACAGCGCTTAACCGCGACAATAAATGCCCGCAGTTCCGCGTTCCAGTTACATCGGTTCAGTCAGATCAAAAATAGGTGTCCTGCTATCTTTTGCACTGATTTATATTTTCTTATATTTTCAGCAGGGATTTATACGGGTTTTGAATTTAGACATGCCAAAATCCGCTTCAATTTCAAAATTATCGACTAAATTGGGACACCTTAATTAATATGGGAGTTTAAAATATATGAAAAAAAATGCTTCCTGCATCAACAATTCAACGCAACGTACTGAAAACAAGAACAATGATTTAGATCTTTATCTAAAAGCATTGAATTCTGCCTATTCGGGTATTATAATTACAGACAATCTGCAATATGATAATCCCATCATTTATTGCAATAAAGCTTTTGAAACCATCAGTGGTTATGCCCACGATGAAATTATTGGCCACAATTGCCGATTTTTACAGGCTCAGGACCGTTCGCAAGCCGAACGTAAGATTATCAAAGAAGCAATTGAACGCGGCGAAGAATGTAAAATTGAAATTCGAAATTATCGTAAGGATGGAACTTTTTTTTTGGAATGAACTTTTTATTTCACCCGTGAAGAATGAAGAAGGTCAGGTAACTCATTTTATTGGTGTTCAAAATGATATCAGTGATCGAAAAAAAGCGGAGCATGATCTTCGTGAAGAGAAGTCCCATGTGGAGCTCAAAATACAGCAAAGAACCAAGGAGCTACAAGATAAAGAAAGCTTTCTGTCCAGTATTATTGAAACAGTACGAGAAAGTCTCTTGGTACTCGATGCCAAATATATCGTCCTGAGCGCCAATAGGCATTTTTTAAACTCATTTAAAGTCACCACAGAAGAAACGGTAGGAAATTTATTATTTGACCTCGGCAATCAGCAATGGGATATTTCTTCTTTAAAAGAGATGCTCACTCGGATATTGCCCACCAATAACCCGGTTATCGATTATGAGGTAGATCATATCTTTCCTCATATCGGTCGAAAAGTGATGCTGCTAAATGCTTATCGTATTGAATTCGAGGGCCAGTACAAAGACCGGATCCTGATTGCCATCGAAGATATTACAGAAAAGAAGGAGCAGGATCGGCGTAAAGATGATTTCCTGTCGATTGCGAGCCACGAACTTAAGACTCCGCTCACAACAATTAAGGGTCTCTTCCAGATCTTACAGCGATTGAGTGCCGAAAACACCGATCCGAAGTATGTCTCAACTTTAGATAAAATCACGGTTTATATCGATCGCTTGAACTTGCTAATAGCAAAACTCTTAGATACGTCTAAAATTCAATCTGGAAATCTTGAGCTGCACATGGAGCCTTTTGAGATCGATAAGACCATCCAAGACGCCGTCGAAAGCATGCGATTGGCGGCACCTGATTCTGACATCCACCTTATAGGAAATACAGGTAGTATCGTCGAGGGCGACGAGCTCCAGATTATCCAAGTGCTGAACAATCTGCTCTCCAATGCTATTAAATATTCACCCGAATCGAAAAAAGTTGAGGTTAGTATCCACAAAGTAGCCAACTTTGTTAAAATCTCTGTACGTGATTATGGCATGGGCATAAGCTACCAGGATAGACTAAAAATTTTCGAGCGATTTTTCCGTGTCAGCCATATACAGAAAAAGTTTCCGGGTTTAGGCATTGGGCTCTATGTTTCGCATGAGATTATCTTACACCACAAAGGAACACTGTGGGTCGAAAGCGAGCCAGGAGAAGGATCCACATTTAATTTCACATTACCCACTGTAAACAACAAATAAAAATATGCAGCCTAAAAAGATAATGATCTGTGATGACGACCGAGGAATACTCGAGATGCTGGAGCTTTTTTTAGAACTAGAAGGATATCATGTCATATGCGAAATAAATAGCACGCACTTGACAAAGCAATTAATTTTGCATAAACCAGACCTCTTGCTGCTAGACCTCTGGATGCCCATAATTTCTGGTGACCAGCTGATCAGAATTATCCGCAGTACGCCTGAAATCAAAGAAACTCCTATAATTGTGCTATCGGCAAGCGTCGATGGACCTGAAATAGCAGGGAACTTAGGCGCAAATGGCTTTATTGCTAAACCTTTTGATTTAACCGATATTACGGATAAAATTAATAGCATACTGAAAAACTAAGTCTGCGAGTACACGCTGGCCAAGCACAAATAAAAGCACTTTTTAATGGAAAGTGCTTTTATGCAGCTGATGTGATCATCTCAAGACAATCGCTTACGCTTGGCCCAATTTGTCCACGAGAAGTAATAGATCGTCCAGTTCAAATGGTTTGGCCAAAAAAGCGTCGGCTCCACATGCAGAAGCAAGCTGCTTCCCACGCGAACTCGCAGACATCATGATCACCGGAATATTTTGATGTTTTTCTGAACTCCGGAGTTCACGAAGGATATCGCCACCTGACAACCATGGCATTTCAATATCCAATAGTATAATATCAGGGTCAATTTCTTCGACAGAAGCAATAAGTTCTCTGCTTTTTGACACTAAATAAACCTCTCTAAATTCATTCTTTAGAGCCAGCTCCAAAACGTGAAGGATGGTGGCATCATCATCACAAACAACAATTTTCTTTTTCATTTTTTGATTGTTTAAAAACACCGCAATGATTGAAAAATATGGTCTTGTGGGGGAGATTTAAAATATAGACCTAAGCTGGGCAGATTGTTGGTTACCAAACCGTTTATATAATCTTTCTTTGAGATTTTACAAGATAGACAATTTATTGGATAAAAGTCTACGCTCCTTTGTTTAAGATACTAAATGCATACGATCTGCTTCAGGTATATCTTTGAAGACGACCGAAAATGTAGTACCGACGTCTAATTCGCTTTCCACGTGAATAGCTGCGTTGAGCTTATTCGCAATTTGTTTAACAATGGAAAGGCCCACCCCCGAACCTTCAAAACCTTCTGAGTTGGCCATTCGGGCAAAGATTTCAAAAATTTTGTCGCCCTCCTTCAAATCAATTCCGATTCCATTATCCTTGATATCATACCGGACCGTATTTCCCTGCCGCATGCTCTCAACGGATACTTGCGGGTTTTGCCTCTTACTGCTGTATTTTATGGCATTGCCAACAAGGTTCAGAAATAATTGATAGATCAATGTTCTCTCCCCCAATACAGGCAGTGTTTCACCCATTATAAATTCTAAATGCGGGACTTGATATTGCTGTTTGCAATTTTCAACGATATTGACAATCTTGGACTTTGGATTAATTGGTTCGAACACAAAGTCGACGTGATTTACCTTTGACATTTGGTAGACTTTATCCATCATATCCCGCATCAGCTGCGTCCCCTCCAAGATATTTTTCATTGACTTTGCAAGCAGTTCGTCAGAGATGTCTTTTTTATGGAGCAACATTTGTGCAGTGAGTTGTATCGTCGTCAGCGGATTTTTAAGATCATGGGTCAGCGTGTAGCCAAAAGTATCAAGCGCATTATTGGATCGCACCAGTTTCTTGTTCAATTCATCAATCTCTCCCCCACGTTGTGCTATCGCTTGTTGTATAATCTGTGTAATATTTTCGATAAAAGCGAGTTCTGAAGATTGCCATTTTTCGGCTTTTCCTTTTGTAATTTTTTTCCATGCCTCGAAAGAAGAACGTGGCGAAGGAAAGGTAATCTTTCTATCTTCGTCTACCTGCATCACTTTTTCCGGCTTCCCTGCCCAGGTCTCTTCTATCAGGCGTTCTTTTCTAAAAACATATACGTACCAGTTATTTGCGGGCAGAATACTGATGCGTAGTACACCGGGAAACATTTCAAGATCTTCGGAAGGACCATCGTCCTTAAATCTATCAGTCGCAAAAAACTCCGCGTTGGCTATTTTTTTATCAATTTCTCGGAGCATTTTTTTATCAGGCACCTCACCCACCATCTTGATCGCGCGATCACGTTTAATGATTAGCCCCTGCCCATTCATTACCTCCATAATACGCAGGGCATACTTTTCCAACACGTCATACAAGTCGCGCTTGACCAACAAATCACTTTTTAGATCATGCTTCAGCTGCGATAGATTTTTCTGAACTTTCACCTGTTTCTTCTGAAAATCTGCCAGATAATTGTTTACAGCGTATTGAGTAAGAAAAGTACATAGATGGCGCTGTGAAAGATCTACATGCATTGGCTCCCGATTCTGACAGGCCACAAGCCCCCAAAGCTCATCGTCCACGATAATGCTAAAACTTGCACTCGCCTTTACGCCGGCATTTTTAAGATATTGTAAATGCATGGGTGAAAGCGCCCGAAGGCTGCAGCGTGTAAGATCGAGATCATCGGCACTCCGCCCCATCAGCGGAATCGCTTCCGCATTGACATCCGCCGTATGGCGGGCATGAAAAATACGGTAAAGCTCGCGTGCCTGTGCCGGAATATCGAATTCCGGATAACGATAATTCATCAACGATTCCAGCTCAGCACTCTTGCTCTCTGCAATAACTTGTCCACTATTATCTTCCAAAAAGCGATACACCATCACTCGATCATAATGAATGATGTCCTTAATCAATTCAGTCAATGCTTGCCAGCAAGAGTTGCCGCTGCTTCGGTCATCTAAATGCTTTGCATAATAATATAATTTGGTCGTTTTGATAGCGAGAGGATTGCAGGCCTCTATTTCAAGAAAAATTTTGCCATCATACCGATAGAGACTTAAAAAATAATCGTTTTGATGAATAGTAACACGTTCGGAATACCTGGCAAACATACTGTCGGAAACAGCTTGTTCAATATTCTCTCCACGAAGTTCAAATGAAGGAGTTATCCGATGAAGAACATCGTCTACTGTCATGCCCAGCATTGCGGTGTATTCATCACCTGCAATAGCGGCACAGTTTTCGCTTACCGCAATACACTTATCGTCTTCAAAGATAAATAAATGCCCAAAAGACTGTATATTTCCACACAGGTGAATTTTTTCCTCATGACAATTGATTTCCCGCATAAAGCTACTGATATATTAAATAAAAATATGGTAAAATCAACAGTCCTGTCCTCCGTTAACGCTATCATATGGTTACTAATTTACCAAAAAAATCTGACCTATCGAAACTTGCATCTTTCACTTTAAACCTGAAGAAAAACGAACTAAATATCTACTGCCGGCCCGACTTTTCGAGCTCTTTCATAAAATTCCTCCCCCAGTAATGGATAGCTTAATGCGGAATAAAAATGGTATTAAGCAGCTTCGATTTGGTTAGGCACAAGCTATCTCACATATTAAGCAATGCGTCGTAGCCGGCTGATCATCTCAGATTTTTGTTGGCATTGCTACTAATAAACATTTCATTTTTTTCTTCTGAAATTATTTCTAAAAAGCGCTCATAATGCTTCAAAACATCACTTATCAGCTCATTTTTTGTAAAGTACTGAATATCATAACCCTCACGAGCATCTCCAAAATAAGATTTCGGAAAATAAGTTTTTTTATCGGCTATATCAGGGAGATTTTCTTCTTCGACGACATAATCCGACACCACTTTAAACTGGTTCTTTACCCCGTATATAAAATTGTTGATTAGGTCGTGACGAATTTCAATCGCTATCCGATTTGGTTTATCCAACTCATGAATCTTTGATTCAATACCATTCTCCTTAAACTCAGCCTGCAAATCTTCGAACGCTGCCTTCACTGTACTCCTCATAAATTCATCGACCGACTCACGGCTTTTAAAAGAAACAATCTGTTGCAGGCGATCTTTCCAAAATTCGCCCGACCAGGGCACAGTACTCACCGAAAAATCACGCTCATAATAACTTCGGTCAATCGTCAATGCTTTTACCAAACTGACGCAAAAAAGCAACATGATAATTGAAAATGGCAATGCTGTTATAAGTGTCATAGTTTGTAATGCCTGCAGTCCACCCGTGTTCAACAACATGAGCGCTAAGATGGCCAACAAAGCGCCCCAAAAAACCATTTGCCATTTTGGAGACTTTGGAGCATTTTTAGTAGCAATACTATTCATAACAAATATACCCGAATCAGCCGAGGTCACAAAAAAGATAATAATAATAAGGATAACCAGATAACTGACAATTTCCGATAAAGGCAAGTAGTCTAAAAATCGAAACATCAAGGCATCTGGATTATCTGCTAAAGAACTCAAAGCACCTTTAGCGATATTAATATCAAACCACATGGCACTATTTCCAAAAACAGACATCCAGATAAAATTAAATATGGTCGGAATAATAAGTACCGCAGCAATAAATTCACGAATGGTCCGCCCTTTGGAGATTTTAGCAATAAACAGCCCCACATAGGGAGACCATGATATCCACCAGGCCCAGTATAGAATCGTCCAGTTATAAAACCAGGGTAATGTTGCCTCGTCATAAACATGTGTATCAAAAGTCAAACTAAAGAAATTGTTTACATAATTGCCTATTCCTTCTGTAAAACTGCCAATAAGGTAAACCGTAGGTCCAAGGAAAAGAACAAATAGCAACAAGATAATAACAGTTAGTATATTAATATTACTTAATATCTTTACACCTTTATCGACCCCTGAGGTGGCAGATAAAACAGACAACATCGTTAACACGCCAACAATCATGATCTGATAGGTAAAATTATTATCGGGTACTAGACCCAGGGTCTGCAAGCCAGCATTTACTTGAACCACTCCGAACCCCAACGTGGTCGTGATACCGAAAAATGTACTACAAAGTGCAAATACATCAATCGCATTACCCCATTTTCCATTGATTTTGTTTTTCAATAAAGGATAGAAGCAACTACGAAGTGAAAGCGGAAGCCGATAGCGGTATGCAAAATATGATAATGCCAAACCGACCACACCATAAATTGCCCAAGCATGTATACCCCAATGAAAAAAAGTATACAGCTGCGCATTTTTGGCTCGGTTAATATAGTGATTACCGGCAAAAGCCTCGGTCGAAAAATGTTGCATCGGCTCTGCGACACTGAAATACATCAATCCGATTCCCATACCTGCAGCAAATAACATAGAAATCCAAGAAAAGAAGGTATATTCTGGCTTACTGTCGTTACTTCCGAGCTTGATATTACCAAACTTGCTAAACATGAGGTAAACCAGGAAAATGACAAAAAGTGTCACAGCCCAGACATATACCCAATTGAGGTTCACAAAGATAAACTGTTTTATTGTATCTAGAATATTTACTGTCAACGTTGGAAAAAACACAGCTAGCAGACAAACCCCTATAATGAAGAGCAGGCTTGGAATAATGATTCCTTTATTAAATGTCGATTTTGACAAGATCACTTGAATTAAATTTGGTTTACACTATGGTCTTTCGACCAATTATTACGTTAATCGTATGCATTATTACGCACAAATCATGCATTGCTGCGAATATGGATATCCCTTTGTGGAAATGGTATTTCAATACCAGCTTGATCCAATGCCTCTTTACAATTAATAATCAACTGTTCCTGCATGGTCCAAAAGTTTTCGTTTGACGTGGTGACACGCACCGAAAGATTGATTGCGCTATCGCCAAGTTCGGTTACCACAACCTGCGGAGCTGGCTCCTTAAAAGCATATTCATTGTTGCGCACGACATTCAGAAGGATTTCTTTGGCCTGTTTTAAGTCAGCGTTGTAGGCGACACCGATATCAAACCAAGTACGGCGGGTGCCCAACTGGGTATAATTGGTAATACTGCTATTCGACAAAACACCGTTGGGAACAACGACTTGCTGATTTTGCGGCGTATTTAATTTGGTATTAAAAATATCAATTTCGGTAACCGTACCCGATACATTTGCACTGGACGTGATATAATCCCCTACCCGGAAAGGTTTCAATAACAAGATCAGTATTCCACCCGCAAAATTGGATAAAGAACCCTGCAGGGCCAAACCTATCGCCAAACCTGCCGCACCAATAATAGCGACAAATGCGGAAGTCTGCACGCCGAGCTGTGTCACGACGACAATAAACAAGAGTATATTTAAAATCCAGCTAATTAGGTTACTTAAAAAGCGCTGCAAGGAGATATCCATTTGCCGCCGCTCGAACGCCTTATCGATCATCCGCTTAACCAGGCGAATGATCCATGATCCAATTAAATATATCAGTAAAGCTGAAATTACGGCAGTAATAATACGTGGCGCCCAGGCAACGGCAGAGGAAATAAAATTATTCCAATGCTCCTGGACGTCGTTCAATTCTAAATTGTTCATAGTGTTATAATTTATTAAAAATGTAAGGCGTAGGGCTTAATATATTTATTTATTGTTATAATCACAAATTAATATACCAATGATTATAATTTCAACAATTAGTTTGCCTAATTGTTTGTTAAAAACCAAAAAACGAAATTTATCTTTTTCAGGTTTGAAAACCTGTAGCTATTATACCACGCTTTTCCAAATAATTTGGTCGTATGCTCTATAAGATAAAGGATGTTTACTATATTCGTTTAAATCTAAGGTGAAAAGTGTATGAATAAAATTTTGAGCTTTTTTGATCTGCATCAAGGTGAAGAAAAAAAGGAGACGGTATTAGAAAACGTCGTTGCAAACATTTCCTTTCGGGGTTCCAATGCTTGGATCTTGGCCTGTGCTATTGTCATAGCTTCTGTGGGCTTAAATGTCAACTCAACAGCAGTAATTATTGGAGCTATGTTGATTTCTCCACTTATGGGCCCTATCGTCGGAGCAGGATTCGCATTAGGAACATTTGATTTTCCTTTGCTTAAAAAATCCATTAAAAATCTACTGATTGCGACAGTCATCAGTCTTGTTGTATCTTTTATCTATTTCCTGCTTAGTCCATTCAAAGAAGCCCAATCCGAATTGCTCGCGCGCACATCTCCAAATATTTATGATGTAATGATTGCCATATTTGGTGGCCTCGTGGGCGTTATAGCCATTACTCGGGTTGACAAAGGCAATCCAATCCCTGGGGTAGCCATTGCAACAGCCCTTATGCCTCCCCTATGTACAGCGGGCTATGGTCTTGCAATTGGCAATTTTGCCTATTTTGCAGGGGCATTGTTTTTGTATATTATCAACTGTGTATTTATCTGTATAGCGACTTTTATTATTGTTAAATATTTGCGTTATCCAAAAACTCATTATGTAGATCAGCAACGAGAAAAAAGGATTACGCAAAGCATAACAATTATCACGCTAACGCTCGTCATACCAAGTATATATTTTGCTTACAATCTGCTGCAGGAAAAAAAATACACCAATAAAGTGAAGCAATTTGTACAGCAGGAACTAAGCAACAAAGGGTATACTGTCATTTATGAAAAAATGCAGCTCAACAGTAAACCGAAAAAGCTAGAATTAGCCTTTTTGGCAAAAAAGTTCAGTAGTCAAGAGATAAAATCATTGGAACAAACAATGCATACATTCGGAATTGAAAACACCAAACTTATTATTCACCAAGATAGCCTGGATTTAAAGTCTAGTATTCTTAGCGAAATAGACAAACGTACCGCAGCTGTCAGTGAGAAAGATCTAACGATTCGCGCGTTAAACAACGAACTTACAAAATACCAGGTCGTAAGTCCGGAGCTCGATCGGGATATTAAGGTTCTGTTCCCTGAATTAAATTCATATAGCATGGGAATGCAACAGCATTACGCAAAAACCGATAGCGTGGCAAATCTCATTGCATTTATTTATACTTCCCCCGCCGCGTTAACACAAATCCAACAAGATAAATTGCAAAAATGGCTAAAAAACCACTTTCCAAAAGACAGTGTCGAAATCATTAAAAGATAGCATTAGAGGAACGCTTTGATATGATCGTTGTAGCCATAAATCACCAAAATATCTCCTTCCCGCAATCGCGTATCCGGACGAGGAATACCATGGAGTACTGTGGTTACAACACTTTTTCCAAATGAAGTCTTTTTTTCCGTATTTTTTAATATCGTAAGCACTAATAGTTCATACTTTTCTCGGAAACCGATCTCCTGAATCGTTTGTCCTACATATTTTTTAGGGACGATGGCTTCTACAATCGAATAATTACTATTAAGTTCAAAAGAATCTACAAACCCTGTCATACACAAGCGCTTGGACCACCGTTCTGCAGACTCTTCTTCCGGATGAGCTATCTCTGACACCCCTAGCGCACCTAGTACTTTTTCATGCAGTCTGTTTACGGCCCTACTGATCAGGCGTTTCACGTTAGCCTCTTTACACAAAGCACTGACCATAATATTGGCACCTTCATCCTCACCGATCGCGACGACCACAACATCTGTATTTTTTAACGGTAAAGAGTGAAAAGCCGTTTCGTCGGTTGCGTCCAAACAAATCGTATGTGTAATCTTTTCCTTCAATGCCGTCACTTTAGCGATCTGACGATCAACACCTATTACTTCATTGCCTTGTGCAGTGAGCTTTTCTGCCAGAGAAGCTCCAAAGTTCCCCAATCCTAAAATGATAAATTTCATTCTTGTATGTTCTTTACAAATTATACGTACATCCCTTCCCATAGTTATTAAAACTAATACGGGAACCTTTACCTAATATATTGTCAATTCTTCTTCAGCATATCGATAGTGCGTATAGCGCGCCTTTTTGATAAAAGCGATTAATACCGATAGCATGGTTACTCGTCCAATAAACATCAAAAGAATTAATATGACTTTGCTTCCTTCCGCCAGATCACCTGTAACTCCCAAAGAAAGGCCAACGGTACTGTATGCCGAAAAACATTCAAATGCGATCTCTAACAAAGGCCGATTGCGCTCAAAAAATGAAATTGCGTATACTCCCATCCCTATAATTATAAGCGAGAGAAACATCGTAGCAAAAGCACGCTGAATTGAGATCCCTGCTATTTCGCGTCTAAATATTTCAGTTCGGTCTTTCCCTTTTGCCAAGCTGATCGCATTCAGTATGGCGAGCGCAAATGTACTCGTTTTTATCCCCCCGCCTGTGGAGTTTGGCGATGCTCCTATCCACATTAATAGCATAATAAACAAAATGCTTGAAAAATGCAGCTGTGCAAAATCAATACTGTTGAAGCCTGCCGTTCGCGGTGTTGTCGCCGTTGCGAAAGCTACTACCCATTTTCCTATACCACTATGATCAGCAAAAACATGATTATATTCGGAGATAAAGAGCACCAAAGTCGCAAACGCAGTGATACAAGACGTCGTAATCAGGTTGAGCTTGCTGTTAATGGTCATTACCCAAGGACGGTAATAATTTTCCTTCGTTGTCCATTTATGGAACAACCTATTTATCAAGTGTTTGATATATTTAAGTACATTTATAACAATTGGAAATCCTAAACCGCCAAATATATATATACTGGCTACCGCCAGTTGGAACCCATAATTATAATAAACCTGTTCATGCATCAGGCCATTTGACAACGTCGAAAAACCAGCGTTGCAGAACGAAGACACCGAATGAAATACAGCAATAAAAATGCGTTCGGCCGTACCGGCCCCGTTAAAACCATCCATAGTCCAAAAGATGACGGCAGCACCGACAGCTTCTATTCCGAATGTAATTGCGATCGTGCGTTTGAGTAAAGTAAATACTTCACCCAGTCGTTGCGTGTTCGAGAAATCCCGTATGGCAAGCTGATTTTCATAACTGCTTCCCCCTTTTAAAAAATAGGCGAAAAGACCAGCAAAAGATAGTATGCCTATTCCACCAGCTTGAATCAGCAATAAAATAAAGACTTGGCCCCAGCCAGTGAAATGGGTAGCTGTGTCAACAACAACAAGCCCTGTAACACAAACTGCACTCGTTGCAGTGAAAAGCGAATCAGTCCAGGAGATTGGTTTATTAAGGGCAATGGGAAGTTTCAACAACATAGTACCTATAACAATCAATGCCAAGAAACTAAAGATGAACAATTGCGCCGGATTATAGAATCGTTTTTTGATCAAAATATTTTAAGGTATACCGGTAAAATTAAAAAAAATAAATTATCCGGTGCAAGCCCGCAACGATATAAAAATTTTCAATAGCAAAAATACTCCTTGTAGATGCGGCAAAGGACACATATAAATTATACGTATTAGATATTTAAAATACATAAACAAAATCTATTCAATATTTAAAGCAGCGTTGGCTGGTTTTCCCTACTTTTAGGCGGCCTATGAATTCAATGATACAACATGGACGTAATAATCAATAAAATTTATGATATCATCTGGAGCGACGCTCTGGTGTACCTTTGCCTGCTAACGGGGATATATTTTACCGTACGCTTCCGCTGCCCTCAGCTGATGCAAATACGGGAAATGATCCGTCTGCTTTTTAATGGCGACAGTTCCGACAAAGGCATTTCCTCCTTTCAGGCCTTTTCGCTTGCTATTTCAGGCCGCGTAGGTACCGGTAATATTGCTGGTGTTGCCACAGCAATCGCCATGGGCGGGCCGGGCGCTATTTTTTGGATGTGGGTAATTGCGTTTTTAGGCAGCGCCTCGGCTATTGTCGAAGCTACCCTTGGTCAGATGTATAAAGAGGTCAATGATGGCGAATACCGCGGCGGACCTGCATTCTATATCCTAAAAGGATTGCGATCCAAGACTTTTGCCTGGACCTTTGCGATTGTGACGATCATCAGCACCGGATTTTTATTGCCCGGAGTGCAGAGCAACAGTATCAGCGCAGCAGTCGAGTCCGCTTTCCATGTGTCGCCGAGTATCACCGGATTGGCTATTGCCGGACTATTGGCGATTATTATCATCGGTGGAGTAAAGCGGATCAGCACCGTTGCCGAATATGTTGTACCGTTTATGGCTGGCGCCTATATTCTTATGGCTCTAGTTATTATTGCCCTCAATTTTACGGAGATCCCTGGCGTTATCGCCCTGATAGTAAAATCTGCCTTGAACATGGAAGCTACTTTCGGCGCTATCGCCGGCATGGCAATTTCATGGGGTGTTAAACGGGGTATCTATAGCAACGAGGCCGGACAGGGCACAGCACCACATGCGGCGGCAGCAGCCGAGGTATCCCATCCGATCAAGCAAGGCCTGGTACAGGGGTTTTCTGTTTACGTCGACACCATGTTTGTGTGCACCGCAACAGCTTTGATGATTCTCTTTACAGGGCAATATAATGTTGAAAATCCAGCCGGAGGATTTCTCGTCCAACATCTTCCGGCGACGGAAATGGGACCAGCTTTCACCCAACAGGCTGTGTCACATCATTTCCCCAACATTGGAAATGCTTTCGTCGCGCTGGCATTGGCCTTTTTTGCGTTCACGACTATTATGGCTTATTACTATATCGCCGAAACCAATATCAGCTTCGTTAGCCGAAAAAAACAACATAAAACCGTACTTATCTGGATTCTGCGACTGCTCATATTAGTATCTACCTATGTCGGATGTATCAGTACAGCCAAATCTGCCTGGACCCTGGGCGACATTGGTGTCGGTCTCATGGCTTGGCTCAACCTGATTGCAATACTCCTGCTTCACAAAAAAGTTGTCGCCATCTATACAGACTATCAGGAGCAGCAGAGGTCCAAGAAAGACCCTGTATTCGACAATTCCAAATTTCAATTTCCGAACATGGACCTATGGTCCAAAAAGAACACGCAACACGATGAGCCAATTGATTAATCTTACCGTATTCAAAAATTTTTTCAAGTCAAGTAACGCTGGCGGCATTTTATTATTTATCTGCGTCATTTTATCCCTCATCGTAGCCAATACCGCAGCTGGTCCTGGGCTGCAATCATTTTTGGATACACCCTTTGGTTTCGATTCTGACACCGTACATTTAAAATATAGCACACTGCTTTGGATCAATGATGGATTAATGGCTATCTTTTTTCTGCTCGTGGGACTGGAGATCAAGCGTGAGATCGTGGAAGGCGAACTCTCCTCGCCTAAACAAGCATCGCTCCCGATCCTTTGCGCTATTGGTGGCGCCATTGTACCGGCGATCATCTTTTTAAGCTTCAATTCAGGGCAGGCGACAGCAGGTGGCTGGGGTATACCCATGGCGACAGATATCGCCTTTGCATTGGCCGTAATCGGTATGCTAGGTAACCGGATTCCAGCAAGCTTAAAGGTATTTTTGGCCGCTTTGGCTATCGTGGACGATCTGATCGCCATTTTGGTGATTGCTTTTTTCTATTCGTCGGGCATTGAAACCACCTACTTACTGTATGCAGGTATCGGTATGGTTATTCTCTTTGTCATGAACCGCATGAATATACAAAACCCCTATCTGTATCTGATACCAGGTGTATTTATCTGGTATTTTATTCATCATTCGGGTATACATGCTACTATTGCTGGTGTGATGGTGGCGATGACTATTCCGACCAATGATACGGACCTTGAGTCGCCCTTAGAACGTCTGGAGCATGCGCTTGTCAAGCCTGTCAATTTTTTTATTATACCCTTATTTGCATTTGCCAATACCAATATCAGCATTGAAAGCGAGATGCTTACAGGATTGGTCGCTCCGATGGGCCTGGGTATTAGCCTTGGCTTATTACTGGGCAAGCCGTTGGGCATTTTAATCATGACTTTTGTCTGCTCTAAACTGGGGATTAGTAGTCTCCCGGAAGGAAGCTCATTCAAACATATCCTGGGTGTAGGCTTATTGGCTGGAATTGGCTTTACGATGTCTATATTTATTTCCATCCTGTCCTTCAGCGACGCGCTGCATATCAAAGAAGCGAAGTTATCGATTCTGCTGACCTCACTGCTGGCGGGAATTTTAGGTTATTTGGTATTGTCGGTGTTCGGCAAAAAAAGTCGTGTATAAGCCTATTTATGTAACAAAACGTTAGTATTAATACCTACTATAAGACGATACAAATTGTTTGCTTGCAATAATGACTATATTGGCGCACGCTACTTCATCTGTCCGTAAGTTAGTGTGCTGAATAGTTCAAAAATGGCAAATTTTAAAAAGACTTTCTATAAAAAAATAGACCATATCAACCAATGGCGTATGAGAAAAGTTTCGAATCGGAACTTTATCATCATCTTGGCCTTTTTGGTAGGTATTGTTGGGGGGCTGATGGCATCCGTTTTAAAAAGACTGACTCATTTTATTGCGACAAGTATCCAGAACGATATTGACTGGAAATTAAAGTATTCTTTGTATCTGGTTTTTCCGTTGATCGGTATTCTGCTGAGTGTATTATTTGTCCGAAAATTTATCAAAGGCAAAAAAATAGAACATGGTATAACGCCGATTATTTATGCGATCAGCCGAAAAGGAAGCCGACTGGATCCCAGTAATATTTATTCACAGGTGGTGACTTCAGCCATCACCGTTGGCTTTGGAGGTTCCTGTGGTTTGGAGGCTCCCGTTGCCTTGGGCGGATCTTCTATTGGTTCAAATATTGCGCGTTTTTTTGGATTACAATATAAAGAAGTGACCATGCTACTGGCCTGCGGTGCAGCTGCAGGTATTGCTGGTGCATTTAATAGTCCTTTGGCAGGAATGATCTTTGCCATTGAAATTCTGCTACCCGAATTTTCCATCCCTGTGTTTATTCCACTGCTAATTTCCTCTGCAATGGCGTCGGTGGTTTCGCGGCTGCTCTACAGTGAACCCCTATTTACGAACTTTAATTCCTACTGGCAGGTATCCGCCTTATTCTTCTACCTGCTAATGGCTGTACTGATAGGCTTATACACCGTATATTTTGCGCGCGTATCTGTTATTGTAAACCAATGGTTTCGGAAAATCAAAAATCCTTATAACAAGGTATGGGTGAGCGGTGTTGCTTTGGGACTGATGATCCTAGTATTTCCTGCGCTATACGGCGAGGGCTATCTGACCATACAGCAAATTTTGAATGGGCAGTTCAACGCAATTGTCAAAAATAGTTTATTCTCCGAATACCATAATATCGGCTTCGTTGTTTTTGGATACACGCTATTGACGCTCTTCGGAAAATCATTTGCCGCACTCTTTACTCTTAATGGAGGTGGCAATGGTGGCGTTTTTGGTCCAAGCTTGGTGATGGGAGGACTCTTGGGGTTTGCATTTTCTTATGGGATCAATCTGACAGGGCTTGCAGAGCTAAACGTTCCTAATTTTGTTGTAGCTGGTATGGCCGGCGCCCTGAGCGGCATTATGCATGCGCCTTTGACCGGTATGTTCCTTATTGCGGAGGTGACCGGTGGCTATACATTGATGGTCCCTTTGATGCTTGTCTGTTCGATATCTTACCTCATCAATAGAACAATGCTCAAGCACTCGATCTATACCAAGGTGCTCGCAGAATCAGGTGATTTGATCTCTTATGAAGATAAAGATCGTTCCGTATTAAGCATGATGCGCATCAAATACGTTTTGGAAACGAACTTTGTGATTTTGCGTCCTGATGAAACCCCTAAATCTAGACAGCACGATATTATTCATAGCAAAAGAAATATATTTCCCATTGTGAGCCACGATGGCAAATTCATCGGAATAGTCAACAGCGAATATTTATTCTCGATTCTACTTGGTGAATTGGATGGTCTGGATACAACATTTGAAAAATTGGCTCAAAAGCCCAATGATATCGTTGTTATTCATGAAAGTATGGAATCTGTGATGTCAAAAATGAACAAAGAAGACACCTGGATCCTTCCGGTGCTTGGACCTGAGCAAAAATATCTGGGCTTTGTATCCAAATCTAGTGTATTCAATAAATACCGAGCACTGCTAATCCGCCAAGGGCATTACCTCGAATAGGAAACAATAACCGTCCAATTAAGTTTAACAATAGATTTCTTTCGGTAACTTTATTGTATTGTCTGCTTCAGGTAAAAAAGTACCGCTGTCTAAAAATTCTCCATGGATGTTTATGGAATTCCATCTCTAGACATATCTTACCAATAACGAAGCAAAGATCCTCAATTTTAAATTGATCAAAAACCAATTCGGACCTTTACATCGTATATTAAAAAACAAGAATGGAGAAACGCTATGAAACAGGTATTTTTATTATTATTACTAGGATTAGGCTTATTTATGCTCAGCAAATTTGGCTTTTCACAGAAAACTGGTGATTCCAAAATAATTAAAAAACAAGCTATGAACCCTACTGGCGAGAAAGATCAGGTTATTTATTTTGCAGGGGGATGTTTTTGGGGTACGGAGCATTTTCTTAAGCAGGTCCGTGGGGTGACCGCTACCGAAGTTGGTTATGCCAATGGCAATCTAAAAAACCCAAGCTATGAGCAGGTTTCCACAGGAAAAACGGGCTTTGCGGAGACTGTCAAAGTCACTTACGATCCACAAGTCGTCGACTTAAAACTGCTCGTAGATTTATTCCTAAAGACTATTGACCCGACCTCGCTCAATAAGCAAGGAAACGATATCGGAACACAATATCGTACCGGCATATACTATACAAGCGATTCAGCCGTTCCGGTTATCAAGGAAAGCCTTGCCGAACTGGCCAAAAAATATCCGGCAAAAATAGTTGTTGAACTGGAACCCTTACAAAATTACTACGACGCTGAGACATACCATCAAAAATATCTCGACAAAAACCCAGGTGGCTACTGCCATATTGATCCGGAATTATTCGAGTTGGCACGAAAAGCCAATCCTTCTCCCGCCAAAAATTCATCCGCGCAGCAAACTTATAAAAGGAAAGACCAAAGCACATTAAAAAAAGAACTTACACCACTGCAATATGATGTCACGCAGCATCAGGCAACCGAGCGTGCATTCGATAATGCATACAATGATGAGTTCAGAGATGGCATTTATGTAGATATTACTACCGGTGAACCACTATTTGTCTCGACCGACAAGTTTGAATCAGGTTGTGGATGGCCCAGCTTTTCCAAACCGATCAATCCAGACTTAGTCGAAGAATTAGCGGATAATTCTCACGGCATGCGCCGCACGGAAGTACGTAGCAAAACTGGCGACGCTCACCTAGGACATGTCTTTGATGACGGCCCTGCTGACAAAGGCGGGCTACGCTATTGCATCAATAGTGCCTCTCTCCAATTTGTGCCTAAAGAAGAAATGAAAGCCAAGGGTTATGCAAAATACTTGCCCTTGCTAGCCAAGAAGTAAATGGTATAGCATAAATAGCTCTTAGCGAAAAACTGATGCAAGTCTGCATCAGTTTTTTTGTGCGCTGCTATCCCGAGCAGTACCGTAATAAGCGATCCGCTTACATGTAAAACGATCGTTATTTACAACAGCTAAAACCTACATCAAAAAAAAATTAAAAAAAATAGAATTATTAAATCCAAGCTATCCAAAAAGTCGTAAATAGTTATAAGTACAGAAAATTATAAAACTTAAAGACTTTTGTTATGGAAAAGACAACAAAGCCCCACAATGATTCGCTATTTCATTCCAATAGCGAAATTGAAAAAAGGGATCTTCGCAGAAGGGATTTCCTAAAATTTGCAGGCGCTAGTGCTGCATCATTAGCCATCCTGGGTATGTCCAGTTGTAAAAAAGATCATGATGACGGTATGGATAATGGTGGTAAGGGTCTATATTTTGGTAGTGGCGATATTGCTATTCTCAACTACGCATACGCGCTCGAACAGCTTGAAGCCGCCTTTTACATTCAATTGGTCAATAACCCCTACACGGGAATGACCGATATGGAAAAGACATTCTTTACAGATATCCGTGATCATGAGATTGCCCATCGCGAATTTTTTAAAGTTGCACTGGGTGCCAAAGCAATCTCCAGCCTTGATTTAAATCTTTCGGGTATTAATTTCAGTAGTCGGGAAAATGTCCTGGCAACGGCCAAAACATTTGAGGATCTGGGCGTTTCAGCATATAACGGTGCAGGATGGCTTATTAAAGATCCTAATTACCTGTTATTGGCAGGCAAGATCGTTTCGGTCGAAGCGCGGCATGCTGCTTGGGTACGTGACATGATAGACAATGGCAGTTTTGCCAATATGGAAGTTGTGGATTCCAATGGTCTTGATGTTGCAAAAAGCCCTAGTGTCGTACTGAGTGCTGCAGCACCGTTTATCAAATCGAAAATCGATGTATCGGATCTACCCACTTATTAATCACCCAAAACTCAATTATCATGAATCTTTTAAACGTTTTTGAACAAATAAATGCTGTAGATCCTGAGTTCAGCGATCGCATCAGCCCACGTCGTGAAGCAATTAAAAATCTAGCTTCCATGAGTAAAAAAGTAACGCTGGCAGCACTACCCTTTTTCGTTAGTGAACTTTTCAAAAAAGCTTATGGTGCCACAGCCACCACGGATGTAAATGGTGTCCTAAATTATGCATTGACCCTCGAATATTTAGAAGCAGAATATTATACCATGGGAGTTGCCAAAGCTGGACTTATCCCCTCGGGCAAACCGCTTGGAGCCATTACCACCATACGGGATCATGAGGTAGCTCACGTGAATTTTCTGAAACAGGTATTGGGCAGTAAGGCTGTTTCAAAGCCGACATTTGATTTCACCGCTGGCGGCACATTTGGAAATGTCTTTAGCGATTATGATACATTCTTAGCGGTTGCTCAGGCATTTGAAGATACCGGAGTGCGCGCATATAAGGGACAGGCAGGCATCTTGCTTGGCAACCGCGTTGTTCTTACTGCTGCATTACAGATCCACTCTGTCGAAGCGAGGCATGCCTCCCATATCCGGCAGATGCGCCGCGCACGCGGCGGTGGTGCCGCAAATCAAAAGCCTTGGATTACGGGAGCCAACGATACGGGTATCGGTGCCGTCGTAGATCCTATTTATGCAGGTGAAGATAATGTAAAGCAAGCAGGCGTTGACATAACTTCGCTGTCTGGCTCGATGGGGAAAATCTCAACTAGTGCAGCAACACAATCTTTTGATGAGCCATTAACCGCAGAAGCTGTACTTAATATTGCAGGTTTATTTATCAAAGCTTAACAAAAGTCTTAATCTACCTGTGAAAACGGCCCCGGTTTGGTTTACAAATTGGGGCTTTTTCGTGCTATTAAAACATGAACGACAGTAAAAAATTTAAGAGAATAAGGGCTAAATATTTCCCATCACGCAGAGCTCAGTTAGCGTAGGACTAGGTTTTCCACCTTCATCCTCCAACGTAATGACGAAGGCCTGTGCTTTGGCAACATCAAGCATTTTACTGGCCATCTGATTGCGGGCAGCCACCGGAAATACACCAACACTGACCGGCTGTCCGTCTACCATGGCCCAGAGCTGATACTGTTTACCCTTGGGAGGAACGGGCATATGATCAAGACTCAAGTAAACTGCTTTAGAATGCTGGTCCCAGTAAACTAGTGCGTGCAAATCTGGTTTGGTCTCAACCCCTTTTAAAGAAATCGTTTTAATGGCCGGGTTCTGAATGAGTGCCCATTTGTCCTGCAATACAGCTAAGGTAGTTTGCTTCGAATTTAGTTGTGTATCCGTTTGAGCAAGCATCTGTCTATCCTGTTGTTGCTGCAGATAAAAGAATAGATTTGCACCAGCACTAAGCGCAAGCAAAACACTTGCTGCGATTGCCCACCCATAAGATCTTAGCGATACGATCTGAGCCGTCTGCTCTTCAGTGCTGGAATTTTTTAGTGACTTATCATATTCATCCGATGAAGTAATCAGCGTGGGAGGAAGATCTGCTGAATCATTCTTCGCAACGAGGTTTTCATCTTCAAGCCTAGCCCAGATCTTTTCCTTCAGGGAAATAGGCATTGCCACCGCCTGGATCTCAGCCAAGTTCTCGAGCATTTTTTCAGCTTCGATTACTGCTTCATCCACTGCGGAATTATTTTTACGAATACAGTTCAGGATACTGACTTCCTCTTCGGAAGCGAGTCCTAACACATACGATTCAATAATCCCAGATGATATGTAAGCTTCGATATCCAAAATTAACGATATTCTTTTAATAATTTTTTTAAATGTAAAAATGCAGCTTTAGTCCGTGTTTTTATGGTCCCCAAAGGAATATCGAGCTGTTGTGCGATTTCCTGTTGGGTGTATCCTTCATAGTAGGCCATTTCAATCAAAATGCGGCATTCGGGCTTTAAGTTATCTAAAACATTTTTAAATCCAATAAAATCTGCCCGTGCATTCCGTTCATTCTGACTTCGATCTAGCTCCTCTTCTCTATTTACGATATTGGAGAGCGGTTGGTTTTTCAATTCATTCTTTGCACCCTTTGATTTACGGTAGTCCAGTGCGGCGTTACGCGCAATATTGATCATCCATGTATATAACCTTCCCTTTTCTGCATCGAAATGATCAACATGTTTCCAGATCTTAACAAAAACATCCTGAATAACTTCCTCTGCGTGCTCAACAGAAGTTACAATCCGGCGAACTACGCCATACAAGGCGTCTGCATAGTTATCGTAGAGATAGCTAAAAAGCCTGCTGGTTCTTTTTCTTAAGCAAAAGAATCAATGTTTCTTCCGAAAGGTTGTGTAATGGACTCAAATTTTAAGTTTATAGAACTAATATCTCTAATAAATCCTGTAAATCAAAGCCCATCACACAATTCAGGTATAAAACTATTTATCGAAAAAAAAAGCGTATAAATACCTACTCATAAGAAGGTGTTTTTTAAATAAAATCATAAATCCCATTTTTCCAACCTAATATTTTGGCTGAATCTGCATCGAGCCATTTTTTCAATAGTGTAGCATATACTTTTCGAAAATCTTCCGTATACTGGAGATCCCCCTCATTGAGCTGGGTTAGGTCGGGCAGCGCGTTGAGCAGGCCCTGTTTTTTCAATCCTCCGGATAGAAAAAAAAGTTGGTTGGCCGTACCATGATCAGTGCCATTGCTGGCATTCTGGGCCACCCTACGGCCAAACTCCGAAAAGGTCATCAGCATGACATGCTGAAAAAGACTATTTTTCTTGAGGTCGTCCACAAACGCCTCCACGGCATCGTTGATGGTTTGGAATAGACTCTCCTGCCGCTGCTGCTGATTGATATGCGTATCAAAACTGCCGATCTGCAGATAGTATACCTGTGTATTGATATCCGATTTAATCAACGACGATACCGTCTTCAGATCCTTTCCAAGCACCGAATCGGGGTACGCTGCTGCGGTCTTCCTGGCTTTACTCTGTTCAAAAATATAGTCGGCATTGTTGATCGTATCACCCAGGGTCTGATACAGATAGGCTACTGTCTCCTCTTCATGCTGATGCTGATGTTCCTGATAGAGTGCATTAAAATACTCTTCACGGCTGGTCTGATAAAGCTTCTTGGGGTCTTTAAACGCAAACGCTTTTTTCTGTTTTCCCTTGAGGGCAAGGCTCAGCATATCATTCACTTCGAGCGCCTGCGTCGGATGAACGCAGTCGTAACAGGCCTGGTCGAGGTAGCGGCCTATCCAGCCGCTCTCCAGGTACTCGTCGCTTCGGCTCGCACTATGCCATATATCCATGCTGCGGAAATGCGATTTATTGGGATCGGGATAACCGACATTGTTGAGTACAGCCAGTTCGCCACGATCATAAAGTGTCTTAAAAAAAGGTAAAGCCGGATGAATGCCCGCTTCATCTGTGAGCGTTAGTGCATTATCGACCGCAATCGTCTGCCGTTCCCGAAAATAGATATCATTGCGCATCGGAACAATGGTATTTAGCCCATCATTGCCACCACTGAGCTGCAAGATGACCAACACCTTATGTCCCCTTTCCAGTGCTTCAGGCAAGGACATGGCTTTTAAGAAATTGGGCAGCAGCAGCGATGCTGTTGCAAGTGAACCTGCTTTGAGAAATTGGCGTCTTTTGATGATCATGGCTTTCTTATTACGATTAACAGAGTTGATATTCGGGGATACTCATTACTTCAATAATAGTCCTACGGCGGCTTCCGCCAGCGTAGCTATCGCGCAGTGCCTTACCAAAGGAAGGTTGCTGCTGCAGCAGGAGCTCAAAGGGATCCCGATCGGCAAATACAGCCTCGACCCCAGCCCAGTCAATGGAAATTTTTGGGTTTTTATAGGCTTTAGCCATGGCCCGCGACTGCTTCATCCCCATATCAAGGTCGTCGTCATTCTGCGCGTCAAGATCCAGCGGCCGCAGGCCGGTCCATATCTGCGGTAGTTGCATCCGGAGCAATAAGGTAGAGCTGTCGATCCAGGCTTTTCCCGATGGCCATCCCGCCACATTCGGCGGATACAGGAGCATCTGTCCCAACAGCTTTTGATAAACAATCAGGTTTTCAGGAATCGCGATCTCCATGGGCAGCATACGCATAATACCAGCCATGAGTTCCACCGGTGACTTTATTTTGTTGCCCACATTTTTGGAGTCGTAAAACCAGGCTGCCGTAAATACACGGTCTAGCAACCGCCTGATATCATATCCTGAATCGAAGAAATCTTTACTCAGCGTGTCGACGATGTCCTGATCCACTTGTTCGTTTACCAGAAAACGGTAGAGCTTTTCGGTGATAAAACGGGCCGTAGCGGGCCGCTCCAAGATAATATCCAGGATAGCATTGCCGTCGAAACTTCCGGTTTTCCCCAAAAATGTTTTGCTGCCCGAATCATGATACTTTTTACGCACCAAGAACTGGCCATCCTTATCGTATGACCAGCCCGTAAATGCACGCGCAGCTTCCTTCACATCCGATTCCGTATAGTTGCCACGCCCCATCGTAAAGAGCTCCATCACTTCCCGGGCAAAGTTTTCATTGGGGTGGTCTTTTTTATTCTGCTGGTTGTTGAGGAAATTGAGCATAGCCGGAGCTTTGGAAACGGCGAACAGCAGATCCCGGAAATTTCCAAGCGCATTTTTTCTGATTTCGTTGAGGATATGGGCGCTAAAATTGGCGTTGATAACCCGGCTAGCAAAATGTCCGTGCCAAAAAAAGGCCATCTTCTCCCTGAGCTGATCTTCGCTATGCACCATTTCATTCAGGAAATTAAGGTTGATCTCAATATTACGCTTTCGATTGAGCTGTTGTACCTGCTTTTTGTCTGCGGCATTCAACTTGGAAAGCGTCGTGTAGTCGACGTTGGTCTGCTCCGTATTGAAACTGATGGGATGAAATTCATGTTCCTGGGCATATTGCTTCCAGAGGACTGCGGTAGACTGCTGTTCAAAAACGGTAATCTGCTGTAGGCCCATCCCAAATCCGGCGCGATTTGCCAGGTGTATATTTTTTTTAAAATCGGACATCATCCTGTTTCCTTTTATACCTAAATAACGAATTATTTAACTATGTTAGCTTACAGGAAGATTCGATTTAACAAAAATTAAGCTAAATTAACAAAGTGACTACCAAGACAATACTTTTCAAACTTCGATTTTTTTATTAAATTTATTCGCCTAGGTGCAAAAGAACCCCTTGTTGAAATTGCACACCTCCTTTAAAACCACGCTGTATCGCTCATTTGCTTAAGAATTCTTATCCCACTGCTGTTTTCTATCCCATTGAGTGCTTCCACATTCAGGACCAGCCACATGAAATTAAATAAACTTAAGCTGTAGCGGGCGAATAAAGGATTATATTTTCTTCGGCATGCCCTATTATCGTCGCGAATGGCAGCCAAGAGTACAATTACGAAGATTATTATTCTCCAGTGTTAATTTAATATTAAGCTACCCAAAATTTGACGGTTAGGACAAACAAAAAGAGGGGAAAATTAGTTATTATGGCAATGATAATTATCCTAATTAACAAAAATAGACTTAAATAAGTTAAATGTAGCAGCAGGCGAATTGAGCTACGGGATTATAGACCAACATAGGAATACATTTTAATCATATAAATTTAAGAAAATGAAAAGAATCTTAATTGTTTTAGTGCTGGTTTTTTGTTTTGTCTATCGCAAAACCGATGCATGCACACGCGTTGTATATAAAGGGCCCAATCAAACTGTCCTTACCGCCCGAAGTATGGACTGGCGGGATGAAATACCCGTTAATCTGTGGGTGTTTCCAAAAGGGATGAAACGAAATGGAGAAGTGGGTCCCCTTTCCGTCAAATGGACTTCAAAATATGGCAGTGTCATTGCGAGTGCCTGGGACATCGCCACTACAGATGGCTTGAATGAGGCTGGCCTTGTAGCCAATGTCCTTTGGCTAGCCGAATCCCAATATCCTAAATTCGATCCAAAAGGACAGAAGCCCGGATTGACCATTGCCGCTTGGGCACAGTATATATTAGATAACTATGCTTCGGTAGCAGAGGCCGTAGATGCTCTTAAAAGCGAACCTTTCGTCTTAGTCAGCGACTATATTCCGGGTACACAGCGGTTTACGACACTCCATTTATCATTATCCGATAAATCTGGCGACAACGCCATATTTGAATATATCAACGGAAAGCTTGTGATACACCACGACCCGAAATACGTCGTGATGACAAACTCGCCGATCTTTGAAGAGCAGCTGGCACTCAATAATTATTGGCGGGGAATTCCAGGTACCATCATGTTGCCTGGTACCAACCGTGCGGCAGACCGATTTGTGCGTGCTTCCTTTTATATTGATGCAATTCCACAGACCGATGACGTGAGGAAATCCGTTGCAAGTGTGTTTAGCGTAATTCGCAACTGTTCTGTTCCTTATGGAATTTCCTCCAAGGAAGAACCCAATATCTCGACGACACGTTGGCGTTCTGTAGCAGATCACAAAGATTTGGTTTACTATTTTGAAACAGTAACCACACCGGGTACTTTTTGGATCAATCTAAAAGATCCGGATCTGAGCGAAAAAGGTCAGGTTCTTAAACTTGATGTGGAACAAAACAAAACCTATACTGGATTGAGCAATGAACACCTAAAAAAAGTACAACCTTTTAAATTTATGGGGTTGTGATCGATATGATATAAGCAATTGCTGTTTCATTGATGTTGTCGTATTACTATCTCAATGAAACAGCACATTTGCGAACAGCTACATGGAATCCAACAAATTAGTGCTCCAGTTCTTTCAGGTATTCGATCATGGCATCGAGGCTCTGCAGTAGCTTCTCACCTTCAAATCCCACCTTTCGAAAACGGATGTTCCCCTTTTTGTCCAGGATCAATGTTGTCGGAATGGATGTGATATCCAACTTACTACTGAGCTTCTTATCTTGGTTGTAATAAAATGGAAAGTCAAATTCGGGATTGGCTTTCGCCCATTTGTAGGCATCGTCCCAGCTGTTTCCGCTGCCCGAATTGAGTATCACGAACTTCACCTGCGGGTCATCCGCATATTTTTTGTACACCTGATGCAAATAGGGAAATGAAGCGATGCAGGGCTTACACCAGGTTGCCCAAAAATCAATGATGACAATCTTGTCCTGGAGATCCGCTTTGAGCAAAGGTTTTTTGTCCATATCAACTATGCTGATGTCTTCTGGAAATGGCGTATTGCCGATGATCTTTTGAAACTCCTGGTAATACCCTTGTTTCCATTGCTTGTCAAGCTTGCTAAAATAAGCCTGCCGTTCGGCAGCATTGTCCATTCCGTTTTTAAGGATCGCTTTGTCGAGAAGCTGCCTGATCGCTGGATCAAAAGGAGCATAACGATAGGCTGCCTCCAATACAGGTATAGCACTGTTTGGATCATTCCACTGCTGATACTGCATGGCCACCGCCCGCAGCAGTGCCGCCGATTGGAGTGTAGGGATACTTTTATCGAACCACTTCCGGGCCGCTTCAGGCTGGTTTAACTGAGCAGCGATAAGTCCCTGATTGGCCATAATTTCTGCTTTTACTGCAGCAAGCTTATCCGCCTTGGCCGGATCATGGGCCACCAGATAGCCCGTTTCGGGGAAATAGCGTATTAAACTCACGGGATAGGCCGCAACACTGTCAAGTAGATATAAATTGAGCTTGGACGCATCCTGCAGCATCAGCTTATGCGCTAAGAGCAGCTGCACATACTGATTGTATGTGCGCCATTTGTAGGGATCCTGTTCCCAACGGGTAATCAGCGGCAGGTATTTCTTGGCCTGTACGCTGTCGCGGTGCTGCACATAGTAGGTAAAAAGATAGTCGTAGGCGCTGCCATAGGCCGCCTCATTATCGGCTGTCTTGAGGGCTAGAAGCTGCCCTATCTTGGCGACCACGGCGGTGGAATCCTGCTCGCGGAACAACTTATTGAGCCGATACCCTATGCCGATCTTCTTGTTGGGAAACTCGTTGATCACCACCTGGCGGATCGAATCCACTTTTTGGTTCTGGCCGAGTATCAGATAGCCCATGGTCACCTTGTTGAGGTTCCCTTCAAAGAGCGGATTGCTTCTGAATTTCTTTTCCACCACGGCCAAGCCCTTGTTCAAGAGCCACCCCTGCTGGGCCGGACCAGCGTTTTTCATCTGTAGCACAATCAGCCGGAGCTGTGCCTCGTAATTGTCAGGATACAGACTCAGCTCTTTTTTGAGGTAATACTCCTGTGTAGCCAGGATATGATCTGAGGTTTTGTCCTGCACCGGCACGCTGTATGATTTCCCAAGGTAATTGCCGGCAATCAGTTTCCCCTGCTTATAGACGTAGATCTCATACTGACTGCTATCGCTTGCCTGCTGTACAAATTTCTTGTCTTTGTCGGCAATCGTAAAGCAGGAAAAGTTGGCGTAGGCGGGCAGTTTAAAACGTACACGCCAGATTCCACCTTCTTGTTGCATGGGCATGCGGCTCGGGAACTCGTAAAAATTTGAATAGTTGAAATCCACGAAAAATGGCCCTTCCTTATGGGTAGCAGCAGATTTACCCGGATCAAAGCTGATGGTCACGGTATCTCCGGCCGCTGCTTTTTGCGGCAAAATGCTCACTTGTGCCTGCAACAGCAGGTTTGCCTGTAGCAGGCACAGCAGCAATGCGTATTTGAATAGCTTAATCATTCTGTTGGAGGTTAGCATTGGTAATTAAAATAGCACTGGCGATCGGTATTTTGGTATCGCTTTCACTAAAGTCTGTTTTGACCTTCGAAAGTACAGGGAGGGCCCTGTTTGTGCGCACCAGGTCAAACCAACGGTGGCCCCATTCACCGAGCAGTTCTAGCTGCCGCTCCTTTTCGAGCGCCAGCGCAATGCCCGCCTTGTCCATCGTTTGTGGCAGCGCAGCAAGACCTGCACGTTCGCGGATCTGATTGATATCCTGTATTGCCGCCGGCAACTTATTCTGGTTTAGCCGCGCTTCGGCACGGATCAGATACTGCTCGGCAAGGCGCAGCACAGTATTGTATTCGGTTACAGGGGCGCCCGTGCGCACCTTATACTTATACGGCATATAAAGCGTCTTATTACTTACCACATAAGGCTTTAACCACATCGCTTTACGTAAGTCATTTTCTTCGTAGGCCGCTACCGTGGTATCATACACCTGATAATAACTCCGTGCTGTAGCTACTGTCGGAACGATACTGAAACCTTCCCAGGTGTTGACTCCGGCAGTGGAAAGATTAACGGTCTGCAGCTGCCAGATTGCCTCTTTGCTCGTTTTCAAAAAGACGGTATTGAGGTCGCGCGACAGTTCGTACCGGTTATCAGCAATGACTTTATCGGCCATTGCTTCGGCATTGGCCCAGTCGCCATGATACAGATATACCCGGGCCAATAGCGCGTCAACCGCTTTTCTGTTGGGGCGGGTACGCTCATTGCCCTGATAGGCATCCGCAATATCGACAGCAGATTTCTGCAGATCATCCACCATGAAAGCATAGAGCTCTTCCCTGGAGGCCGGACCTTTTCGGTTGTTGGCTTCCAGATCCTTGGTATCGGTGATGAGAGGCACTTTATTGAAGAGGTTGCTCAGGTAAAAGTAATTGAATACCCTTGTAAAACGGGCCTCGGCCGATAGCTGTGCCTTTACCGTACTGCTGAGCGCCGAGGCTTCGACACCCTCGATAATCTTATTGCTGTGGTTGATATAGCTATAAGGTTGCGACCAGAGCCGATCAAGATAAGAGGTTGCCGGACTTAGTTTATTGTATTTGTACTCATCGTAGCTTGTAAAGGCTGAGTTATACTCGTCGGCCAGACTGGACAGTACAATGGTCATCAGCCCACTGGCGAACTGGTTATTGTAGTTGTTCATACTGGTATAGAGTCCGCCCACGGTTGCTGTGGCCGTCTTTTCGTCACTGAAGGCCGACTCTGCTGCTACTTCTGTCTTGGGTGGGTCCACGGCCAGAAATTTATTGCAGGAGATGTTTAGCAGTGGTGTTGCAAAAAGGCTGTAGATAATATATTTGTTCATGGGATATGTCTTTAGTTTTATGATCATTAAAAAGTGAGCTGAACCGCAACGGTATACGTGCGCATGGATGGCGTGGCGCTGTTCCGTACCGAACCAAAGGGATTGACATCCGAAACATAAGTACGGTCAAAACCAGGCATCTCGGGATCCATACCTCTGAAGCTTGTCCAGGTAAAGAGGTTCTGTGCATTGAACTGTACCACAACGCGGCTCATATTGATCTTCTTTGCCCATTTGGAGATATCGTAACTGAGCGATACATTTTTTAAGCGGATAAAAGAAGCATCGTCCCATACGGCCGAAGAATAGCGGTAGTAATTGCGGTAAGCCAGGTTAGCTTCGTTGCCGCTATTGGCTGTTGCACGTGGCACATCCGTCACATCTCCGGGCTTCTGCCAACGATTTAACACATATTCATCCAGATTGCCCAATCCGCCAATGGTTGTTGCCTGTGGGCCGTAACCAATGGATGGTCCCTCCTGTTTGACAAACTGAAATAGAAATCCAAGGCTCACATCGCCATAACTCAGATTATTGCCGATACCACCATAGTACTTGGGCAGTAGTGATCCCAAAGTCACATAATCATTGAAATCACTGATTTTCCCATCACCATCCACATCCCGGAATTGGGCGACCCCGGTTTGTGGATCCACTCCCGTAAACTGAAATCCGCGGACGATACGTGTGGACTCGCCAATGACGTACCGCCGCACATCACTGCTACTCGCAAGCCCGGGATATTCCAGCAGGGTATTGGACGGGAAAGTAATATTGAAATTGGTTTTCCAGCTGAACTTTTCCTTTTGGATATTCACACTGCTCAGCTCAAACTCAAAGCCCTTATTTTCGATCAGTGCGGGGGTATTACCAAAATAAGAATTATAGCCCGTCTGCGGTGCTAGCACAATATTGATCAACTGATTATCCGATCTATTGTTGTAATAATTGGCCGTGAGAAAAATACGGTCTCTGAAAAAGCCAAGGTCGAGCCCCAGTTCTTTCTTTTTGATTTCTTCCCATCCAAAATTGGGATTAAACACCCGTGTCGGATAAAGCCCCGTGATGCCCTGGTAGGCAAATCCTGTGCCCCAGGTATCCAGATATTGGTAATCACCGATCTGGTCATTACCCGTCACCCCCCAGCTGGCACGAAGCTTCCCGAAGCTCAAGATAGACTGATCCTGGAGAAATTCTTCGCTGCTGAACACCCAGGCTGCACCGATCGACCCAAAATTACCGTACTTATTGTTGGGCCCAAAGCGGGAAGAGCCATCCCTTCGGTAACTGAAATTCAACAAATATTTGTCGGCATAGGCATAATTGATACGACCAAATGCAGACTGGTAACGGTAATCTGCATACTGATTGTTGCGATTCACAAGGATACCTGCAGCACCGATATTGTTTAGCTGTGAATCACTCGGGTAACTGCTGCCATCGAAGTATTTCCCTTCGCTGACCCTTTGCTGCCAGGTACCACCCAAAAGCAGTTTAAAATCATGTTTACCAATTGTTTTGCTGTAGTTTAATTGCGGTTCAATGATATAGGACTGATAATCCGAATTCCCGTAAGAAGCCATGGAACCCGTACTCGTCAATGGATTAAATCCCGCATTGGGCAGCAAGCGCGTCTGGTCCATGCTTTTGAGGTTGTAGCCCACATTGACTTTTGCGACCAGCTGGGGTAAGATCGCATATTCGGCAGAAAAGTTGGCCAGCAGGGATTTTGATTTCGAAACACTCGAGCGCTCCATATAGGCGGCGGGGTTCTGCAAACTCTGCTGAAACCAATAATAGTCGCCCTTTTCATCGTATATGGGATAATTGGGCGCCAGGTTATAAAACTGTGCGATATCTGTCGGCACGGTATTGTTACGGTCCAGGTTGAGGTTGAAACTGCTGTTGAGTTTAAATCGTTGATCTTTGGACTGCGTAGACAGGTTCAACAGCGCACCCCCACGCTGATAATTTTTATTACCGGGCAAGGGATCACCCTGACGATTGAAATTGGTACTGGCCAGGTATTGGGTATATTCATTTCCGCCCGAAAATGACAGCTGATAGGTTGAAAAAGGGGCCGATGCACCATAAAACTCCCTTTGCCAGTCGCTGTAGGCGGACTGATCCCAGGTGAGCAGATCCGGCGCATTATCTGCTGTCGCTGTCCAGTTATCGTTTTTAAAGCCTTCCTTCCGGATTTCCAAATATTGTTCCGTATTGAGCATCTTCAAGTTGCGGATGGCCTTACCGGAGCCCACATTGGCATTAAAGTCTATTTTAAGTCCGCCCTTATTTCCTTTTTTTGTTGTGATCAGGATCACCCCATTCCCACCCCGGGAGCCATAGATGGCTGTCGCATCCGCATCTTTAAGCACATCGATGCGTTCAATATCCCTTGGATTGATTAGGCTTAGCGGGCTTTGATTGCCATTGGCCGCGGTAAACTGATTCATGCTTTCGTCCGAAAATGGAATACCGTCGATAATGTAAAGGGGGCTGCTGCCATTACTCAGGGAGTTTACACCCCGCAGTTGCACCTGAAAAGAACTGCCCGGCAAGCCCGAATTAGAAGCGATACTAAGTCCGGCAACGCGGCCCTGCAATGCAGCCAGGGGATCGAGTACCGGTTGGGTCTCTATTTCCCTGCCGGTTACACTGGATACCGAACCCGTATTTTTGCGTATCGAAGACGTACCGTAACCGATCACCACCACTTCATCCAGGTTACCCGGATCTAGCTCAAGGCTTATTTCCATGAGGGCCTTGTCGGCCACCTTCACTTCCTTGCTGCGGTAGCCCACATAACTCAAAAGTAAGATATCATCCTGCTGCAGGCCATTTAAACTAAAACGACCGTTAGCATCGGTCACTGTACTGGCTACCTTATTTTTAACCCGTACACTAACCCCTTCAAGCGCTGCACCGGTAGCATTGCTGACCCGACCAGAGACGGTCATCTGGAGCGCCTTTGCTACCCCCTTCCCCTGGAGCACGATGGTGTTTTTGACAATTTGATAGCGGATGCCCTTAGCCGAGAATGCCTGTTTAAGTAGCTCGGGGATATTGGCATTGTTTAAATTGACATCAATATTCAGGTCGGGGTTAATTTCATGGGGATCATACACAAAGCGGTAATCGCTGCGCTGCTCAATGGCTTTAACGAGCTGTTTAAATTGAACATGGTCAGATGCCTTGTCTCCCTGCTGGCTAAAGGCATAGCCATTGACATGCATCAGCATCAATAGCAGTGTTTTTACGGATTGTTTCATAGGGTATTTAGATTGAAAATGCGTTTGTTTGGGTTTGGTTAGGGAACAAGGACAAGTCGATCGTTGTCGATGGTATAGTTTATGCCGGCGAACCGTAATATTTTGAGTACTTCTTCAAAGGACTCTTTTTTGCTGATTTTCCCGCTAAGGACTTTGTTTTTATAGACGGGCGCCAGGCTATAGGTAAAATTGTACCAACGGGAAAGATCGGCCAAAATCTCGGGAAGCGGTGTCTGGTCAAATTCAAAGTAACCGTCTTTCCAATTGGCAGCATCCTGTTGTGTATTTTGCTGCTTTCGCTGGAAGGCACCGTTCAGCACATTCAGTTCGATCGACTGTCCCGGTAGCAGAATCTCCTGAAGATCCGCATTGCTGACCCGTATTTTACCTTCGTCGAGCTGTGTGGTTAAGAGCTGGCTATCGTTTGCGTATAACTTCACGTTGAAAGCGGTTCCCAAGGCTTCAATGCTGGTGTTGCCGACATGAACAATAAAAGGTTTGGCTTTATTTTTTGCCACCTTAAAATAAGCTTCACCCGTCAGGAATACCGAGCGTTCCTTGAGGTCGTATCCCGGTCCTATTTCCAGCTTGCTGTCTGCATTTAGCCATACGGTGGTTCCATCGGGAAGTTCCATTTTGAATTCTTGCCCCTTTTTGGTCTTGACCGCCAGGTTATCCCCCTTCCCCTGCGCCATGTAGGCCGGGCTAAACGGTTTCTTTTCGTCCAGGCTAACCACTTCATTGCCGATCAGCAGATCGGCCTGGAACTGGCCGACACTAAAAGGCAGTGGCTGTGGCGATTGTTGGGGCAGGGAAAAGAAGTACAGCGCTGCACCTGCCATCAAAAAGAATACAATACTGGCAGCCACCTTCAAATAGGCCTTTTGGTGGCTTTTAGCCCTTAATTCGGGCCCAAAAATATGCTGTTGGAAATAGCGGTCTTCAGCAGCCAGATCAAGTTCTGGTATATCTCTTTCATTATTTTTCCGACTGAGCTGATTGTACCAACTTTCGACAAGTGCAATTTCCTCGGCACTGCACATCCCCTGCTGATACCTCTGCAGTAGTTGTTTGGATAATCGTTGTTTCATAGGTTCTATCCTGTTTACCGTTTAGAAGACAGGATAGTGTCCACTTAGTGGTAGAAAAAAAATGAAAATAGTTCGAATTTTTTTTCTCAAAACCGTCAACGCATTGTATATCTGCTTTTTGACGGTCTGTTCAGAGATATCAAGTTCTGCGGCAATCTCCCGATAACTTCGTTGCTCGAAACGACTTTTTTTGAAGATCAAAGCCATTTTACGTGGCAGCTTTTCAATCGCTTGATCGATCTGCTGAGCCAGTTCTTTCTCCCGCAGCAACTCGTCGGGCATAATTTCAGTAGTTGAGGCGGCATGCTCCAGGTAATGTTCATATTTCCGGCCCACATCCTGGCTGGCGATACGATTGATGACCAAATTACGGGCCGAACGAAAAAGATACGCCTGATAAGAATGTTCAATTTCGAGCCGTTCCATGCGGTCCCAGAGATTGGCGAAAATTTCCTGTACAATGTCACGGGCTTCGTCACGATCGTCTAACATCCGAAACACATGCACATACAACTTCACCCAATTTTCTTCATAAAGTTGGGTAAACAATTGTCGGACATGTGTAACACTCATCTGCTGGTTTAGTTATTGTTGATCAGTCAAAATTAGGTTTTATTTTTAGGAAAGTCAATTTATGATGGATTTCTAATGAAACCTGTAAAATAATGCAATGAAGATGCTCCTGTATGTTAGTAAAATTTTGAGTTTATCAATAGGTTCAATAACCTTTCCTCAATTGTCCGCATTCGAACAAAGATCGTTCGATTTCGAACATGCAATTGATGATAAAAAACGCTTTAACTACTTATTTTCAGCACTTTATTTTATTGGCAATGAATTAGTAAACGTTAATCCATAACAATTTCATATGCTTACGAATTATTTTCAAATTGCCTTTCGTCATTTAGCAAAGAATAAAGGTTTTACAGCGATAAACAGTGTAGGATTAGCTTCTGGAATGACAGCTGCCATATTGATCATGCTATGGGTTAAAAGCGAATTTAGCTTTGACCGCTTTTATTCTAATACCAATCAGATCTATGCAGTAGGGATGAAAGATGTATGGGAAGGCGAAGCCGTCGAACATTTTTATACGCCTAAGCCAATGGCTGCGGCTTTAAAAACCGACTTTCCTGAGATAAATGCGATTACAAGAGTGGATAAGGGTACTGGATTTCTTTTAACCCATCAAGAAACAAAACTTGCAAAAGAACAAGGTGTTTTCGTAGACAGCACATTCTTAAAAATATTTGATTACAAGGTTATAGCAGGCAATCCCCTCGAGGCATTAAAAAATCCCAACCAGATTGTTCTCACGAAATCTTTGGCTGAAAGATTATTTGGGCATTCCGACCCGATCAACAAGACCATCCGACTGGACAGCTCCCAAATTTCAACTGTGTCTGCGATTATTGAGGACTTGCCAGATAATTCGTTTATGAAAGGAAGCACTTATCTCGTACCCTGGACACTAATGGAGAAAATAGGCTATTCAGACGATTATTGGGGAAATAATTCCATTCAGACCTACATACAACTGCATAAAAGTGCGAATGTCGATCAATTTGAAACAAATATAAAATATTTCTTAAGAAAGCATACCGATACAAAAGTGGCCAATTTTATTAAACCTATCGGCGATAAATGGCTTTATAGCAACTTTACTGAGCAGGGAAAGCCAAGCTCGCAACGAATTGGCATGGTACGATCATTTATCGCCATTGCTTGTTTTATTCTTATTATTGCCTGCATTAATTTCATGAATCTAAGCACGGCTCAGAGCGAAAAACGGGCGAAGGAAGTAGGTGTCAGAAAAGTCGTCGGTGCAAATAAAAAGCTGTTGGTCGGTCAGTTCCTGACTGAATCCATGGTGATTTCATGTATTTCTGGCCTATTATCCCTGTTGATTACCCTGATAGCGCTCCCCTACTTTAATGATCTGGTCTCCAGAAAGCTATCTATCCAATTTGACGATCTCCTTTTCTGGGCAATGTTTGCAGGATTTATTGTAGTGACCGGAATTCTTTCAGGGAGCTATCCTGCGTTTTATCTGTCTTCCTTCCTGCCGACGAAAGTACTGAAAGGCAAATATCTTCCTATTCAACAGAAATTTAACCCTCGGAAAATCCTCGTCATTTCCCAATTTTGTATTGCTATCATCCTGACCATAACAACATTATCCATCCATCGGCAAATCAAATACGCTCAAAATAGAGAAATCGGATATAATAAGGAAAGGTTGGTTAGTATTATCGATCAGGGAGAAATCAGCAAAAATAGATTACTTATAAAAAACAAATTATTGTCTTCCGGTATTGCCACACAGATTTCAAGGACTTCGTCCCCCCTTACGGAGAACAGAAGCAGCAACTACATGGACTGGGCTGGGAAGCCCAAAGGTAATAACACCATTTTTGCCAGAATTGGTGCCGATGAAAATTTGGTCAACACGGCAGAGCTGCAATTAGTTGCAGGGCGGGATTTTGATTTGGCTAAATTTCCAACTGATTCTGCCGCGATGATTATTAATGAATCCGCCGCCAAGGCATTTAATTTTGATGATCCGATCGGCAAAACGGTTGTCGATAGCAGGAATTGGCATATCGTCGGAGTTATCAAGGATTTTATTCAGGAATCGCCTTTCAGTCCCATTACTCCAATGGTCATTCAGGGTGCTTATGCAGGTACTCAGGTTACGAACATACGCATAAACGACCATATGAATACGTCAGAAGCACTTGCTGCCATGGAGAAGATTTTTAAAGAATATAATCCCGACTATCCTTTTGAATATTCCTTTGTAGACAGCAAGTACGCCGAAAAATTTAAAGATTTTCAACAATTGGGTACACTTTCGAGTCTTTTTGCACTATTGACAATTTTTATTTCATGCCTTGGCTTATATGGCCTGATTGCCTATATAGCCGAGAACCGGACGAAGGAAATCGGTATCCACAAAGTACTGGGAGCCTCTACTTTTAAGATCATGAGGATGCTGTCTCAAGATTTCGTGCTGCTGGTCCTTTTCTCATGCCTGGTCGCATTTCCGATAGCCTATTATATCGCTGACGACATGCTCAGCGCATATACTTACCGTATTAAAATCACCTGGGATATCTTCATTGCTGCCGGTATGGGTACGTTGATAATAGCGTTGCTCACGATCAGCTATCATGCGATCAAAGCAGCCTTGATCAACCCGGCTGTCAGCCTGAGGGATGAGTAAGAAGAAGAAACTTTCTAATACCATCATACCTAAAAAATGGGCCCTTGACATCCTGAATAATCTTTTGTTCGGTTACGCGTGTATTTTCCTTTTTTAGTCTATATTTGTGCGATCGACAATTATTAACATTTCTAATAATACAAATGAACAGACGCGTCCTATTTTTATGGCTATTGCTAAGTTTACCTATCTTAAATTTCGCTCAAAACTGCAATTGTGAATCCAATTTTTTGTGGGTAAAAAAAACGTTTGAAGAAAATGATGCCGGTTTTCAATATACCATCAGCAAGAAGGGCAAGGATGCCTATGAATTGCACAATAAAATGTATCTCGAAAAAGTTAAACACCTGTCCAATAATCAGGAATGTGCTACATTACTCAATCAATGGATCCGTTTCTTTCGTAATGGGCATATCGGCGTAAATTATATTGGAAAAACAAAGAAAGGCGAAAAGGTTACCGAACAAAAAAAGCAGCCTATTGAAAAGGATCTAAATCCATTAAACGCCACAAAGCCATTATTCGAAAAAATAAATGAAAACACGGTTTACCTCCGAATTCCTGATTTTGAAATATCCGAAAAAAAAGCAATTGACAGCCTTATATTGGCCAACCGAGCAACCATCTTATCGACCGAAAATTTTATTATTGACGTTAGAAATAATCCAGGCGGAAGTGATGCGAGTTATAGTAGCCTTATCCCCTTCTTATATACGCAGCCGATTAGAACCGTAGGTGCATTATTTTATTCGACAGATTTAAATAATCAACGCATGTTGGAGCTGAGTCAAAACCCCGATTTTGACGAGGAGTCTAAAAAAACGTTCAAAATCTACTACGAAAAATTGCAGGCCAATAAAGGTGAGTATGTCGATTTATTCAATAAAAAAGTAAACATAACCAAGCTGGATACCATTCAGCCTTATCCCAAAAACATAGGGATCGTTATCAATGAAAATAACGGGAGCACGACAGAGCAATTTCTATTGACCGCCATGCAAAGTAAAAAGGTAAAATTGTACGGTAGAACAACCAAAGGAATGCTTGATATCTCGAATGTAAATATCGTTACATCACCCTGTGGCGATATTGAACTGTACTATGGATTATCTAAAAGTTATCGTATTCCAGACTTCCCTGTAGACGACATCGGATTACAACCTGACGTATTTATTGATAAAACCATTGATCCTTCGAGTTGGCTAAATTTTGTGCGCGACCATCTCAATGGAAAATAAGATTAAGATAAAAAGTTTAGTTACATTTATTTTTTTTTGCAATCTGCATCACAGCGGATATTCCCGGCGCTAAACTTTTCAATTTTAGCGCCGGATCCATAAAAGAAGCTACATTTCTATTAAAATTGTCCGCAAGTCTACCAGGTTATCATTTAAACTTAGTACATCCTGTTTCGTATTTTTTTTCGTATATTATCTCACTATGAAAATAGTAGACATCACAAAAGACACTTTAATCAGTGCTCAGAAAGAAGGATTTACCGTATTAATCACCAAATTTAATTCAGATCCGTTAAACCCAACCTGGATTGTCGACAAGGTTGAAAACGACAAAATAGACGCGAGCAAAAAAGCACTGAGCGAAAACTATCAGCTATGCTATTCCCTTAAAGAAGCTATTCTGACGATTGATAATCGCCCCTTTATCGGAAAATTACAATTAAGCCATTAATAGCGTTTGATCAAGGTATAATCCTCTGCACAATCAACAGCATGTATTGTTTCAAAAAGCCGTTGAGCTAACGTGTAACAAAGCAGGATAACAATAGAAACATGCTTAAGAATTATTTAAGCATCATATTTTTTTAACCTAGCGGACCAAACTATCCTTAAGTTTGGTCCGCTTCTTATTTCTGCATTTCCAACTCATTCAATCAAAAAATTAGCCAAAAAGGACAGCGTAAGCCCCCTAATAGCCTGCATTGCTAGCAGCTCACTGATAGCCTTACTTTTGTTCTGTTTCTCCGAACTGAAAATTGCGCGTTGCCCTGTTTTTTGTATGCGCTTTTTTCCTATATTTACGCGATAAATTTCAATAGAAATGACGAAAAAGAAGGCTATAGTTATTCAAGATAATGAAGATATCTTGAATATCATGGATGAGGTCTTAGTAGATGAGGGTTTTGATGTGATTCCATCGCTTACGACTGAACCAATAGAAGAGCTTGCAGATATTGATCCCGACATTCTTATTGTGGATGACCATATTAAAGGAAGTAAAAAAGGATCCGAGGTGATCAAGGAACTCAAAGCTGATCCAGATACCGAAGAGCTTCCATCTGTCCTGACATCGACAGCCAGCGATATTGCAAAAACCGCCGCCGAATGTAAAGCCGACGACTTTATTGAAAAGCCATTTGATTTAGATCATATGGTCGATGTGGTTAAAAGAAATAGTTAAAACAGCATAAAATATACCTGACCTACGGAGCGCTATAAAAGGGACTATTCTTGAAACGCAAGTCACATTATACATGCCCGACAAAATAATCTCAAGAATATTTCTCTCCAGATCGCCAAGAAAAAGATCAGTGTTTTTACAGGAGTCTCCGGATCGGGCAAGTCGTCTTTGGTCTTTGAAATCATAGGTGCTGAAGCCCAAAGGCAGTTCAGCGAAACACAGGGCAGTTTTATCCGAAACCGGCTGCAGCACATCGGTGTTCCGGATGTGGACAAAATCGACAACCTGAATGTCCCTATTATTATCAATCAAAAAAGATTGGGCGGTAATGCACGCTCTACTGTAGGAACGGCTACCGACATATATGCTTCCTTGCGCCTGCTTTTCTCGCGCATGGGAACACCCTTTGTAGGCTATTCAAGCGCTTTTTCATTCAATAATCCTTTGGGCATGTGCAAGGCCTGTGAAGGCCTTGGCATTGTGAGACCATTGATACGGATTCCCTTATCGACAAACAAAAATCGTTGAACGAAGGGGCTATCCGATTCCCGACCTTTCAACCGGGCGGCTGGCGCCTGACGCGCTACACCCAATCAGGCTATTTTGACAACGATAAAAACCTGCACGATTATACCCCGCAGGAATGGGAGCTCCTTTTGCATGCAGCCGAACACAAACCCAAACATCCTGATCCGGAATGGGGGAAAACGGTCCAATATGAGGGTATCATTCCCCGTATTGAAAAAGCATTCCTCAAAAAGCAGTCTAAGGAAATCATGAACCGAAAAGAGGCTTTAAATACCATTATCGTTACCAAAACTTGCCCCGTATGCAAGGGAAACCAGTTGAATGATACGATTCTGTCCTGTAAAATAAGGGGCAAAAACATTGCCGACTGTACGGCCCTTTCGATCGATGAGCTCTTGGCATTTGTTGCTTCTTTACCATCCAACGCTTTTGATGTTATTCTGACCGAACTGAAAAAGAAACTGCAGTATATCGTCAACATCGGCTTACAGTATTTGACCTTGGATAGAAGAACAGATACGCTGTCGGGCGGAGAAAGTCAGCGCATCAAAATGGTGCGAAACCTGGGGAGCAGCCTGACGGATTTACTCTATATTTTTGACGAGCCGAGCATCGGACTTCATCCAATGGATTTACAGAACATAGCCGCAATTATTAAACAGCTGCGTGATAAAGGCAATACCGTTTTACTTGATGAGCACGACCCCGATCTGATCCGCATAGCCGACCATGTAATCGATATGGGGCCAGAATCGGGAAAAAACGGCGGCGATATTGTCTATAACGGCACGGTTGCGGGACTAAAAACATCCACCGGAAAAACAGGCCTGTACTTTGCCAAACAGCCTCAAATTAATCATAAGCCACGATCGGCAAAGGGATACCTTGAAATCGAGCATGCCAATCTGCATAATCTGAAAGACGTCGATGTAAGCATTCCCCAAAAGGTGATGACCGTAGTTACCGGCGTGGCGGGTTCGGGCAAGAGTACGCTGATCAACAAAGCGCTGCCCCAATTTTATCCCGAAGCCACCATTATCGACCAGTCGTTATTTTCAACGGGTGCACGCTCCAATCTGTTGACCTACCTGGGCTTATCTGACGCGATACGTACCCTGTTTTCAAAAGCAAATCAGGTATCCGATAAGGTTTTTAGTCGAAATAGCCTCGGCGCCTGTGAAAACTGCAAAGGTATCGGTATCGAAAAAATTGATCTGGCCTTTATGGATGATATTGAACAGACCTGCGAGGTCTGCGGTGGCTCTGGCTTTAAGCCTGCGGTCTTAACATATCATTACCATGATAAAAATATTGTTGCGGTGATGGATATGACTGTAGCAGAAGCCTATGATTTTTTCCCGGACAAACTCTACCGTCAGTCGTTTGATATGTTACTCCAACTGGGACTGGGCTATCTTACTTTGGGGCAACGGTCAGACAGTTTTTCGGGTGGGGAAAGACAACGGCTCAAACTGACCAAAGAACTCAAGAACTCCAACAAGATTATCGTCCTCGATGAACCCAGCACCGGCTTACATCCAAACGATACCGAAAAGCTATTAAACTTTATCAATAACCTGGTGGATAACCGCAATACATTGATCGTTATCGAGCATAACCTCGATGTTATCGCCCAAGCGGACTGGATTATCGATATTGGGCCCGGAGCGGGCAAGTATGGCGGAAATGTGGTGTTTACAGGTACCGTTGCCGATTTGCTCAAAGATACTGTCTCGCTAACGGCCGCCTGTTTACGGCAACATATCCATTCTGCAGCCTCAATCGGCCGAAAGAAGTAACCCTCACATTGAAACTTAGGATAAGCGATTTAACGACGCTTGTTCTTGGGTTTTGAATCGTTGAAATCCACTATAAATTCAAACTGGATTCCCCTGATTTTCTAACTACGCTTTGTAACGTAAAAGTCCGCTATCCGCCATGCTCCAAGTTGGCATTTGCAATCAGTGCCAATTCAAGTTCGCCAATTTCCTGAATACTAACTCCAACGATGCGTTGTCGCCGTACAATCAATTACCACCGATAATCTAACTGCTCAAAAACTGAGCGAGTAATACGTATCGTCCAAATTTCTTCAAAATAATAAGCAGGATCAAATGATTTGGCCCTGCTTATTATTTAAACCTGTAATTGTACTATTTAAAACTCATCACTGGCTGATTAAAGTCCGATCTGTATACCGAGATTTACAACACGTTGATTCTGATACGCATCTCCCGCGCTGTTAGACGTCACCTCAGGATCCTGCTGATATAAGGAATAATTCGTCCAGGTCAGCAGATTATACCCGCTCAGATATAAGCGTGCATTGTTAATCCTAAATGGCAGCCATTTATTGGGTAACTGGTACCCCAGCTCAACTGTCTTCAAACGTAAATAGGTCGCATCAATAAGCCAGAAATCAGACATATAGGTTGACGGGCTATTAATCGTTGTCGGATTAGTCGTTAAGCGGGGAAATTTAGCTGTCGCGGCTGTTTCGGCAGTCCATCGCTCTTGATGGATTGGTTGAAACTGGCTCTGGAAGGGCTCAATACCGCTTCCCTGAACGCTAAAGCTGTACCCGGTAGTCCCATGCAGCAACACATTGAAACTAAACCCTTTGTAACTTCCCCCCAAGGTAAGTCCAAAGCTGGTATTGGGAATATTGGGCTTACCGATCACCGTTCGATCATAGTCATCAATTACACCATCGTTATTGAGGTCCTTATACCGCAGATCACCGGGCTGCACCTCATACCCTCCCGACGGTTTTGGGCTTGCACCGATATTTTCCTCGGTATAAAAACCATCATACAGATAACCCAACGGTTGATTGATCTGCTGCCCTGTCAGCCGCAACCAAGGATAAGCTGGTGCCGGTTCATCCTGAAACAGGATCTTATTTTTGAAATACGTCAATACACCTTTAATATTATAATTAAATGCGCCGATATTGTTGTTAACATTCAGTTCCAATTCCACCCCCCTATTCCGTACCTTCGCAATATTTGATGGCGAGACCCCTACACCGATGTGCTGGAAAAGCGACTGTGAAGTAACGAGCTGATCATAGCGTAGGTTATTGAAATAGTCAAAGGTCATGGAAAACTTGTTTTTCCATAGATTGACATCAAGCCCTACATCAAATGACTTCTGTTTTTCCCAAGTAACATTGTTATTTCCCAGATTTCCTTCCGTGATAATAAGTGAAGGCTGATGGGTTTCACCAAAAGAATAGCTTCCGCCCTCGTTGTATACCTGCTGGTACAGATAACGGTCACCGGCGACCTTGTCAGAACCCACGATTCCATAGGAAGCCCGCAATTTAAATAATTCTACAAAGTTAAATGCATCTTTGAAAAACGATTCCTTCGCTAGATTGTATCCTGCCGACACCGCCGGAAAAAGGCCATAACGCTGTGCCGCCTGAAAACGATCCGAGCCATTGTATGCTGCTGTTGCATCCAATAAGAACTTCTCTTTAAAGTTGTACCCTGCGCGAAAGGTATAGCCCTCAAAATTCTGTGGAATCCAGTTGGTTTTCTTATCCCCCTTTGTTTTATAGGATTCCCGATTATACAGCAGGAGTGCTGTCACCCCATGATCCCCAAAAGTTCGCGCATAATTGAAATTGGCCTGTACATTCACCCGACTGTTGTAATCCCCCTGGTAGGCCCGCAAGGTATAATTGCCCAGCACATAAGGTGCCCCACCTTTCAGCTGGTAACCGTTCGAACTCGGGTCATAACGATACACAGGTATCTCATCGCGGGCCTGCTCTCGACCATTCGACTCCACGCTGGCATAGGCTACACGGGTAGAAAATGAAAGCCCCTTCAACCAAGCATTCAGTTCCTGAGTCCCGCCAAATAAAATATTGATATCGTTACGTCGATCCAAGCTATATCCAGACGCTGCCAGGCGTGCATTGATCGTCGGTAGCAACTCCTGCGTATCACTGGCATAGGCGAACGAACCATCTGGGTTTATAAAAGGTGCCGACCATGGTCTTATCTTATTAAAATTGAACACCTCACCAACGACATTTCCCGCCCGCGGTGAATTGATACGATTGAAGTTCGCCCGGAAATCCAATCGTAATTTGAGCGTCTTCGTTGCTTGTACATCTAGATTTGATCGCAAGTTGAAACGACGATAATAATAGTTATTGTTGACCTTGTCACCTTCATTCTCAAAATTGTAAAGATTTCCATTTTGGGAGAAAGCCCCACCTGATACAAAATATTTAATACTTTCGCCGCCACCAGTGATATCAATATTTGTATTGTACTGTTGGCTCGACGGTTTAAAGATCCGGTCATACCAATTGATATCCGGATGGCCATAAGGATCATCCCCGGAACGGAAATGTGCCAAATCGGCTTCACTAAAAGGTTGATTGGAATTGTCGCCCAGCGTATTTGCTATCGCTTCATTCCATAAGAGCGCACTTTCATAGGCATTCAAAAACTTCAATTTTGTGACTGGGCTCTGCATACCTGACTCGATACGCGCATTGATCTTTGGCCGCCCCGATTCACCCCGCCGCGTTTTGACAACCAATACACCATTTGCCCCCTTGATACCGAAAACAGCCGTCGTCGATGCATCCTTTAGGATCGAAATACTTTCGATTTCATTGACGTTGATCTGCGAAAGTTGTTCATATGTATATTCGATATCATCAACAATAATCAGGGGCTGGTTTCCTTCTGGATTCAATGAACTGACACCGCGGATATAAAAATCCGAAGCATCTTTACCGGGTTGTCCGGAGCGCTGTACCGAAACAAATCCCGGTAATCTTCCAGCCAATGCATTCTGTACGCTCGAAGTTGGCACCTGACGGATATCCGCCCCTTTTATTGAACTGACTGCGCCCGTGCTAGTGATCTTTTTCGTCGTACCAAATCCCACTACCACCACCTCATCAATATCCTGGCTGCTGGATTGCATAATCACTTCGATATTTTCACCCTGCTTCACGTCTCGTTGCTGGGTATTATATCCTACACTTGTAAACACTAAGACCTTAGTACCTCGTAAGGCCAATTTAAACCGTCCATTTTGATCTGTTTGTGTGGCTCCCCCTCCTTTCTCCTGCACCGATACACCCACCAAGGGACCCGAACTATTTTTGACAATACCATTCACCATGGATTGCGCCAATAGTATAAATGGCGTCAAAACCATTATTGTTAACAGATATATGCTCTTTTTCATCCGTTTATATTTTATTTTTTCATGATTAAAGCCATTCGCGCAGCCTTCTTCGGCTTACGTAAATAAGCCAATTACCAGCCGGGGTTCTGTACCATTTTTGGATTTTTGATCACTTCCGAAAATGGAATGGGAGCCAAGTACATCTTCGTATCAAATGTCATTTTCAGAATAGGAAGTGACTGCCTGATCGCCCCGGTTCCCGTTTGATAAATGACTGTGGCGTGTAGCTCCTTATTAAACTCCTCTTCGGCTATTTTCCACCTTCGCACATCGTAAAAGCGATGCTCCTCAAAGGCCAGTTCCTTTCTCCGTTCGAGGTAGATCAGCTCCCGCATTTCTGCTTTGGTCAATGTTTCGGGAAGCTGATAGGGAATCAGCCCTGCCCGTTGTCGTATTTGTTCAACAGCACGATAAACATTGACATCAGGTCTCTCCAAACGTTCATTTCGTGCTTCAGCATAATTCAACAATATTTCAGCATAGCGGAACAGGATAAAGTCATGGTTTACATTACTATAGTTTGCCAGGGATTCAAAATTTCCCATAAACTTGCGGAGGTAATAGCCCGTTTTTGTCTGTTGCTTGGATCCACCTGGTTTATCGGATCCCCCCTCAAAGGTTTGTACAGGACGATTTAACCAGGGGGCGCCATTATAAAAAACAGTTGCGTAGAAGCGGCTGTCGCGCCCTACATAAGGATCGTTAGGATCATAGCCTGAATTTTCGTCCGTAATTTTCAGACCGTTACTCATCCCAAAGGCGTCTACAAGTTCCTGGGTAGGACTAGTTCGACCATTGTTCACTCCATTGGCATAACCCACGGGACCATTGTTATTTTCAAAACTGGTATTATTGCCACCTTGTTTGGAAAAGATTCGTTCATTGTTGCGTGTGATAAAGACATCTTTAAACTGCGGTTCAAGCTTAAACAGGTTTAGGTCCATCAAGTCTTTGGCCGCATTCTCGGCCAACTGCCATCGCGCAGCAGAAAATACCGTATACCCCGTAAGAATATTCTGTCCATTGCTATTTCCACCGTTGAACAATGGACTGGCAGCATACAGGAGCACACGGGATTTTAGCGCCATGGCCGCCGCCTTCGTAGGCCTTCCATAAAAAGCCAGATTAAATGGATCAGTACGTAAGCTATCTTTTATTGCGTCACATTCCCCCACAATATAGTTGACGCATTCTTCGAAGCTTGCCCGCGGCAACTCAATATCATCGTTCAGCTGGTATACCTTATCACCCATCAGCGGTACCCCGCCATAACGTTTGACCAATTCAAAATAAAATAAGGCACGCATAAATTTTGCTTCTGCTTTCCATACCCGCGGCATGGGCGTACCATTTTCCAGTTGTCCCTTTACTGGTACACGATCGATATTTTGAATAAAAATGCTTGTCTTTCGAATCCCCTGATACCAAGATGCCCAAAGGTTGTCCTGATAATTATCCGAAGTATAAGAACCTGTTGCCAACTGCTGTACCGATGTGTTGGTCGGATTGGAGGAAACGGCATCATCCGTGGCTGCGTCCAGGAAATCTCCACCGACCCGATTCCCTAGGCTGGGCAGATAACGGTAGCAATCGGTCAGAAACCGGTTTGCATTTACACCGGCAGAATCCCGTCGGTCAAACACCTGGTCCAGTGTTTGCAGCTCGATAGGCTCTTCCTCTAGGTCGCTTTTACAGGAGAAGATCCCGATCGAAACTCCGACTACAAGCAACCATTTTAACTGATCATATTTCATACGAATGATTGGTAATTTAAAGGCCATGCGGAAGCCCAGGTCCATATTAGAAATAGGTTTTATTTCAGACGCTCTGCAAGATACCTCACGCTCCGCAGCATGTATGTGGTTTGAATAGGAATATTTTATCATTGTCGATTTCTAAGGTTTATAATTTCACGTTTACACCAAAGCTTATGATCCGCTGTGCTGGATAGGCTGTACCTGATGAGATTTCTGGATCCAAGCGGCCATAGGGGGTAAAAGTGAACAGGTTTTGTGCATTTGCAAAGATGCGTACCGAAGATAGCTTTGCGCGCTTTGTCCAATCGAAGGGCAATGTATAGCCGACATCAAGATTCCTTACCCGAAGATATTCGCCCGAACGGGTCCAGTAGCTCGAAATATTTTGTGTATTGGTCGGATCGGGTCCCAGCGTCAGCCTTGGATAAGTTGCAGCAGTACCGGTCTCCGGTGTCCAACGTCCCAGCATATAATCAAATCCCTGTCCGTCGCCAGTATCCCCAAAGGAATAATCCGTTTGTTGGTAACTACGGTTTAATACCCCCTGAAGCAATACACTGAAATCAAAGCCTGCGACATTGAATCCTAAGGTAGTGCCAAAATATACGAGTGGTTTTGTATTGCCAATGGCCGTTTGATCGTACTGGTTGATAATACCGTCTCCATTCAGGTCCACCAGTTTTACATCACCAGGATACACCTTATTTCCCGATAACAAAGGTGCATTATCGGCTTCTTCCTGCGTTTGGATTAGCCCATTCGCACGGTAACCAAATGTCTGGCCTATGGGCATCCCCGTGCGCCTGTTCCAATTATATTGCTGAAAGACCTCGTTCATATACAGCACTTGGGTCTTCATCCGTGAGGCATTGGCGGTAATGAAATAGTTAAACTCACCGAAATTATTTTGATAGGTCAAAGTGATTTCCTGCCCCTCATAACGGTTTTTACCAATATTTTCATTCGGATACCCAATACCGATCAAGTCAATGGTCGATCCGCGCTGTTGCAATAAGTCAAAATAAGTATCTCTAAAATAGTCGGCTGTCAATTTCAGTCTTGAATGCCAAAAGGCAGCATCCAAACCGATGTTAAATTTATTTCCCTTTTCCCAGGTTCCTTCAATGTTGGCAAGCCCTTTTTCGATCAAGCTATTGGTGTAAGCATATTCTGAGCCGAAATCATAGCCGTTCGCTCCGTCCTGTCCATAAGAAGCTCGCCAGCTGTAATAACCTAGGGCGGCTTCGTTGGTATTTCCCGTCCGTCCAAATGTAGCGCGCCATTTCAGTTGAGAAAGCCAATCCGCTTTTTCCTTCAGAAAGTCTTCCTGCATCATATCCCAGCCCAACCCAAAAGCATAAAACAGGCCATATTGGTTTCCCGGCATAAAACGATTGAATCCTGAATAATTTAAGGCTACTTCAGCAAAGTACTTATCCTGATAGACATAGTTTGCTGTCGCCGCAAAGTTGGTGTAGATCGCAGGTAAATCAAACTGATAATTGGCCGTTTGCCTGTCCATAAACAGTTTGGCGCCGACACGATGTTTCTCACTCAGTTGTTTATCATACCCCAGCGCTCCCTGGAAATAGAAAAAGTTTGCTGTCGATGTGGTCGCAAATGAATTAGGCTGGTCGGCTATCGTTCCATACCGTACATACACGAGTTCTTTTTGCTCGTTATAGCTTAAGTCATACACCGGCTGTTGGCGATTCCGGTCGATAAGACTCGACGAAGTTGATGAAACATTTAACTTACCCTTTGCGTACAGTCCGGGAACAAATTTGTCAAGCTTGTAATTAAAATCCAGATTAGCCAGCAGGTCCCTCGTATTGTCCAACAGATAACCTGATCCCGTCGCAAGCTGGTACAAATTGCTCCGGTACACGGAGGAACCACCATAAGATTGGTCGGGATTAAAAATTGGATACGCGTTATTCGGTGTATTGTACAAGGTCGATAAGATCGTTCCTGTTTTTGCCCCCGGCTGTCTGCCATCCTGTATCTTTCCAAAAAACTGTAGTCCAATTGTTAAGTCATCAGTTACATCCACATCAATGGCACTATTGATGAGATAACGTTTATGCTGTACATTGGTCTCATAGTCAAATTTATCATCCGATTTAAATAGACCAGATTGGTTCAGGTAGCTTAGCGAAAGCGCATAACGTGCATTTTTGATTCCGCCCTTCACACCCAGGTTATATTTGGTGATCGGGTTATTGTCCCGCACGACAGCATCGTACCAATTGACATCAGGGAAAAACAAGGAATTGGTTCCATCCCTAAAGGCCTTAAAATCGTCCGAACTATACACAGGTTGGCGCCCTGCATTGAGCAATGCTTCGTTATAGAGATAGGCATACTGATAGGCGTTCAATGGCTGTGGCATTTTAAGCGATTGCTGAATTCCTGTTTGTGCTGTAAAGCTGATTCTTGGTGGTCCTGCCTGTCCTTTTTTCGTCGTTACCTGCAATATCCCTCTGGAACTCCGTTGTCCCAATAAAATGCTGGAAAGTGCATCTTTGACCACGGTCACCGATTCGATATTTTCGGGATCAATGGAATAGATATCCCGCTGTACACCGTCGATCATAGTCACCGGACTTTGTCCCCTTAAGTTGAAGCCGATTTCAGTATTATCACCGATGCTGGAACGGTATTTCACGGCATCCGAGGGAAGAGATCCCGCCAGATCATTAGCGGTAATTGCGGTCATGCTCGGTGACCGAAATCCGCTGACTTCCTGCGTAAACAGCCCCGGCAACCGGCCTGTAAGCGCATTTAAATACAAGGATGTCGGTACATCTTTGATCTGACTGTTATAGACTACCGAAACGGATCCAAGGAGCTCCGAACTTTTCTTTTTTTCATAGCCTATACGCAAGGAGTCTGCACTTTGAAGTACGGCCGGCACCAAAGACACCAGTTTTTCGGCACCTCCCTTTATCCTCTTTCTATAATATCCCGGATATTCCACCCATAAGACTTCATGCGTAAGATGGCCTGACGGGGAAAAATCTCCATTTTCATCAGTCTCACCGACAAGCTGCCGCCCGGCGTCATAGACCTTAGCACCTGAAATCGGCTTACCATATTCATCCACAATTTTCGGAAATTTCCCTATCGCCCGCTCCTCATTCCCTGAGGCTGTCTCGGGGAGCCGTGGATACCAGCTGGCCTGCGCGGTCTGTTTATCGGCAATCACCAACAATACACCGACAACACTTAATTTTATATAATGGTTAAACATTTGTCATTCGTTTATTAGGTTAGCAATCACTCACAGCGGAAGGTATATTTAAAAGGCTCATCCGTATTGCCATAACCGACACTTTTGGTTCCCGTAATGTCCGTATAGAAATATTCCAGCCGGGCGATATGTACATCTTTGTCGAGTTTAAAAAAACCACGTGGCCAAATATCAATGCGGTATTTCTTGCCACCGATGTCCGACAATTTGGTATCCGCTGTCTGCTTCTTGATTTCGGAAATCAGTTTTCCCGACGCATCCATCGCCTTAGCATGTAAATATATGCCCGCCTCCTGATCCAATACCGTATTGGTAACCCCAGCATCAAAAGTCAACGTAATGATATCGTTGTCCAGACTTTTGACAGGTTGTACAGTACCCAACTGGGGGTTGATAAAATCGATCAGATCGCCCTCACCATCGGTTACCTCGAAAGCATTTGAGAACGTAAATTTTTTATAATCTGTATCCTCCGGACGCAGATTTTCGATTGAAGAACCGATATAGAATCCCAAAGACAGCAACATATTTTCGGCGCCAACGTTACATTCGGCCTTCACCGTAAAATCGATATCTTCGTTATTGACAAAGGAATAGGCCTGTGTACTTCTAAAAACAATCCATTCCATATCATCCACCAGATTGGGGCCTATACCGAACATTTTCTTGGCGGCCTGATGCCAGCTCAGTCCCGATACAGGTTCGATTTCGCTGTCCGGAATAATACGCATGGTGCCATCTCCCTTTGGACTGGTAAAGGACATGGTCAGGTTTTTACGCGCATTCCATCCCTTGGGTACCATGATACCCGCGACTAGCTGGGTGCTATAATTACCTCCCCCCTGGATACGGGGCTCGGCCCCGCACTTCATCGTGAACGTCACCCTTTCATTTGCTTTTGCAGATGTAGGCACAGCTACTGAGATGGCTTTAAGACCGCATTGAGCTAAGAATATGGCCAAAAATAGCCCCATTGCCCAGTAGATATATGTCGAATAATGTGTGTTCTTTTTCATATATAAATAATTTGTTCTTTAAAGGCCACATGGAATATCCATATTAATTCGTCGGTGCTTGTGTTTTCCAACCCTGGATATCTCATATTTCTCCGTTTAAACGCTCACAATCATATTGATAGGTGTTGCTGCTGCAACCCAGGCTTATCACTAAGCTGAGCTGGCGTTTGCCCTTGACTACAGGGAATTGGAATTTGAGGACCACCTCCTCTTTACCCTCGGTTGGACTAAGCACAACACTAAAGGGATACTGTGGATCATCCAGACGGTACTTTCCCGAGCCGCTGACTACAAAAGGTAGATTATCAGCAATGGTATAGGTTCCATCGGCATTGAAATCGATCTTAAAATCTTCCAATTTCAAACGCTTACTCAGGTCTTCCCCGTTTCGAGTCAGCTGAGTTACTTGCCATTTTCCGGTAATATCTTTTTCGGCCTCTTCAGTGGGGATATTGCCCAGCTCATCCTTACAGGAATTTATTCCCATACATAGGGCCAGCATCAAGGACCATGAGCGTATCTTGTATATTTTCATCCGTTTAGTTTTTTTAATATCCTGGATTTTGAATCAAGTCTAAGGACTTCGCTACTTCAGATTGCGGGATGGGCCAGAGGTACATGCGTTTGTCAAAGACACGTTTTCGTACGTTGATGGTATTGTAGATTGTTCCCGCTGTTGTACGAACGGGTTCAGTCCCGTGCAGCTGTTTATTTTCCAATGATTCAGCCAACTTCCAACGGCGTACGTCAAAAAAACGATGTCCTTCAAAGGCCAGTTCTTTTTGTCGCTCATTCCGGATTATCTCACGCATGGCGTCCTTGTTTAGGCCAGTCGGCAATACAAAAGGATCCAACCCTGCCCTTTCTCGGATGGCCTCCACTGCCGCATAGACCTTCAGATCCGGGATCCCGAGCGATTCGTTGCGTGCTTCAGCATAGTTCAACAAAATTTCCGCATACCGGATAATTGGCAGACAGCGCGGCGTATAGGTATTGAACCAATCCGCGGCTACATCCCGATTGACCATTTTATAGGTATAATACCCCGTAGGCGTGCCCCGGTAAATGGCATCCTGCCCCGAAGTCACATTGTTTGGATTGGACTTATCGATATAGATATTGACTGGTCTCCGGGCCAATCCATCCCGGTGGAAGACCATCGACTGATCTCTGGTTACGGTATTCGCTAAGCGGGGATCGCGGTTTTTATAGGGGTTTTTCGGATCATATCCAGCATTGGGATCGTTAATAGGCAAACCATTACGCATCCCAAAAGCATCCACCGTTTCCAGATACGGATAAGCGCCGGGGTTGCTTACACCAAAAGTTGGCGGATTCCAGATACCTTCAAGATCCCGGTTGGAATCTTGCATTCTGGCGAGGATATATTCTGAGTTTTTGCGCAGTTGAAACAGCTGATAGAAGCCAAATCCAGGTTCGGGATCGTTGTTGACATACAAACTGTAATGTCCAGATTCAATGACCTGCGCTGCTGCCGCTTCGGCCCGCTGCCAGCGTGTTTCATCCACGACGGAATAGGCAACGACATCCTTCAACGCTCCCTCTGTTGTCACTGGGCTGCCATTGAATAGCGGGCTCGCAGCATAAAGCAGTAAGCGAGATTTCAACCCATAACAGGCTGCTTTACTGATACGTCCATAATCTTCGCCTGCGTGTTCCCATGGGAGATCCTGCGCGGCAGCATCGCATTCAGCTGCAATATAGTTCACACATTCATCGAACGTATTACGCTTAGCTGGGATAACATCACTTGCTGCGTAAACACTGTCTCCCATCAGTGGCACACCACCATAATGTTCCAATAAAATAAAGTAATAATAAGCTCTTAGAAACCGGGTTTCGGCTTTTACCCGCACCTTAATATTGGTACCAAAGCGTGTCCTATGCAGGTTTTTAAGCATAATATTTGCTCTACGAATATTAGTATAGGGTTTTGCCCAGGCATCATTGGTGATAATATTGGAGTTGACGGTACCCGTGGCAAACTGGATAAAGGTATTGATACTGCCGAGTCCAGCGCCTTCCGCTTCATCTGTACTGGCATCAAGCCCACCCCCACCAAAGCGCTTAGGCCAAGTCGCAAATCCAATATCACCATATATGCCCGACAGGAAGTTAATGGTATACGTACTATCTGAAAAAACGACCTCTTCATTCAGATCTGAAGATTGCGTCTGATCTAAAAATCCCTGTTTACTACAAGCCGCAAAGGCCAGGAAGGCCAGTGCGCAAAATGTCAATTGGCTTTTGTTCATAATTTTTTGTAAAACAGTAAAATAATTGGTTATGCTATCATTATACCAGCGAGCCTAGCCCGCTGGCATTAATTTTTTCAAAAGATCTAATCGATCGAACTTAGGGAAAATGGCCTCGAAGCCGTAGAAATCCCCCTTTCATAATTGGGTTTATCGCCCATGACAAAATGAAGCTCGCCCCCTTTCAGCAGATCTTCATAACGAATAAAATTTTTGTCGTAGGCTGCACCATTGAGCGTAGCTGATTGAATATAGACATGTTCCAGACTATTGTTATCTGCCTTGATGGTAAATGTTTTCCCGTTATCGAGACTGATGGTCACTTTTTTGAATACTGGACTCCCAAACACATATTCATCGGTTCCGGGACAGACACTATAGATCCCCATAGCACTCAGTACATACCAGGAAGACATCTGCCCTTGGTCCTCATCACCCGGATACCCCTTTTCCGTCGCATTATAAAGGCGCGATGTCACCATACGAGCATATTTTTGTGCTTTCCAGGGTTGACCGCTGAAATTATACAGATACGGGACGTGCTGCGTCGGCTGGTTGCCATGCGCATACTGCCCCATTTTTGACAACAACATTTCACGCATTTCATGGATTTCCTGCTTATAGCTACCGTAGTTGACACGTTGCTCCATGGTGAAGAACGTATCCAGTTTTGCATTAAACTTATCCACCCCACCGATCAGGTTGATCAAGCCATTCACATCGTGCATCACCGACCAGGTATATTGCCAGGCATTTGCTTCGGTAAAAGGTCCACCCCATTCTACAGGATCAAAGGGTTCACGCCATTGCCCATTGTCCAGTCGGCCGCGCATAAAGTTTACCTGAGGATCAAATACATTCCTATAGTTGTACATCTGCCGGGCAAAGATATTTTCATAGAATTTGTTGCCCGTCGCCTTTGCCAGCTGATAAGCACAAAAGTCATCGTAGGCATATTCCAATGTCTTTGCCGTACTTTCGTGAATATCGCCATAAGGAACATACCCCTTGGTAAAATACGCCTTCCACCCTTCGCGCCCATTTGATCCACCCCACAATCCTTTATTGGTCGCCTCATGGTAATAGGCTGCCAAAGCACTGTCGGCATCGAAGGTTCGGATCCCCTTCACCCAGGCATCCGTCAATAACGAGATGGCATGATTGCCAATCATCACGCCCGACATTCCAGGATTGGACCAGGTCGGAAAAAATCCGGCCTGCTTTTGTGCATCTAACAAGGACTGCATATAACGCCCCTGCATGGTCGGATGCAAGAGATTGCTCAAGGGGAATTGCCCACGAAAGGTATCCCAAAAACCATTATCCGTAAACATGTACCCTTTATGAATCTTGCCATCATAAGGGCTGAAATAATGGGGGTTTCCCTCCGGATCCATTTCATAGAACTTACGTGAAAATAAGTTGGCCCTGAACATGCAGGAATAAAATGTTGCCATCTCCGCTTCCGTCCCCCCTTCTACGCGCACGCGGTTCAGCAATGCATTCCAGGTATCAAAAGCTTTCTTTTTACTCACCTCAAAAGTATTGTGTCCGCCCAGTTCGCGTTTAAAATTAAGATCAGCCTGCTGAGGGCTGATATAGGATGACGCAATCTTCACTTCCACTTTTGCTCCAGGGCGGAACTCCAGATATCCACCTTTGCCTTTCCCTGCATCATAGCGCTGCCCGGCCTGGATTGTGCCCTTGACATTTTCCCAGGTGCCGTAAGCTTTAAAATCCTGATCGAAGGTAAGCACAAAATAATTTTTCATATGCTCGGGCACAAAACGCCCATTATGCACATACCCGACAATCTTGCGTTCCTCAGGAATTATCTTAATCTCGCTATCGCCCAAAAAGCCATCCAATAGCAAGAACGCTTTTTCCTTTTTCGGGAAGCTAAAGCGCATATGCGCCCCTCTTTCCACTGGACTCAGTTCCGCCTTGATGCCGTTATCAAAATTCACGGCATAATAATGCGGCTTAGCGATCTCATTTTCATGTTTGAAGGATAACGCGCGACGTTCCTCATTGACCTCCAGTTTTCCAATACCCGGCATCAACGAAAAGACCATATAATCCCCCATCCAGGGACTACATTGGTGAACCTGCTGAAATCCGCGTATGCTGTTTGCTTTGTATTGATATTTCCAGCCATCCCCATTTTTCCCCGTTTGTGCCGAAAAGAAATGCACCGCAAATGGCAGTCCTACCGTAGGATAAGTATTTCCATAGGACAGGCTCCATTCGGAATCGGTTCCCTGAAGCGTATTCACGTACTTTACCAGGTCCACCTGCTGCGCTTGCGCCTGGCTTAGCATCGCAAAAATCACTGTCAGATAAATACATAATCTTTGTTTCATAATCAGTTATTTAAATTTTCTATCATCTTAGAAGAATGTTCTTTAGTTTCAATGTTTCCTTTTCAGCATGACCATATTGCTTCCATAGCAGCTTCGCATTTTTTAATTGCTGTGCATGGGATTCCGTAAGCCGAACAAACTTTTCCTCGCCCGGCATCAGGGTAAAATAATTATCCGAAATCATGAGCGGCAAAATGCGTTCATTAGTTGCTGCATCCACCAGGCGTAAGCGATTACCAAATGATACTGTCGTTCCACGATTAAAAACCCGGAGGACGACACCGTCGGTACTGCCTATTTTTTTATAGTCAAATTCAAGTTTGGCTTTCGGCAAACTCGCCAGGCTGGTATAATCCAGCTCTTTGCGGCCATTTCGCCAATAGAAATTTTCAGATAGCAAAACTCCCTTTCTATCCTTTAGGGTAAGCTTGATGAAGTGTACATCGGACAAGGCTGTAGCTCCTTGTTCGCCATCAAAATTTAGCCGAAAAGCTTCCATCGCCACATTTGACTGTACGCTAGCGCTGGTTTGCAGCCCATATTTTTTGATCTCTTTGCCACTCATATCAAAGACCTGCGCCGAAATCCATACCGAATCAAGGCTCTTTAAGCTTGTATTGATCACCTTAACACTGTTGTTGGATGCATTCCATTGAATATGCACCGGCTCACAGGCCTTTTTCGCTCCCCAATAGGCGCCCGTTGCATCGTAATAGTAATCATAGGTCTGCCATACAAATGAAGGGTAGGCCGATTGGCTCATCCAGATCAGCATGCCTGCTGCGTCGTCCCAGAGCTTGTCGTTCCAGGCCTCATACATGCCCTTCATGACTTCGAGGTTAAGGTATTGCGCCTTTTCAGCAAATGCAGATAGGTCCATCGATTCGCCATACTGTTTATTGACAGCATTTTTATACTGGATAGGACTCGCGTTAGCAGCTTCCTTACCAAAAAAATGCCTGTTCCACACATTGTCATCTTCCGATTTGAGCTGTTCGTCCGTAGGTAATGGCCAGAGCTTGTCCTTTGGGATAAACTTCACGATACTTTCATAATTGGGAAAAGTAGCCGTTCCGATTTCCGTACGTAGGCCATAACCGTAGTCGCTGCTATAAGGGTAAGGCGGATCGTTCCAGGCTAGGTTGCTTCCCGAAGTTTCAAAATGGTGCCGTGGCGGCTGGTTGCCCCACCATCCGCTTCCCGAAAGACCATCCTGATTGGAACTGGATTTATACAGCCGATCATTGTGGTCCTCCGACGCCACAATAGCACGCAGGTAATTATCCAATTCAGGTTTTGGACGCGTTTCATTGGCTCCGCACCAGATCGCGATGCTGGCATGATTTCGCAACCGTTTTACTTTATCGAGCGCATTTGCTTTAAAATCATCATCATTGGCTACATCGTTATACGCCACATAAAGCCAAAAATCGTCCCATACCATCATCCCGTAACGATCGCAATAATCATAGAAAGCATCGTCCGTGATCGAGCCCGTCCACAAACGGATCATATTATAGTTCATATCCTTATGTAACTTGATCTTGAGACCGTACTCTTCCCCTTGGCAGCGGAGCAAGTATTCGCTCATTCCCCAATTCCCACCTTTGAGATAGATCTTTTTTCCGTTGACATAAAAATTCAGCACTGGCCATCCCGCCTTATTGCGTACATAATGGTACTCATATTTACGGATCCCAAACTGGATCTGCTTCTGATCCGAGATCTCATCACCAATTTTTGCGGTAAGCGAACAACTGTACAGATTCGGATCCCCATAACCATTTGGCCACCATAGCAGCGGCTGTTTGATCAAAAATTCCTTCACTTCCTTGCGGGTGATGTACACCTTTTGGGTGCTATGTGCCTCGACCCTCACTTTTTTAGAAAATCGGATATCCCCGGGCATAACGATTCCTTCCAGGGTTATTTCTTTGGCCTGATCGCCTGCATTTTTTAGATCGGTCGAAAAGTCCAGGTAGGCAAACTCGTTGCTTTCCAGGTCGGACCGCATCCAAGGATCTTCCATACTGACGTCGCCAGCAAAGCACAGCGATACATTGCCAGTAATCCCAGCCAAACGTCCCGGCACATAAGGCATCCAGTCCCAGCCAGCCGCAGCCAAGTACGTGGGGCTTGCCGTTACGCCAAAAGGTTCTTTTGCCGTACGTGTTTTCTTCTGGTCGGCATCGGTAATCAACACCGCGATTGCATTTTCCTGCCCCACACGCACGAGATCTGTGATATCAAATTTGCTGCGCAACATATGGCCACTGACATCTCTTGTAGCCCCTGCTACACCCGATAGCTTCACCCCATTGCAGAAGAAATCGGCATAACGGTTGGTATTGTCAAAATGAATCCACACACGTTGCCCTTTTTTATAGTCTGCAGGCAGGCGAAAGGAAGTACGGTACCAGAACGGACGGTTGAATAACTGTTCATCCACGCGGTAGATGTTGTCTGAAAAATTGGGATCTGGTACCAGTCCTTGATCCACATAAGCTGTGAAGACGCCCCCCGGAACAATACCGCGCACAGGGTCTTTCATCCGAAAATTGGGTTGTGCTATTTCCTGCCCTGAATAAGGCAGATCCGATTGCGGCTTTATTTCCCAACGAATTGCAGGATTATCACTATTGAGCGAAATCTCGCGTACTTGACCATAGCCAACAAGAGCAAGCTGTAGGAATAGCAGTATATATACTAGTCTTTTTTTCATTTGATCCCCCAGTCTTTGTTTGGATTAGGCCCCATATAGAGTTCCAAAGTTGCCCCAGCCACCATATCTTTAAAGTCAATGTAATTTTTAGCATAAGGCTTTCCGTTTAGGACTGCCCGCTGGATATATATATTATCCGCCGTATTATCGTGAGCGACAATGCGAAACCTTTTACCCGAGAAATAATTAGGATCCAGCTGAAAAGACAATTCCTGGAATATGGGACTTGTTATTTCAAAGCGTGTTGACCCCGGACAAGAGGGATGTATCCCCGAGGCGGCCAGCACATACCAGGCCGACATCTGTCCTACATCCTCATTTCCCACAATTCCCTCTACGGTATTACTATACGCTTTATCGCAGATGTAACGGGTCCATTTTTGGGTAAGGTAAGGCGCATCCAGATGATTGAACAAAAACGGAACTAAATGCACGGGCTCATTGGCGTGATTATAATAATCGTTCCAGCGCATATTTTCAGGTGTCTTCTCAAAAAAATCCGTTAGATCAGCTAAGGTCTTTTCTTTACCGCCCATCAACTGGATCATGCCTGGAATATCATGTGGCACAAACCAACCCTGCTGATATGGGTTACTTTCAATCGTACCATACCATTCTTTGGTTCGCGCATTTTCGGGCCACTCTTCCCATGATCCATCATTTTTCCTTGGTCTGAACCAGCCTTTTTCCGGATCGAATATCTTCCGATAAGCTTGACTTTTGGCCAAATAAACGTGTTCTGTTTCCGTCTTGTTCAATCCTTTTGCCAGTTGGGCTATGCACCAGTCGGTGTATGCATATTCAAGCGTATTTGAGATGCTTAATGCTCCAGAGCTGTAACCTAAAGAATCATTGCCAAATCTTTTGGAGGTATTGATTGCAAAAGTTAATGCTTTTTGTGCGTCGTAATTGCGTATTCCTTTCGCATGGGCATCTGCCAGTACCGATAGCGCAGGATTACCGATCATGCAGCCTGAATACGCATTTAATAATTCCCAGCGTTCAAAATAACCCTTTCCAGATTCATCAGCCAGACTGATCAATGAATTGAGCTCATCATTTACTAAGCTGGGGTTAATCAATGTTTGCAACGGAAATTGTGACCGAAAAACATCCCATCCACTAAAAATCGTCCGTTTGGTAAATCCCTCATTACGGTGTATTCTTTTGTCACCACCCGTATAACGTCCGTCTACGTCCGTAAAGATGCGCGGATCAATCATGGTATGGTACAATGAGGTATAAAAGATCGTTTTCTGGTCTTCGGTACCGCCTTTAAGCGCAATTTTGGACAGCTGAGTATTCCACATTGCTCTGGCTTCCCGACGGACGCGATCGAAATTCTTGCCTGCGATTTCCTTTTTAAAATTATTTTCGGCGCCCTGCATATCGACGAAGGAAATACCGACCTGTAGATTGACCTGCTCGCCCTGTCGGGTTTCAAATTCGGAGAAAACGCCAAGGTGTTTGCCTTCCATTTCGTTTTTTCCGGGCCATACCTTCGCTTCGGCTATCCGATTTTGGTAGTGTATGGATTGTACATCCTCACGCTTACGCGTCCAGTTGTCGGGGATCTCTGCCGACCAAATACCATATTTTTTTAAGGGTTTATCAAAGCGTGCATAAAAGTAAACGGTATAATCTGCCTTACCGTCGCCATCGCCCCAGCCACCGCCCTCCGGCGCACAGAGCATCCATCCCTGAATACTATAGTCATCGACTTTCCGGACATATTGCTGTATCGCAGTGCCGCCAACGCGACGTGCCAGGTCGATCTGGATACGTGATTCCTTACTTTGCGGAAAGGTAAAACGAAGCATACCGCTATGTGGGGCAGCGGTAGCCTCCACCCGTATGTTATACCGTTCAAGATCAACAGCGTAGTATCCAGCTTGAGCAACCTCACTGGATTTGTCGTAGGATGAGCGGTAACCAGTCAACGTACCATCCTCCTTTCCGGCGATGGTATGCAACCTACCGGTGGTAGGCATCACCAGAAAATTTCCGAGATCGCCATACCAGCCTACTCCACTCATCTGCGTGAAAGCAAAACCTTCCATACTGCGATGCTCGTAACTATATCCTGGGCTGTTATCACCGCCTGTAATCGTGTTAGGGCTCACCTGTACCATGCCATAGGGTGTCGTCGCCCCCGGAAAAGTCTTTCCCAAACCATGATACGTGCCTGCGGCGCCCACACTTGTACTCGCACCAATAAATGGATTGACATAGTCTGCTAAACTGGGAACAGAATGATAACGGCGACTAGCACACGATGTCGAAGACAGGATTAGCGCGATAACAAAACAAGATAGCAGTCCATATAATTTGTTCATATTGATTTATCGTTTCTTAGGTTCTATTTATTAATCTGAAAGGTTCTGATTCCGAATTTTGGCAGCTGCACCACAAAAGCCTTGCTCTTGTCATCTACCCTACTCAGGGGAATATTCCCCTTTTGCTCACCATTTAGCAGAACTTCCTGCAGCGAAGCCGCAGGAGAGTTTATGGCGACAGATGATGTGGCCTGTTTATTGCCCGTATTAAAGAGGCGTAAGCTAAGTTGTCCATGGTCCAGCTGAAAGGCCGAGATTTCCAGGTTATTATCCGAGATTGTGATCAGCTGACGATCGCTGAGTTCCAAATGGGCATGATAGCATGCCAGCAAGGGTTCGTTCCAGGCATTGCTTCGGTCTGCGATACGCGCTGTATTCCAGTTATTTTCATGTGGTATCAATGCATAGTGCATGTGTAATGGTTCAGTGATCTTATAATCCATCCCCCACAATCCCAAACCCGAGTATTGTGCCGTCAGACTCAATGGATACGCTTTACCATGGACGTATGATCCCGTATGGTCGGTCAGTATGGCGAGTCCATATTGGCTATTTTCATCATAGAGATCTACCCAGTTCAACACAACGTTGTTCTTAATCTGATCCCACTGGCCAAAAAAAGTATCCTCTAAGCGACTTTCGGTGACGTCAAAAGGTGCATTTTTGGCTATTTTCCCCTGTTTCAAAGTTGAAGGAAACATGACTTTCAACTTATAGCGATCGTCTGTAAAAGCACGTCTATTATCAGTCCATTTCTTTTGTTGCTTATATTCACCGATTCCAACATTCCCTTTCCAATCGATGGTCAGGTCCATATCGATGCGTTGTTGACCTGCCACTAAAGACAGCAACTGAACAAAAGGATGCCCATTGATATTCCCTTTTACCTCCACCGTTGTTTTCAGCCCATCATCCTGTACGATAGTAAACACTACAGGGCTTTCCTTAGAAGAATAAAATTTCTCCTCCTCATAAAAATGCCCTGCGATTTCTCCCATCCGATATCCCCCATCTTGTGCAGCGAATTCCTTATGATTTGCATATTTGGCAATCAGACTCTTGATTGTTCCACCCTGCTTTTTGTCCAGCACAATCTTGTACAATTCATTTTCGAGAATACAATTGCCTTCGGTATCAAAGCGGACGATTTTTCGCCGTTCACGCGATTTAGATTGTCCCGGCTTAATGGGTTGAGCGGGCTTAAGCTGATAGGTAGCATAGCCGAAGCCATTCACCTCTGCTTCAAATTCCACGACCTTACCTTGATCCGTTTGACGGCACTGCACAGGCAATACCTGCTGTTTTCCTGTCCACACGGTGACATCATCCACATCTGCAGGTAAGCGCACCTGTACCCATTCCTTTCGGTGCCGGGCTAGCGTATTATAAACCCGGATATAGCCCAATTCCGAATTGGTACTCCGCGTGGAAGAGGCATAAGAAGCATTTGCCTGCTGGATCAATTGGTCCGCAATGTTCAGGGTATTGTTTGTCCACTTCTCGATCGCCTGCGCCCAAGTCTGGTCCTGATGCAATTTATTGTAAGGCACAATCCACGAGTCGTGGTGCTGGGCCATCATCAAGGTTCGCCAAGCTTCGTCAAGGCGTTTATGATCTGGTACAAAACCATGATCCATAAAAGCCATGGCCCCGATTTTTTCAGCTTGCAGTATGCTGTTTTCCGCTTTGCGCACCTGTTGTGCAATACGTTGCAGCACTTGGCTCCCCCACATTAAGTTAACCAAAATATCCTCCTGCCCCATTTTCCAGCTGGGCACAGCTCGTCCGGCGGGGACCGACCGAAAATATTCCGTCCAGGTGGTGTAACGCACCTGATTTTTCACCTGTTCGCCCGTTCCCATCCACGGACCATTTTTCCAACCTGCATCCTGGTAGCACATACCGACAGGATTCATAATTGCAGCATCATAACAACTCTTCCAATAGTCCGCAGTATTGGCCCAAGCCGTAGTCTGCCAGGTGGAGTTTTTTTCAAAAGCCTCATTTGCATAACGGGGTACTGTAAGGATTGCCGTACCATCGGGCCCTTCCCAATTCAGAAATTGACCACCATGTGCCCTGATGTAGCCTCCCCAGCAGGTATTTGGCGTTTTAAGTACCGCATATTGAAATCCGAATTGCCGAAGGATCTGGGGTAGACTGCTTGTAAAACAAGGTTCTTCCGCAGCATAAGTTGTAAAGTTGATTTCTGGAAAATGCGCGTGATATTTAGCCATGCCATAAGCAAATTGACGGATGATACTTTCACCAGAGATATTATACAGATAAGGTTGCGCATAGGTCGGATTTGTGAAATCCAGACGTGGATCCTTCGCCCATTCCTTCATGCGTGCATAGCCAGCAGGATCCTTAACCTTGACCGAATCCCAGGTCTCTGGCTCGATCTCAAGTCCAATTCGCCAGCTTGGTGATCCTTCCAGATGGTCGAGCATAAATGTCGTTACCCAAAATGGGTAGTGTCCGTAAACCCCGCCGTGATAACCATCGACAAAATAAGCTTGCTGTTGTCCCTTTAGTCCAGCTGCTGACGACAACACAATGAGCAAAATAACTGCTATTTTTTTCAACCCGGTCATGCCATTATTTTTTCAGCTGCACAAGACGCACAGAACGCTTAACAGGTTGATTAACTTCATTCATGCGCTGCTGTAGATCATCAATTTGGCTTTGCCAGGCCGCGCGTACTTCAGGATACATCGCTTTGGCATAGAGATCTCTTTTTGCACGCAACCAACCATCTGTGGCCACATGTTGGTCCATGACCTCGATTGCCTTTCGATTGTCGGCATTCAACAATCCTTTTGGGAGAAAAAAATTATACTGCACCCAGGCCAGATCACGGAAGCGGCGTTCAATCTCCCAGCGTTCTTCATTGAGGAACATCACTTTCAAGGCCTGCTGATATTGTGGTGTCCGTGTCTGATTGGCCAGATTGATCCCTTTGTCGAGATCCGTAGCAGACCATACACCGATTTCCTGATCGTCAATCCATAAGGTGTAGTTTCCTTTAAGTCCCTTTACCTGCAAGACTTCCTGATTCATTTCATCCATAAAAGGGACGATCTTAACGGCATCGTGCTGACTATATTTAGCCCCCCAGCCTCTAGCGACTGTATCCATAGGATAAGGCAATGCCGCCGCGAGATAATCAAAACTGAGGTTATTTCCAGCTTTTTTGACATTTTCAACCGTACAGTTCTTTGCTTCTGTCACACGTTGCTTCGAGGCGTCAATGCCCACTGTAGCTACCCCTTGACCGGCAAATCCCTGTGCTTTTAAGAACAAATAAGCCATGACCATATGCCCATTATTATCCGGGTGCACGCGGTCGCTTCCAGATATGGTGAAGGTTGGATCCTTTTGCTGAAAATTCGCATTGATTGCGCTGATGGACTGATTAAAATCATAGAATTCCCAGCCATTGCTTTTGGCCGATTCACGCTGAAAATCTACAATGCGTTTCATAGCCTTATTTTTATTTTTAAAGGGCTTATTATCCTTGATCACCACATTTTCATCATAAGGCGTGCTTCCAAGCAATACCAGGCGGGTATCGACCAACCCTTTGTATCTTTTTTCCATTTCCTTGTACCCATCATACGACTCTTTTACCTTGGTATCCGCGAAAATCTCCGGCTGATCACCGTTATATTCAAAATAGCCTGAATCGTTCATACCGAAAGTCGTGATCAATACCGTAGGCTGCTTGCTGAAAACATCGCCATCCAATCTTCTGAGCATATCCACCACGCGATCCCCCCCGATTCCGGCGTTGAATACCTTCAATTTCATTTCTGGAAAACGTGTGAGGTAATACAGCCAGATATAGGCGTGGTAATGCCCACCATCTGTAATACTATTTCCCAAAAAGACCACGCGATCGCCATCCTTAAAAGGCGAAATTTGTTGTGCAACAGTCCGGAGAGCTGTTCCCAAAGAGACGAGAACGATGAATCCTGCCAAAAAGATTTTTCTAGAATAATTTCCCATAAGATTAAAATTGTATCAGGTTGACGATAGGTAAAACGTAAATATAGATTTATCAAATTGGTATTGGTTCTATCGGCAGTCCCTTGGAAACAAATGTATAACGCAAGAGCCCTACTTGCAGCTGCAAGTAGGGCTCTTAGTAAACGATTAAAACACAGAAATCAAAATAAAACACTGAAAAACAAAAATTTACAAATAAGCAAGCAAAGTATTTTGGTAAATGATTTAGAATTGATTTGGGGATACTGCACCCAGTTTTCGTACTTTTTCTTCGAAATGTTCAGCATCATTGATCGCCTTACTCTTTACTTTGCTTTTATAGTTATAGATGGTTTGCATCGAATAACGTAGAAATATAGCGATCTGGTTCACATCAGATATTCCCAATCGAATCAGCGCAAAAATGCGGAGCTCGGTATTGAGTTTATCCTTTTTCAGCTGGTACTGTTCATCTGGCCGGAGCAGGCTATTAAATTCATCGACAAAATTGGGATATACCTCTAGAAACGTACGGTCAAAATCAGTATAAAGATCTTGCGCATATTTTTCAAGTGATGCATTGGAGGAGGTAAGTTGCTGCAGGTCCTCGAGCTGACGGCTTTTGACTTTACGGTACACATTTTTCCTGAAATCATCTAATTTGTCTAGGTACACCGCACACTGATTGAGGTAATAGCCGATATAACGTTCACGCACGAGGTTGGCCTCGTCCAGTTTATGGTTGACGAGCGTCAGTTGCTCATTGGTCATATTGAGTTTCTTTCTAGCACGGGATACGATCCTCATCTGTTTAAATAAGAAATAGAGTGTGAGGATCAAAATAATCGCAAATATGCTGATTACGACGGCGTACAAACGTAGGTTTTTCCGTTGTTGGTCGATTTTGGCCAGATAGGTCGCTTCGATAATAGGCTGCGTACGTGCAATCACGGTATTGCGGAAGCGCGAATTGTAGTAATTGGCATCGTCCAGGGCAGCCTGAATATAGGTAAAAGCTCTGTTTACATCCCCTTTTTTGTTCAAGTAAATCGCCAAAGTCAATAAGGACTCGTTTTCCTTAATCGCCAGGCGTACATCTGTTATTGCAGCCATGATCAGGTATTCTTCTACCAGCTGCATTTCGCCGAGTTCTCTAGCAATCATAGCAAGACCCATGGCAGCCATTCCATAACCGTGTGTATCACTTTTTTCCTTTTTAAATAAATGCAACTGAATATCCCTAGACTCTTTAAACATACCGGCTGCTTTGAGTTTAAATGCTTTCTCCTTGAGGTACATATCCGATTTTGGATCAAGCAGTCCCATGAGGCTATTCCTAGATTTGGCGATTTCGCTTTCGTACTGCCTATTGTAATTATCGTGGTCAGTATATTTGATCAAGTTTTCATAATAACGGATACAGCTCCAGTGGTAGATGACCTTGAGGTGCTGAGGCAGCCCATCATAATCGATTTGCTTCAGTACCTCCCATGCCTGGGTAAACAATCCAGAGATGGAAAGAACAAAAGCCAATTTGACTTGGCTTTCGGTCATGAGCTTCTGATCGTTCAATTGTTTGGCTATTGCGATATTGCGACCGATATAGGCGAGCGAAGAATCACAGTTTAAGGTTTGATATTCAAAAATTAGCTGATTTTGGATCTCATAGCGATCTTTGGCTGCTGAGTGATTTCTCAACCGATCTTTGGCTGCTGAGTGATTTCTCAACCGATCTTTGATTGAATCAATCTGACGAATCTTGGTATCTAAATAAACTGTACGATTATTTATAGCTTTATCCAAGACTTGCAGTAAGGAATCTATTTTGCTTGCCTGTAATGGTGTACAGTAAGCTATCGCAAAAATGCATAGAAGAATAAGTTGTTTCGCTTTCACTAGGTTATTATAATTGATCACCGTCACTCAAATATAGACAAAAATTTATTGGTAAAAACCCAAGCTTATATCGTTAACTTTATTTCTTTTCCTCATAAACTGCTGAATTTTGCCGCCGACCTGCCAGTAATAATGCAAAAAAATTCTTTTCTATCTGATCACGAACGCATTCCAAAATTGATAACAGTACAATATGTCGAAGCCTTACAAAAGTTAGGCGCACCCGTAGATACGCCTAAATTACATTCGTTCACCGCTTTCGTTTGCCCAACTTCGCCAATAATCTACTTGTAGCAAAACTGACCAAGGTGCCTAAAGCGGCTGTCAAGGCAGTCTGCAGCACATCACCCAGCGAGATACTGGCCCAAATGGAGCATATCGTGCCCCCGAAGGCTGATATACGCATATCATTCCATCGCATCAGCTTCGCTCCTTTCCGCATTCTGCTGGATTGCCTCGCCGTCAGACCGTCGATAAATCTGGTCTAGGTTGTTCTTTTCCTGCACATTGTCACGCGGTAGATCGATAGGATCCTCCTTTTCAGGCGAAGGTTCAGGAGGCGGCTTTTCCTCTTCCATAACTGTTTCCAAGATGCCCAGGCCCACAGCGATATATTTTAAAATGTTACCCGCCTTTCCGGGCCATTTAACGGGAGCCGCAAGAACCACTTGCAACACCTGTCCTATTTTGTTTAAGATTTTTTTCATACCTATTCGTTTTTAAAAACATTCCCTTCTTTATTCGAGCAATATAGGAGGACAAAGAATTGAAAGCCTGCTATTACTACCACCAATCTCTCCTAATACCAGCCTCGATAAATCTGCAGGTAAAGGAATAGAAAATATAGCGTTCTGACTGTCAAGCTTTGACGGGATCTGGCGTATATATGAATCACTGTCTGAGCGCAGCGAGTTTGATTCATATAGCCAGAGAACTAAAAAGATGACACCAAAGAATGCAATGATCTATTCCATACCTGCATTTATCGAATATTCAAATACACTTCATCCCCCATATCCCACAGGCTATACACCAGCGCCTTAAGTTTTGCCAATGCCTTACCGCTGTAATCCCCTGTACCTTCACCCGTTAAAGTCGTGACCGGAGCAATGCAGCCCTGCAGTTCTTTCAATGCATCGTTGGCCGCATGGATCAATATCGCCTCCCGGCCAAGTACGATGGGGATACCAATCTGTTCGCCATGTTTGGGGTATCGCCGTTTCTCCAGCTTGTACTGTCCAATAGGGATACAACTGATCCGTGGGATGTTATTTCTGTCTGGCAGCTCGATCGTATGGCAGATTTCTTCACCTTGATAGGTGATAGTACCATTGGTTCCCTGTGCTCCATATTTCCGTTGGAGCAGCAGGATATGTTTTGTTTTCATATGGTTGAATAACCCAGATATTTTGACCGTGAATATTTGTTGCCTTTTCTATCTGATAGCAATAGATAAAGATGGAATCCATCCTCCCGGAATCCTTCAGGTATAGGCACAATTACGCGTCCTTCTCGACGTTGCCAGATTTGCTCGTTGACGTAGGCATAACCTTTCTCTACCTGATAGGCACAGAGTATTAGCCGGTCATCCGAATCTGAAAATCTCGAATACCGAACCTCATGCGTCAGTTCAATAGAATCGGTATAACGATTTATGCTTATGGCATATAGACCGGGCAGAGAACCTTCACTAAGGCGGACCAAAGCAGGATCCACTACAGGTTGTTCTCCTTCATCTCTGATAGCGACCTTAAGTAAATATCCGAGGGCTAATCCCGCTGCGAGACTATTCTTTCTTTTTGCCATCTCAGCATATCCTCTTTTGACCAGTCCATTTAAGGGAGCCAAAAAGGCCACCCCCGCTTTAAAGGCAGCACGTACGCGCAGCTGTCCGGGGCTGATTATCTTTTTTGCCATAATAAACTGTTAAAAATGAGCTGAGCCCGATCGGCTCAGCCCACAAATCATTAGATAAGCTGTATCTCGCCTAGATACACACTTTTAGACACCCGAGTCTTGGTCCGATTGGATAAAAATAGCCAGGTATGAACCGAACCAGTAGCCAGATGATCGGGTACCAGAAAGGTCACTACACCGATCGATCGCGTACTAGGTGCTGGAGTGGATATAAACTCATCCTTTTCGGGATGATAGGCCAGCACATAGACCAGATCATCTGCAAAGGTTTCGAACGTTTCGCTGGCACCTGTCGACCAGCTAAAGATTAGTTCGCCCGAGTCATAAGAAGCCGCTACTGTTCCACCGCCATACATGCCACCATCAGCAATACTGATCTTGGAATAATCAAGTGCAAAATCAGGATATACACCTGTAATCGCCCTTTTTTGATTAAATTGAAATGCCGCATTCATCGGAGTTAATTTTTCGCTATTTTTACCAGCGAATCCGATTTTTAGAAAGACATTGATCGGTAGCAGAAAACGCATCAGCGTCCTGAACTTTTCCTGCTGCATGAGCTGCGCCTCTGAGGCGGGCTTCGACCTCTTTTTATAAAGCCCTTTGATGTAGTTGATACTCTTCCAACTGCTTCCGATTACTGAGCCGGCTTTACCCTTAAAGCCTCCGTTTGCTCCGTTTACAATAGTTCCCATTTGTTAAAATCAATCCTGTTTTATACCGGTACATCTGATTGACATAACAAACATAAAACACTTTAAATCAACAACAAATAGACACAAACTATTAGACCGATCGCAGACCGATAAGCATCGTAAAGTTGACCGATTATAGACCGAACTCAATTACACATAAAGTCTTTTTCGACATGAAAAAACAAAAAAACAAGGCTAATTTCGAGCGATTGATTCTCATTTATAATTTATAACGAAAGTCCTACGAATTCCTACATGTGATCATATTTTGATCGGGATTTCATCGGGATCTGATGCTATTTTCCCGATGAAATCCCGATGCCAACCCGATAAAAACAGGCGGAAAGGCAGAAGTTGATCAGCAGAAAATACGGATAGAGGCATAAAAAAAACGTCTCCCCGTTAAGGGAAACGTCCGAAGAAAGTAATCGTATACAGGTAAAAATCGATAGATCGAGCGGACTATAGTCCCCGGTAGCTCCTGCGCAAGCGCTCTACATCCACATCGCGGTAATAGCGTTTGTTGCGCTCGCGCTTGGCGATGCAGATATAGCCATCCCGCTGCAGCCGATAGAGCGTTTCGGTAGAGATCCCGACATGCGATTTAACATATTCAGCATCACGAAGCAGTACATTTCCCGCATCCAGCTGCTCCCGTAGTTCGAGATAAGTTGCAAGCTGACGCTTGACCGCTAACAGTTCCAGCAAGATCAATTCTTGGGCATAGGATTGCCCTGGGCTAATCGAAAGCCCTTTCAAACAGCGATTTTTACGCATACATATTTATTTAGGGTTTATAATAGACAGGTTATTCGATCGATTTTCCCATTCCAGCAATGTTCTTTCTACGCGATCGACTGATCGGAAGACTAATTTTTTCACCTTCGGCAAGCCATAACTTGCCACCATCGATATACTTAACAAATTTGAAGTTGACAATGTAACCACGGTGGATACGCACAAAATCGGCATGGGGCATATTTTCTTCAATCTCCTCCATGGTTATCCTGCAGATCAGCCTCTCATTACGAGTCACTATTTCTACATAATTGTCTATACTGTGGATATAGATGATATCGCGATATTTCAGGACCCTTTTACAGCGAGAGTCTTTGACTTCGTACACGTAATATTCGCGCTGTACCGCCGGCGCTATCATGATTGGTGTCCCTAATCGTTTAAGGCATTTATTTAAAGCCAAGAACACCGCGTCAAAAGTCACATTCTTTAGCAAATAATCACAAGCGTCCAATTTGTAACTATCCAATGCAAATTCGGCATAAGCGGTGACAAAGACCAGTGCCGGTCTCATCGGCTGCGGCAAGATTTTGTAAAGCTCAAATCCCGAGATTTCGGGCATCTGTATATCCAGAAAAAGAATATCCACTTTATGGTGCATCAGATAGTTGAGCGCCTCCTTTCCATTCTCGAAAACTTTGACATCTTCAAAATCACCTATTTTGTGAATGTCTTTTAATTTTAAGATCTGTTCGACAACTTTGTTGGCATCCGATCTCTCGTCGTCGACTACAACAATACTATATTTAGGCATAATTAATTCATGAATTTTAACTCCACCACAAAATACATCTCTTCCTCAATACGATACGTTACATTTACATGACCTTCTTGTAAAGGTTCAAAGAGACGATTGACCAGTTCCAATCCCTTGCCCGTTCCTTTTCCCTCGGTACTGCTGGCTATACGATTGCGTACCGTAAAAACGATAGCATCCTTTTGTCGAATCCACTCGATGACAATAGGGATTGTTCTTCCAATCGGGCTATAGGAAACTGCATTTTCAATCCAGGTCATCAGCGAAAGCGTGGGGACAGACCTATTCCAGATGTAATCTGTAACAAGTTCCTCTCCTTTGATCTCTATTGATCGATGCACACACATAACCACCAATTGTTTGAGATAAGCCCATTCCTCAGCCAACGCTACCCGGCTATTGCGCGAGGCGATCTTATTGATAATGTACTGAAAGAAATCCAGCACTTTAAGATCAAAAACAATTTTCTTCTCCACTGAAAACTGATAGAGTTTGAATAAAAAATGCCCCGACAGCAGTGCGTTGTCAGAAATATCTTTTACGGCGAGCTCAAGTTCATTTATTTTTATTATTTTTTGTCTCTTCTGCCACAAAACGGTATCAAGTGCGAGGAAAAGCAGCACGAATGCAAGCCCACGAACGATTATAATAAATAGCTTTTGTGCATCCCCATCTTTCCAAGGGAAATAGAACACGACCCCCTGTGCCGTTAGAAAACTGTAATAATACCATTTTACGATAGGATAAACCCATATAAGCAGCGCAACTCCGGCCACCAATATAAACCAGAGTCGATATTTGTGCAGCCTTATAATATGGAAAGTGACAAAACTGACAGTAAAATAGGATACATACGGAATGATAAACAATATAAAGATGTTAAAAGAGTGATTTAACCACAAGTGTTTGAATACGCTGCCAAGCAATAAGATAAATAAGGTGACTCCATAAATATATCTGTAATGCAATTGGTTAAAAAAATCCAGATTGAATGAATAAGTCTTCATAATTAATTGGTCAAGTTGTTAACCCAAATTAGAAAATATCATTCTTTTTAACAATAATTTCATAAAAAATCTTTCTAGATAAGTCAAACAAATATCCTTTATTCGCAAAAGAAAACGGAATCATCCAGCTTCCTTTACACTTTGTGCCAGATCCCGTCCGCTCGTCAAAACCCTTATAATGGTGCATAAGTCCCCAGTTTTCCCAGGCAGTCCAATCATTATGCATCATTGCCTGAAAGATTTCCTGCAGTTTTGTAAAAGCATTTAAGATCGCCGTCGGATTATTTTTGTCCGCTGAGGTTAATATGTTTATTGGATTCCCCATTTGCCAGGCTGGTTCTGTATGATGGAGTTTAGGGCTTAGATGAATGGCGTATACAGGTAAACCAAAACGATGTGCGAGCTTGAGTAGGTTACTACGCCAATAAAAATAACTTCCACCGAAAGAGACCCTTAGTCGCCCCTGCTCCTCTTTACTTTCATTGTTGCCCACTGATTCATTCGCATCCAAGAATACGAGTATCAGCCGATTGAGTGAAATAGCCTGAAGCATCTTGCGTATGACCATGGTGTCACTCGCCTCCAAGCATTCGAACCTATCTGCTGGCAAGCCCATATCGGCGAGGTCTCGGGCATATTTTTTACGTTCTCTTTCCAATACCGTATTCGAGACCACCATGGTGAGTCGGTATCCTGCTGCGACAAGATAACGTGGGAGCAGACGATATGGCCCATAATGAAATGAGAAGACGATGCTACCAGCCAAAGTAGCGGGTTCAATGGTAGAAGATCCTATCCCCTTATTTTCAGTAGAAAAATCTCGATCCAATTGGGCAAACTGTTGACGGTGTTCTTTCCAGCGTTGATAGCCTGTTTCAAGTTCAACTGCGGGCTTATCCGGATAAAAGCCTTGCACATTCGCCATCCACAGCAGGCGTTGTAGTTGTTCTTTTTTTTGATTGTTCATTTGGTTTTCGGTTAATATGGCCCAGGTGAATTTGAATCACCTGAGGCCATTGGTGTACGATGAAGAACTATAGAGATCCTGTCCAACATTTATCATCATCCAGATCGCCCAATATAGGGTCGTCACCAAACAGTTCAAAAGCTGTATAGCCTTCAAATAGATCACTTGTTACGCTTGTTTGCAATTCATTTGCCATGTTTAAATCATTTTGTTGACTCGAAAGATGCAGGTCGAATCTATCCTGCTCTATCGTACGATATATTCATTTAATGATCAGCTGATAAACAAATTTGCAACAAGCAAGGAAAAAAAACAAGTCGGGGGAAACAGAGCAAAAAAACAGCACTGAACTGAAAATTAGCTAACAATCGTAGCTTAAAATACCATTTACCCATGATATAGGTATTTCACCCATCAAATAGGTTATCTATCCCTTAATAGCACAGATTGACTAAGCATTCGTAAATTGCCTTTTCCTTTTTTATGATAAAAAATCCAACATAAACTAAACAATGAAGAAAAGTAAAGAATACCTGCTTGATCCCTTTTTCAGAGATATTAACCCACAATGGCAACATGAAATCCCTGAATTATCTGCTGTATTTGAAGAAGAGCGTTTTAGCCCAGGAGAACGACTCATCAACGACTGGGGCGAGCTCTATCTGATCGTTGATGGCATCTTTGGGAAATATGAGAAGACCTGTCCAGTACGCTACGCCATTTCTGGCGAATCATTGATGATCCCCAACCATAAACACCGCTATCAGTTTATCGCGCTAAGTGATTGCCGTACATACCGTACCTCGCTCCGGCAACTGGAAGAAATCAATGCGCATAACCCGAAAGTCTTTTATCTGTATGCCAATCTCAGGGACAAGCAGGAGACCTATCTGGACTATCGGCATAAGTTGTTATCGTTGAACAATCAGGATAAATACGACTTTGTCTTTGACAAATATCCCGATCTTAGAAGCTATGTGAAGCATCATGAACTGGCCCTGTTTATGGGAATCAGCAGCGAGCTGCTCCGTCGGCTCTTGCGGGATCATGATTGCTAATAGCCCAATTTTTTGGGTATCCCGTCAAAATCTATTGTCGTTGTAAACACAAAACTTAGTCTTCAAAATCCCAACATAGCTAATTAGCTGTGCTCGAACTTTGTAATAGCAGCTCGGATAAAGCAGAACAATACCATCAAGCTTAATCGAAGAAAGTAATATGTACAGGTGAAGCTTGATCCTAAATGCTCCAATAAAAAACAAGGTTATGAAACAACACAAAAGAAAATTTGCCTTATTCCCGCGATGTCGGTGAGTATAGAACCAAAAAGGAAATCCAGCAGTGATACGCAGCTGGCTCCGCAGAAAAACAAAAAGAAAGAACAACAACACAAACAAGCTTATGGAAAAGCGCATCAATATTTCAGTATATCAACAGGATCAGCCTGCAAGCTCCCCAAAACGCGGTAGTTCAATCCGCTCGGGTGCACATTGGGTCTATCGTCGCTTACCTGAGGTGATCATCTACGGCTATGCCTTTCTGTACATGTACACGGGATGGGCCAAGTTTATGAACATATCTACCTTTATCAGAGGCAATAGCAAGATCCCCTATCTAGGTCAGTATGCGAAATTGATCGGCTATGGCATCCCCTCGCTGGAGATTGTGCTCGCGATCCTGCTCGTTATTCCTGTATATCGGATCAACCGCTTTGCACTGTGGACATCGACCCTTTTGATGGGGGTATTTACCATTTACCTCAGTCTGATGGTCGGGTTTGCAGAGAAAAAGCTTTGTCATTGTGGTGGTGTGATCGAATCCATGGGCTGGAAAACGCATATTGCCTTTAATATCATCTGGGTGATTGCGGGAATTTTTGCCCTGGTAAAAACAAAACTTATACATTCTAAAATTTAAACCCATGGTACGTATTAAAAAATATGGGAAATTGCTACTGGGTGTAGCAACAATCGCAGCTGGGGCCGGAATGGCTCAGTATGCGCAAGCGCAAAAAGCTTCAAAGTTACAAAACCAACATGCGCAAAAACTTGAAGCAATTACTACAGGAAAGGCTACGATGCGTTACTGGGTAAATGACCAGGCAACTGGGAAATATCTAGAAATTACGACTGCGCCAAATCCTATTGAGAATTGTCAGGAGCCAAGTCCAAATGACTGTGTCGTTCAATCTGAGAATGCCTCATTGCCTTCGACGTTAGACTACAGTCAAGCTACTCCGGCAAATGGTGTGCAACCACACCCAGATTCAGATAAGGCTTTTTACCAATAGTCTTTTGAATCTAAAACAGCAGGCCGGCAATTATTTGTCGGCCTGCTGCAATTAAAGATGCTTTTCCATTAACTCAATTAATGCTTTTCCACCGTCTAACCTCGGATCTGGAGGCCCCGACGAAATAACATTCCCTTTTTTATCAATAAGTAATAGCTGTGGCGCTCCTTTAAAATTGTAATGTTTATAGAATGGATTCTCATACCATGATGTTCCATATGTTGAGAGTTTCAGCTGCTCTGGCTGGCTATAGTCTTTTGTTTTTAATCCATTTATCCAAGCTTTTCTGGTTTTATCAACACTCAGGCTAATAAAGACAATATTTTTTGTTTTCTTGGATTTAAAATGGTCTATGATCTTGCGCATTTCTTTGTTCATATATTTACAGCCGAAGCAACCGTTAAACCACAGATCCATAAGAATCATTTTACCTTTAAAATCCTTAAGCCGATGCATTTGCCCTAATGTATCGGGCAGGCTAAAATCATATGCAGGCACATTATTTCCCGTTTTTGACTGCCACCTTTCAAATAGATTCTTTATAGTAGGATCCTTTAGCATTTTATAAATACTTGCCGCACAGTCTTGTACACCCACTTTCCGCTCGGCGAGATTAATCGCACTGGCGGTCAATAAGGCATCACGTTGTTTATTTGCAGCCATGGTAGTAATCTTTTGCAGTATATCCGCAAATTCAAAATCATTGGCAATTTTATCAGGATATTTAGTGTAAGCTGCACGGCTTTGCTCCCGTTCAAAAAGATACTTAATGTAAAGTGGTGCATATGCGGCTAAATCATTACCATCTTCAGAAGTCTTAGATAGCCAATTTAGATATTCTTGCCTGAAAACCGGAAAGTCGAACCCGCCTTTTCCCTTATCCAACCAAAATTGCGAACAGAGGGTAAGATAAGCTCCTCCGATCGTATTGTATTTTATGATTTGGAATGCTGAGTCGGTCAAATCATTTTTATAAAGATCAAGTATGGCAAGCTTTGTTTGCAGATTTTTTTCTATCAATCCAATTAAAGATTTTGCATAATCACTACTATTTTCGTGTTCTTTCTGACGAAGCAAAGGTAAAATCGAATTCCTCGGAAATATCTGGTTGGCATAGATAGCCTGCTGGCAGTTCATCTTATCCTCACCTCGTCCAGAAAAATTAATATTATCATCCGATATATCCATCTGCAAGCTATCTCCAGCCTCTATGAGATAAAGTGTAAAATTATTATCCAGGATATTAAGATAGTTATATTCCTGTTTAGGGCCCTCGAGCTTAAAACTTACAAAAAGTTTGGAACTCTTAGGTTGAAAGCTAAGTTGAAAGCTACCATTCCCACTGATTTCACTTTTATAAGATGTCGAAAATGCATACCAATTCGGTAAAGCATATTCATCGAGCACAATCAGGTGCAACTTTGTACCCTTGGGTAGTTCTTTTGAAAAGCGCCCTGCAATGGTTATACCGGACTGCGCATGCACTATCGACACTATCCCCCATAGACAGGTTATAAAACATATAATTATTTTAAATAAGATTTTTATCATGACTACTTATTGTTTGAATAAAAAATAGATTCATTGGTCGGTATTGGAAATGCAAATTGTGGAGAACCGGCCTTGAGTACATAAGTTTCATTTCCGAGCTTTCTCCTAAGAGATATGTTGGCGCCCTCTTTGTTGAGCCGGCGTATATCGTCCCAACGTAATCCTGCTCGCCATACCAATTCTTTTCGTCTTTCTATCAAGACTTTATTTAACGCTTCATGCTGTCTTGAAAAGTTATCCATTGTGAATGTTCCTGTTTTATATCTTTTGGAAAGCAGCTTAAATAAATAATCCTTACAAGTGTGAAGATCATTTTTTCTGGCGGCGCATTCTGCTTTAATCAGATATAATTCATCCGTAGCCAATCCCGAATAAGGGAAACGGGAGGAGCCGCTATATCCCCGTTTCGTTTTGATTAGGCCGTTTGCAGTATTTTTCGAAAAGAAAATGGATTTTCGAAGGTCATTTTCATCGTACAGATCATACAGACCATTATCGATGCTCATGTTTTGTGTACTCGCATATAATACCAATGAATAATTGCGTCCCACTGTTGAATACAGCATTGACTCTTCATTGCCTAGCGTAAAAGGTGCTGCTGCTATTAAGCTAACGGTATTGTAATCTATCAGCTTATCATACATAGCAAGACAGCTATCGGCATATGTCTCAGCAGACTCATAATTGCGCATACTCAGATAAATGCGGGCAGCCAGAGCGTAAGCAGATGGCTTGTTAGCCCTGTTTCTATCCAGTGTAATGGGTGCATCCAATAATGAAGTAGCCCGGTTTAAATCGTACAAGATCTGATCATAGTTTTCTTGAATAGAAGAACGCTCGACGACTTCGTCAACATTGGGAGAAAGTTTTAAGGCTATTCCAAGCTCTTGCGGTGCAGAATCCGCATCATAGGGAGCTGCAAAGTTTTTGACTAGATCAAAACATGCAAAAGCTCGTGCAAAATAAGCCTGTCCTAAAATGTGGTTATATTTTTTTCTATCTGCAGCAGTTTCTTTGAGATTTTCCATTCCGCTGATAACCGAGTTAGCATAAAATATACCCTCATAAGGGTAATTAAAATCTTCTATACTCGTTTGTCCACCATATCGATCTTCGGACCAGATATAAACATTTCGTTCTAAGTTTGACTGGGCCAACCAGTCTTTTTCCTCCGGTATACTATACTCGTCCGAGGCTAGGAACGGGAGTGCTGATGTTTGATTTATCCGGGGGTAGTCCAGCATTTGCTGAAAATCATTTAATGTCTTTGGAGACACAATGTCTGTGGAGGGCTTCACATCAAGAAAGCTATCCTTACATGCTGTAAGATATAACAAAATGAATAGCAATAAGAAGGCCCTTATTGAAGTAATGTTTTTATTTAAATTCATCATGTTGTTAAAAGTTTGCATTTAATCCAACACTATAAGTACGGGGTATAGGCATTAAAGGAGAATCAGGATCCTGGCCCTGCTTATTGGCTTTCCAAATCAATCCAATATTATTAGCGTAGACAAAAAGCTGGAGTTCACGGATTCCTAACCTGTTGATAGGCCTCCGAAAAGCCAAACGTATGTCTTTCAGACGGACGGTGCTGGCATCTTCGATTAACGTCGCTCCATATTTGTAAAGACTCTCCCGATTGCTGTCAAAGGGATAAGTCATAGAAGGTACATTTGTCCAAAGCTCGTCACCAACCTGCTGCCAGCGCTTACCATAATCAGGCTGCATATAATTAGTCAACAATTCCGAATATTTTAGCGACTCGCGTCTATACTTATGACCGGCCTTAAAAACGATATTAAAGCTGAGATCAAAATCACGATAATGAAAGGTATTTATCAGACTTCCAAAAAATGTTGGTGTGGCTACACCTGAATATATTAGGTTGTCCGTATCTGAACTGTTCATCATGGCGCTATAATTCTGGCTTTCCATTCCATCTAACCGCCCTATCAGATTCCCTTCACTATCAAGTCCCACATAGGGAAAACTAAACAAGGCGTATAATGGATGTCCTTCCAGTGGGTTTATATAATTTCCTCTCACCACGTCAAAGTTGGTACTCTGTTTCGCTTTATAATTTGTGATCCTGTCTTTAACTAAGCTCAGCAACGCTGTACTTTCCCATTTAAAGTCTCCGATGAGATTACGGCTATTGAGCGTTATATCCCAGCCTGTTGTTACCATATCGGCTGCATTTCCTTTGATGGTAAGTACGCCCGCCTGAGGAGCAAGCGGACTGTTTGCTATCAGATCGCTGCTTCGTTTTCGATAATATTCGATAGAGCCCGTCAGACGTTTTTTCAGGGTTTCGAAATCAAGCCCAAAATTCCAGACACCGACCTTTTCCCAACGTAGGGAAGGATTTGGCGGATTGGAGATTTTTAAATAGTTATTGCCGAAGCTATTGATACCTGTACCTGCCAGTGTAGTAAGATAAGCCGATATTGATTTGTCTAGATTACCATTATACCCATAAGAAGCCCTTAGACGTAACACTGGTAAAGCTTTGATACCATAAAAGTCTTCGTCAGATAGGTGCCATAAGCCACCAATAGACCATAGTGGTACCCCTTTTTGATTTGTTTTTACACCAAATAAATTGGACTCATCCCGACGCGCACTCGCAGATAAGGTGTAAATATTATTAAAAGTGTAAGATCCATTAAAATACAGTGACCGATTGCGATCTATGGCCCCACTGTTAGCCACCCGAGCAGCAATTCGTGAACTTCCATAACCGTAGTACTGCGGAAATTCTTTTGAGAAATCCATCGCATTATTAGCCGATATTCCTGTTTCAGGGTCATATCCGTAGCGCCTGTCGCTGGATGATTCAGTTTTATAATCCCTGATTTCAAATCCGGCCAGTGCGTGGATCTGATGTTTACCATACTGTTTGTCAAAATTAAGCTGGACCCTTCCTGATTTATTGGTATACCGACTATTGTCCTGATCTAAGATGTCGCCCAGTGCAATGGGCCGGGTTAACTGATCGGTCGCTTTATCTCGTTGTGTAAAAGTATTGATCAGATTACGTACATAGTATGAACTGGACAGATAATGTCGCCTATTGTCCTGGGTTCCTTTCTGAAACAGGTAGTCCGCTGAAACGTTAAGCCCCGGCATAATCTTCCCCTCTATACGATGATTTAATCTATAATCCGTTCCAGTGATGATGCGGTCTGCGCGTAGCTCATTGGCAGGATAGTAAGACCAGTCTAACATTTGATCCGTATCGATACTTTTGACAAAACTTTCGCGCAAATCTTTCACTGTGGCCAATGCATTGCCGTTTTCGTCAAACATGCGTTCATAAGGATATCGCGGTGTCAGATATGGCGAACTTATCCCCTTCTTGTCACTCTCGGTAAAGAAAATATCCGAAGAAATGATCAACCGATCTTTCCAGATGTTAAACGAATTTTTTGCTGTCAGCGAATAGCGGTGATCTAACTGGTTGATAATCGTACCACGGTTTCGATCATAGCCGCCTGATAGAAAGTAGCGGTGTGCTGTACCGCCACCTCGGATCGATACAGCATGCTGTTGATTTACAGCCGACTGATAGACTGTATTGTAGATGTCGTGTCGGCCGTCGTAATTGCTCAATCGATCTACAAATGCTGCAGAGTCAGCAGTTGAGATCTTTCCCTCTTTTCGTTGCTGCAGCATCGCCACTACTGGAGAAATGGGTGAAAATCCATCCGTTACATTCCAGAAATAACCATTATTGAACAAGGCAGTTTCAAATGCAATATACTCTGATGAAGAAAGTTGAGGTCGATAAAAGATATCCGGCTTTTGAGATAATGTCACATTCGAAACAAAGTTTACTTGCGCTTTTTGGTTAGTCCCTTTCTTGGTGTTGATCACAATGACACCATTACCCGCACGCACGCCCCATATTGATGCAGCAGCGGCATCTTTTAATACTGTTATCGTTTCGATATCATTGGGATTAATGCTCTCTAAGGAACCCTCATACGGAAAATTGTCCAATACAATCAAAGGAACTTGATTGCCATATATTGTACTATTTCCGCGGATAGTTATGGGTGAGCTACTTTCTGGATTTTTGTTAAAAACAAGGCTACTGGTCAATCCGTCTAGCCGATCGATTATTTTTGTGCTGACAGTACGATTTAGTAGTTGGTTATCCACCTGCACGAAACTCCCTGTGGCTCGCTCCTTCGGGATCTTTTGGTATCCCGTACTCACTACCTCCACCTCTTCCAATTGATTCTCCAGTGGTATCAATTTTACTTGCAATGATACCCCAGCAACATAAGGCAGTTCTAATCGCCTGAAACCCATGTGGGAGAATGAAACTGTACCTTTAGAATTGGAAACTGCTAACGAAAAGGAACCATCATTTTTGGACGAAGCCCTACCCTTTTCACCTTGCAACTGGATGGACACCCCTTGGATCGGTTTACCGTCAGTGGAAGATATGACAGTACCACTTACAGATAACAGCCCTTCCGCCCCGCTGTCCTTGCGGGGCGTCTGAGCTGATAAACTAAACATATGAAAACTGAACATCATAAGGAACAGGATTAGAATTGTCCTTATGCTAAACATTCCCTTTACGCTTTTTGGCATCGGCACAGGGGTACATGCCGATATCATCTGCCTCAAGTTATATACAATACAATCGAAGGGGTGCTTTTTATCCCACGGATATTGAACTTTTTTTAAATTATTTTTTTCAGCATCTTTTATAGCTGCCGGATAGGCTACCTTATCCAATAAGGCAGACATCCAGTTTGATCTGTGCTTCATCTGCTTATTGTTAAAGGTTAGTCTGCTATGCGTCCAAAAAACTCATGGATCCGTTTTGTTATTTCGAGCTCATCCAAGCTGGATAATGTTGTTTCAGCTTCTGAAATATCAATTTTACTAATGTCCATAAAGTCTTTATGTACATGGAAGTAGGCGATTAGCAGCGCCATCACCTCCACGGCAAATACCTGCTTGTGGCAGATTTCCAGCACATTCTCGCCGGACGATCTCTCGGCTGATTTTTTCAATAGCATATTGAACTTATTCTGAATAGTATTGATGTCGTACTTATTCCAAAATTCGATGATCTTTTTAATCGGATCATAAGCAGGTTCATGTGCTTGATATATGGCCAGTTCTAGCGCCAGCACACTTGAATATTTTTGGTTCATTTTATAGCTTAAATAAAGATGACTTAGCTATGTCCTATTCTTTTTAATTGGACGTAGCTTCCCCATTAGCAAAATTTTTGCATTCAAAAAGGGTCGTCAATAGCAGTATTATTTTAAAAACTGCTTATCCAACAAGAAAAAATTAACAGATCCGCAAAACGCCCTCAAATTGGTTACAAGTCATCTAAAGGGGTCATTATGGCGCTTCCTCTCGGAAAGAAATAAAAACCCGACCTATTTAGTATAGAATAACAATACAAAATTATAGTATTTAATTTTGTTGTTTAGAAATAAAATGCTACATTTAAGGTGTTCAAAGTCTCGTAAGAGCAATTTTATTAATTACACAAAATTAAAGGGTGTAGTGTTATGAATACAGATCGGGAAACCTAGTCTAAGGGCCTTTCTAGTGCTTACCTGTTCGGCACGAACTATTTTGCGAATGCCGCTATCCCCTATTTTGATTTTATATTGTTTAACTAATTATTCTGGAGCCCGAATAATCTTGCTTATTAGAATTGAATTGGAAAACTCAAGGCTCACCTCGTTGAGGTAAGTTCTGTGTTTTTGGTGGTCTTTGAATCGTTTTATCATAATCTATTATGGTTATAAAAACGATGGCACTTTAAGGCTATTGGAGATGGTTGCTTGTTAAAATCAACGGAGCGAACTTCCAAGCTTTGCACGTGGCGCCGTCAAGAGCCTCTAAGACCGGAGTCCTAGTTCCACAAAGTCTGACAGAAAGTTCGCTCCAATGAAATGTATGCAAAGATACAAAAATCAATGGAAAGCGAACCCCGTGCCAACCTACGTGGAAAATTTGACGGCTTTCGTGCGTAAGTGACAATCGTTCGTGTAGGGATTTCTCCTACCCTGTTTCGCATGTTACAATACAAATGTAATAATAAATATATGAAATTCAAATTTTTCGATTAATTAAAATGAATAAATCTGTCCCCATTTACAACGCTCTAAATGAGTTCGTAAAGATACTTTTAAAGTATATGAAAAAATTCGGGCTGGAGACTGTTGATATAGCGTTTCTTTCCTCAACTAATAGATCGAATATCGACAATTTGGTAAATCTTAAAGGAAGTTTGGAATTACCGAGGATGGAAGCTATTGCTCAATCATTTAATTTACATCATTACCAGTTTAGTAATCCAACACAAGAAATTCCTAACTATAGTTCTCTTCCCGAGAGGACGCAAAAAAGAATAGAATACAGAAAGAAAAAGGGTACTTATGTTCCAGAGTCAAAAAACTCGTCGACAATAAATGATAAAATAACAATAGTGCTTTCTTTTTATAACAAAAACGATGAGTTTCTAACCGAAAATATCGTTGAGAAAATAAATACTGTAGATGCCGATTCAACCTCTGACACTACAATTATAGGAGATAGAATTGCTAAATCTTTTACTACATATGTGAAGAAGACAGATAAACCTTTCAATGAGAAATCTGGAAGGGGTCCTAAACCATTTTTCTATAAAATATTATCTGCAGTCGACGCTGGTGATCTTAAAAATGCTATCAATGTTGTAGGGGATTATTGGTTTGAAAACTGCTATAAACTTTTTAGCCAAGAAAAGGAGATTGAGAATAATGGCGAATAGACCAATAATTTTTGGAGATATACCCAAAATACCTGAAGGACATTGGTTTGAGGGCGGAAAGGAAATGATGCCCTCAAGTTTTCATCGTAATTGAGGAGCAATTTGAAAAACGATCATAGAGTACATAGGTTATTGCAAGGATGTAATCAATAGTTGAGAAAAAAGGATATGAAAGAAGATATTATGGAAGAAAAAGGGAAAGTACTTACTGAGCCATATGTTTTAAATAAGAGAACAGAAATAGTTTTCAAGTATATAGAGGCCTATAACGAGATGAACGTTGAAGGTATGATTGCAGATTTCGCTGATGACATTGTTTTCCTAAACGTTATGAACGGTGAAAACCCTATGGAATTGAAAGGAATCGAGGAATTTAAGAAACAGGCGATTGACGCCCTATCCTATTTCAGTGCGAGAGAGCAGGCCATTGAATCAATGACACATCTGCATAGTTCGACAGAAATCGTGATCAATTATAGGGCTGTCGCAGCAAAGGATTTTCCCAATGGTCTAAAAAATCCATATTAAACGATAGAACGGAGAAAGCTTTCCGATATGTTGAAGCATATAACCAAATGGATTTGGTAAATATCACAATAGATTTTGATGATTCAATGGATATAGTAAATTTTTAATTTATTAAACCTGATGACCATCAATAGAAGTTTTAATAAAGAAGGAAACCGAATATTTTTTTAACGAATAGAATAATATAAATGTACAATTTTATTTTTGATAATATAATCAACTTTTTACAGTTTTCAATCCCATTAATAATTTCCATTTGGGGTATATATTATGTTCGAAAGTCAAAGTTCTCTTTTATCGAAAGACGTAATATAAAATTATATCAAGATATTGTTAAAACCATCGATGGAATGTCTATACAATATAAAGACGCGGACGTGAAAGAAAATTTGATTTTATTTAATGGCACTATTATCTATACTGGCCATAATGATATAAAATCAGATGAAATTGATAAAGAATTGACTCTATATTCACCTGACAAAAACGCAATATGGCTACACTTTGAAATTAAGAATTCGTCAGAATTTTTTGTTCCAAATTATAGAATAGAAAAGAATAACGTAATAATAGAAAGATCTTTATGGAAAAATAACGATTATATTAATTTTGTAGCACTTATTGATTCTAAAAAAAATAAAATCAATATCTCCCACCGTATCTATAATGTTACCAGCAAAATAAGGAGATTCAGAGAAAGTGATGCTGCTTTATTCAAAATAAACGCTGTTATGACCTCATTAGCACTGATTTTCATTACCTCAACCACATCATTAGTAGATTACTTTATTTCGCCCAAAAGCTCAAAAAACGATACTTTACAAAATAGTATTTTTAGTAAAAAACTCGAACTAGATGAAACCTACTATATTAATGCAAGAAAAATCAATATCGATGAATTACAGAAAAAAAGGGAGGAAATGGAATTAAACAGATATGATAAGCAGATAAAAAAAGAACTCGATAGCTTGACAAAGCTTGTTGAAATACATAAGAAACATCCATCAGACAAAAATCATATTAAGGTATTAGAACAAGCACTAAATGCAAAATCAATAAAATACCCTTTTCGAAATGATTATGATGAAATAAGTTCATTAGCGTCGTCCAAAACGGACACTTTAATTCTCAACAATCTTCTAGATACAAGTAAATTATATATTTTAAATGACTCGACTAAAATAAAATTTTCATATAATAATCTTCGGAAAAAGGGGAATGATGAAAAACTTAACTTTCTAAGTGCTTTTATCAAGATTATTCCTTTAGCATTTATTTTATTCATCCTTTATTCAGTTTATAGTTACGTATCTATAAAACGATTAACAAAAAAGATAAATGTTACTGAAAACTAAATATTAAGAGACATATGTGTCCTAAATAAATTTTAGGATTGGATTTCTGTTGTACAGGCATAGCTTTTTTCATCATTTCGATATTGACCCCTATTTTTCAATCTGCGAAGATCTTTAGCTGTCCCTTTTTTCCTTTTATAGGCGGC
>NZ_JBNPWQ010000013.1:0-182414 GCF_050433745.1 Sphingobacterium sp. HSC-15S19
AAACCCAATAAATCCGGATAACGCTCGGATCCTCCGTATTACCGCGGCTGCTGGCACGGAGTTAGCCGATCCTTATTCTTCCAGTACATTCAGCTAGATACACGTATCTAGGTTTATTCCTGGACAAAAGCAGTTTACAACCCATAGGGCAGTCATCCTGCACGCGGCATGGCTGGTTCAGGCTTCCGCCCATTGACCAATATTCCTTACTGCTGCCTCCCGTAGGAGTCTGGTCCGTGTCTCAGTACCAGTGTGGGGGATTCTCCTCTCAGAGCCCCTAGACATCGTCGCCTTGGTAAGCCGTTACCCTACCAACTAGCTAATGTCACGCGAGCCCATCTCTATCCTATAAATATTTAATAACTAACCGATGCCGGTCAGATATGTTATGCGGTGTTAATCTCTCTTTCGAGAGGCTATCCCCCTGATAGAGGTAGGTTGCTCACGCGTTACGCACCCGTGCGCCACTCTCACCGTCTTCGAGCAAGCTCTCCGATGGATCCCGTCCGACTTGCATGTATTAGGCCTGCCGCTAGCGTTCATCCTGAGCCAGGATCAAACTCTCCATTGTAAAATGAAGTTTTTGATTCCAACTATTTACATAATCAGAATTCTTTTTTTATATCTCTGATCTTGGATCGAATTGAACGAATTACTTGAATTTGTTCATGACTTTCGTTTGTCTACTCGTCACGCTTACATGATTGTGTTTTCTTAAAGAACTTTTGTCGCTTCAACTTCCGTATCCGCTATATTCCGATAGGCATTGCGCCCCTCTTTATCGTTTTGTTTTTCCCTTCGTTTCCGTTGGGACTGCAAAGGTAGAAATCTTTTCTGAACTTCCAAAAACTTTTTGAAGTTTTTTTTCTTTTCCCTTTTTTCGATTTCCGCGTTTAAAATAAACTGAGCGGGATTTTAAATCCTGCCAGACTTCTCTTAAACCCTTCTTTTTTCAGGATTCCTTCTCTCGAAGTAACCGTCCCTCCCTTGCGGAGTGGTGCAAAGATAGGGAGATTACTAACAAACTTCCAAGCCTTTTGTTCTTATTTATTTCATTTTGTCCCTAACTGCCTGTAACGGTGCGAGATTCTTTTTGTAAAACAGGTGATCGGAAGGCTGGGATGGCTGATCCGGCCGGCAGATTGGGCCACATAGCGGCATCGAGCAACGAAAACATCCCGAATTGCACCTGCCGGATCTATCGCCCCACCGACGCAGCATAGCAAAGGGAGATCGGAAAACGCAAACATAGCCGAACAGAGAACAACAGAGATCCGCAACGTTTAATCCCATCGATATAATAGAAATAGGATGTAATGGGGAACCGCAACCGCAACGGAACAGCGGATGGCATGGCGACCTTAAGACTTCCCCGGGATTCTTTTTAGAATTTAAGCAAGGCTCCAGATCCTGTCATTTTGGTCCAGGGATTACTTATTGTAAACTTTGATCAACTTTTATTTTAGTATAGGGTTTAGTTAGGGTTAGTTTAGGTATAGCTTAGGTTATAGCTAAACTAACCCTAACTTAAAGCTAACTAAATACCAGTTAAAATCTAGCTTAAAGAGGAACTAAATAAAAGCGAATAAATATAATCAACAAATAAGATGGTGGCACGCTTCACCTCGGATTTGCCCCAGAGAAACAGAAAACAACAGCGATTTGAAGGAATATAACAGAGATAAGACGCTAAAAAGCCCTTTTAGTCTAGAACAAGAGCTAAATTAACATCCTACAAAACCAAAACTTGGTAAGAAAAGAGTAAGAGAGATCAAAAGAATCGGAAAACAGAAAAGAAACTGAAACCAGCTAAAGCTGATTCGCAAAAAGAAGGAAATTACTATTTCTCCTCCGCTTTAAAAACCCAAAAACGTTGAAGTGTATAGTTGAAGCCCAAAGAAACGAGCAGCTCAACGACTAGTTTCGAGAACAAAAAGTTTAAATGATAAACATCCACCAGAAAATGAATTCCTGTAGACTTCAATGTAATACTACCACAGACGACAATCACAAATTTCCATAGCTGACTCCCAACGGACTTTTGCGTACTACCAAAGGACCAGTATCGATTGATCAAAAAATTAACAACAGCACCAAGGCTACCACTAATAGCATTAGAAAAAGGAGCACTGATATGAAGTAGCTTATAACAAGCAGAGTATACTCCAAAATCAAACAATCCGCCTAAAAAGGCGGAAAGTTGAGCTTTTAAAAAAGTAATAACTTTTGAAGACATCGTTAAATAGCCTCCTCCTGCTGTTTTTTCAATTTATCCTCTTTATCTTTTTCATCGCCTAATTTAAGAAGTAGACGTGTATCATTTGTATTAATTATAAAAAGTGCAATACAGATTACCAGTACACACCAATTAATAGATCCAGGCATTAAAACTTCGAAGAGCATAACCAATGAAATAATCACCCGAATTTCAGTAGGCCCCAAAATTCCGGCGTCTATCGTATACTTATCTGTAATTCTATACCTGAGCTGAGAAATGATCATTGCCCAGCCATATAATGCGACCAATGTAAATCCCAGATACTTAAAGTCACCCACGGTATACAGCACATATCCCAATCCGATAAAAACCGTACTGATCCAATCCATTACAATATCCAGCGCGAAACCGTACCAGCGACGGGATTTATTGCGGTAGAATGCGATACGCCCATCTAATGAATCACCAAACCATTGTACAAAGAAACCAGGGATTCCTAAAAGTAAATAGCGAATATCAACATATTCAGCCAGTATAAAACTCCCCAATATCATTAAGGAACCTAAAAATCCAATTGCCGTAAGTCCATCCGAAGTAATCCAATTGGGGATTCGAGGAACAAGGTACGAAATAAGTTTTTGTTCGGGTTCACTTAAGATATTTGTTCTCTTTCTATCCTGAAAAAGTTTTTTATTTATTTTTAACTCACTCATTATCTGCGATTATAGCCATTTATTTTCCTTATACCAAGCCAATGCCTCCATTAAGCCTTTCTTCAAATCATATTTAGGTTGGTATTGTAGCTGACGTTGAGCCGCCGAGATATCACAGCCCCAGTTTTCAGCTGTAAGTTCATTCAGCCGTTCCGGATATAGTACAGGTATTGCTTTAGAATTTTTATACAAACGTTCAAAAATAACCGCGATAGTCTTCACTACACCCAAAGGAATATGCATACGAATCATTTTCTTTTGACTAAACTCTTTGAAAAACCTAGCCAACTCATAACGCCCATATACCTGTCCATCACTAAGGCTATACACCTGCTTTCCACCTTGGTCAAAACGACAGGCATGAATAATCGCCTGCACCAGGTCGGCAACATAAATAAAGCTAAGCTTTTGAGGAGAACGACCAACATAAGCATCCAGGCCTCCATTCATTGTTTTAAAAACAATAAAAATATCCTTTTCACGAGGGCCGTATACTGCAGTAGGGCGCAAAATCGTTAGTGGCTGATCTTTAAAATCATTCAACGCGAGCTCCGCTTTCCGCTTACTACGACCATATGCCGTAACAGGACGATAAGGGCTGCTTTCATCAATAAGTTGAGCATCATAGTCAACAGGACCGATCGCCGCAAGACTACTAACGAAAACAAATCTTTTGATGGGAGTTTTTAAAGAAAAACAAGCCGATGCCAAGTTTTTTGTATAACCAACATTGACCTTTTCGAGATCTTCTTCATGTTTGGCACGAGTCATTGCCGCAGCATGAACAACATAGGTATAGTTTTCCGCTTCCAGTAATTCTCGGATAGACTCTTCATCAGAGAAATCCGGATAAACAAATTTATCTACAACAGAGCGAATTTCTGAAACATCACTTGACTTCCTCACCGCGGCATGAACTTCCATCCCCGCGTCTTTCGCTGCTCTTGTCAAATGATAGCCTACAAAACCACTCGCTCCGGTGATTAATACTTTTTCTATCATAATGATTTTTGATACAAACGATAACGTTTGTACAATTCTCCATTCATTTGCTCAATAGCGTGGTTCATCATGTAATTATGCTCCAACATCCATGAACATTCGGCCCCCTTAATATTAGAATCTTTTGATTCTTTTATAATTCGGCCATACAAACATGCTTCAATACCAAGTTTACGGTAGTCTTCCAATACCCCTAACATGAGTACACGAAGCAAGTTGATTTTTTTCTTTCCAAATAACAATTTAAAAATACCCGTAGGAAGTAGACGTCCGCGCTTCACTTTGATAAGGATCTGATTGATATCTGGAATCCCTAGACCAAAGCCAACAAGCTCACCATCCTTCTCTGCAACGATAGCAAAACGAGGATCGAGAATCATTTTTAAATCTTTGGCCGTATAATTAAATTCGTCCTCTGTCATCGGAACAAAACCCGAATTTTTATCCCATGCTCTATTATAAATGTCACGAACTTTTGCTGCCTCGTTTTTAAAATCCTTCACATTGAATTGACGCAATGTAATGCCAGATCTTTTCAAACGCTCTTCCAGCCTATCCAAAAGCAATACAGAGCGTTTATCCGCAGACTTTTCCATAACCAAGTAAGCTCTCAAATCCACTTTATGTCCATAGCCTGAATTGGTAATCAAGTCGATGTAATAAGGTGAATTGTAGGGCATCATGGCCACCGGAGGCTTATCAAAACCGTCCACCAATAAACCAACGGTATCATTGGTCGATAAATTGATAGGCCCAACGATCGTATCCCCTCCTTTAGCTTTAACCCATTTTTCTGCAGTTTCAAATAACGCGTTTGCGACTTCTTGATCATCTATACAATCGAAAAAACCCCACTGTCCTTCATTCACATGATTAAAGGCATTATGGTTGTTGTTCCAGATGGCACATATACGACCAACAATCTTATCGTTACGATATGCTAGAAAAGGTTGTGCTTGGGAATGTTTATAAAAGGGATGCTTGTCAGGGGAAAGCAAATCGTTTTGTTCAAGAAATAAGGCAGGTACATAATTAGGATTTCCCTCATAGAGACTATGAGGGAAATCTATAAACAGCCGTCTTTGTTTCTTTGTTTCAACGGGTATAATCTGAATCATACGATTAGATTTTATATTAATGTTTCAACTTCAGCTTGTTTGAATACTTTAACCATCTTCTCAATAGCCTCGTCGATTTGGTCATAAGTATGTGTCGCCATCAATGAAAAACGGATCAAAGACTCTTCCGCAGGAACTGCCGGAGAAACAACTGGATTAACGAATACACCATCATCTTGGAGCATTTTAGTTACCCAGAACGTTTTTTCATTACTACGAATAAAGATTGGTAGAATAGGACTTTCCGTAGCACCTAAATCAAACCCATGATCCAGTAATTGTGCTTTGGCATAATCTGTATTTTTCCATAATTTTTCAATATGCTCGGGCTCATTTTGAATAATTTCCAAAGCTTTCAATGTTGAAGCCACCGAAGCGGGAGTCATTGAAGCACTGAACATCACAGAGCGCGCATTATGTTTTAAGAAATCAATCACATCTGCATCACCGGCCACAAATCCACCTAAAGAAGCTAACGATTTACTAAATGTACCCATAATCAAGTCTACATCATCATTAAGCCCAAAATGAGAAGCTGTACCAGCTCCTTTGTGCCCAATAACACCTAAACTGTGTGCGTCGTCAACCATTACGGCAGCATCAAACTCATTGGCAATCGATGTAAGCTCAGGCAAATTAACAATATCACCCTCCATACTAAAGATACCATCCGTACAAATTAACTTGGCACTATCCTCAGGTAGGCGTGATAACTTAGCACGTAAGTCCTCCATATTGTTATGACCGTATTTGATTACTTTGGAAAAAGACAAACGGCTACCATCAATAATTGACGCGTGGTCACGTTCATCCAACAAAATATAATCATTACGTCCCATTAGACATGACAAAGGGCCTAGATTTGATTGGAATCCTGTACTAAAAAGAATCGCGGCTTCTTTACCTACATAAGCAGATAATTTTTCTTCCAGTTCCACGTGAATATCCAACGTACCGTTTAAGAAACGAGATCCAGCACATCCAGTACCATACTTTTCCAAAGCATCTTGCGCTGCCTTTATAATACGTGTATCAGTCGTTAACCCTAAATAAGAGTTAGAACCAAACATCAATACACGTCTACCATCGATTTTTACTTCGGTATCTTGTTTTGATTGAATAGGTCTAAAATAGGCATATAAGCCCTTAGCTTTCAACTCCTCAACAATCTTAAATTGCGATATTTTTTCGCCTAACTTTCCTTTACTCATGCGATAAAAAGGTATTTCTAAAACTATTTCTAACTTTTAGATGTTATTGTAACAAACAAAATTATCGAATTGGACTTTTATATAAAAAACTCGGTCTCCGACTAAAAATCTGCTAATATGCACAATGCAAGTTGAAATTCTACGTTGTATATATTCACAATAATTCCAAAAAACGTTGCAAACATACGAAAACATAATCTGACTTTCGCTTAAATTTAGTCATATTTTTAACACATCGCCCAAAACCGTTAATTTTATTTTAATACTCCGCTAACATCTGCCCACACAATTCTACTTTAAAATAAGACAATTTTAATAATTATATTTGCGAACTTTAAATTATCCTATAATTAGTTACATTTAGGTTCATTGCAATAGCAATGGTATAGACTTACTAATATACAACAATATATGGCTTTATCTTCAGATATCAATATAAAAAATAAAAAAGCTTCTTTTGAATACCACTTACTGGACAAGTACATTGCAGGAATTCGATTATTGGGTACAGAAATAAAATCCATACGCGAAGGAAAGGCAAATATTAACGATAGTTTCTGTAGTTTTTTTGAGGACGGATTATATATCCGAAACATGCACATCGCTGAATACTCCATGGGATCTTTTTATAACCATGAAGCAAAACGCGACCGTCAACTACTATTGACAAAAAGAGAATTAAAAAAGCTAAAAGAGAAGGGGGAAGAACGTGGTTTTACCATTGTACCCCTACGCATCTTTATCAGTTCCCGGGGGTTTGCCAAAGTTGAAATTGCCTTGGCACAGGGTAAAAAAGATTTTGACAAACGAGAAAACATCAAAGAAAGAGATGTTAAACGAGAGCTTGATCGCGTGATGAAATTCTAGATTAACGCGCCAGGACAAATGCGCCTGGCGTCATTCCTACCCTGCTTTTAAAAAGCCTGACAAAGTAGTTGACATCATTAAATCCAGCCCCATAGCAAGACTCCTTTACATTCCGGGTGAGTAAAAGCATTTTTTTTGCCTTCTCGATACGCTGTTGGATCACATACTCCATCGGACTAAGTCCAAGTTCACGGTTAAACATCCGCGTAAGACTCGCTTTGCTCATGTGGGCAGTCCGCTCCAATAAACCAATTGAAATTTTCTCGGTAATATGTTTCTGAATAAATTCCTGCACATGTAACAGCACCTTGTTGGGCGACTTCCCAATTTTTAATGCAATCAGCGACTGTGACTGAAGTAGCCGAATCGTAAGCTCTTTAAAAGTCAAATCTGCAAGTACATCTTTCAACGGATTTTCGCTAATAATAATTTGAAACAACTTGTTCACCAGGTCGGCGAGCTCAGTCGAATTGTACAGATGAAAAAAATCCGGATCAATCCGCCACTGACTAAATTGTTCTTTCGGATAAAACTCATTTAGATAGTCCAAGACTGCTGCTATCTTCTCTTTATGAATTGTTAAAGCGGTACACTGCGTGGGCTGGTCGAGGCTCGCTTCCGGAAAGTCAATATGCATAGCCACCGATGCAGGCAACACCATCATCTGACCGGGCAGATAGTCAAAAGCCTTTACATTCTCCAAATGCATGATCTTTTTACCTTGGATCATGTTAATCATAACCAAATCCTCAAAACATAAAGGCACATGCTGCGATACCCGATATGTTTCGTAGATATTAAGCTCCAAGCTATCTAACGTAAATGCGCGTCGGTTCTCCACTAATGTGCTAAGCTCCCCAGCCCGCGAAAATGGCAATGTATGAATCAGCGTCCTATCTCCCATAGTGCAACAATTAAATATAATTGGCAGTCAATCAAATATAATAAAAAAAATAAATTGTAGCCGAAATTCATCTGCCACAATTGTGCTATGTTTTGGATCAATTCTGCTACGCTATTGAATAATTGCTGGCTAACTTTGATAAGAAGGGATTAAAAATAATTAATAATAAACCATATGAGCGCAATCAAAAGACCATCGTTCAAAGAACGATATGACAACTACATTGGTGGTAAATTTGTCGCACCAATTCAAGGAAAATACTTCGATAATATCTCGCCGGTAGACGGAAAAGTGTTTACTCAAGTTGCCCATTCAACAAAAGAAGATCTGGATCTCGCTGTCAACACTGCAGCCAAAGCTTTTGAAACCTGGGGAAAAACCTCCGCTACAGAACGAAGTATTATCCTCAATAAAATTGCTGACCGCATTGAAGCTAATTTAGCATATATCGCAGCCGTTGAAACAATAGACAACGGAAAAGCTGTACGTGAAACACTCAATGCGGATATCCCATTAGCCATCGACCATTTCCGGTATTTTGCCGGTGTAATCCGTGCTGAAGAGGGGTCCATAAGCGAACTGGACAGCAATACGGTGTCGCTGATTGTACACGAACCAATCGGTGTTGTTGCACAGATTATTCCATGGAATTTCCCGATTCTGATGGCCGTATGGAAACTAGCTCCGGCCCTTGCTGCAGGGAACACTGTCGTATTAAAGCCCGCTGAAAGTACACCAGCATCTATTCTTGTTCTTATGGAAATCATCGGTGATTTGATTCCTGCCGGAGTGGTCAATATCGTCAACGGTTTCGGCGCAGAACTTGGTCGTTCCTTGGTCACCAATCCTAAGGTCTCCAAAGCAGCATTCACAGGCTCCACAGCAACAGGACGTTTGGTCATGCAATATGCGACTGAAAATATCATCCCGGTAACCCTAGAATTGGGGGGAAAATCGCCCAATATTTTCTTCAGTTCGGTAATGGATGCAGATGATGCATTTTTGGACAAAGCAGTTGAAGGGGCGGTATTATTCGCGCTCAACCAGGGCGAAATTTGCACCTGCCCCTCTCGTCTACTGATCCAGGAGGATATTTATGAAAAATTCATTGCTAAAGTGATCGATCGGGTTAATCAGATCAAAGTCGGGGATCCATTAGACCCAACAACAATGATGGGTGCTCAGGCATCGAAGATTCAAAAAGATAAGATCATGTCCTATATTAAACTTGGCAAAGAAGAAGGAGCCGAAGTATTGACTGGCGGAGATGAAAACAATGTTGGTGCTGGTTTTGAAGAAGGCTACTACATCAAACCCACCCTATTCAAAGGTGATAATAGCATGCGCATTTTCCAGGAAGAAATCTTCGGCCCCGTGCTTGCAGTGACCACGTTCAAAGACGAACAAGAAGCAATTGCCATCGCCAACGATACCATGTATGGTCTCGGAGCAGGTGTATGGACCCGAGATGCACATCAGCTTTATCAGGTTCCACGTGCCATACAAGCTGGACGTGTATGGGTAAATCAGTACCACTCCTACCCAGCTGGCGCTCCATTTGGCGGATACAAACAATCAGGAATTGGACGGGAAAACCATAAAATGATGCTTGCCCATTACAGACAAGCCAAGAATATGTTGATTTCCTACAGCAAAGAAAAACTTGGCTTCTTTTAACTGAAGCATACCGGGTATACTTTTCGAACAGCTTGATACCCGAGTCTAGGGGGAGCAAATGCTGCCCCTTCCGCTGAATTTCATATGAACCAACGCTAAAACACATAAACTGATTTCACCATGATTAATAGATTAGACATCACTGAAAAAGCAAGGGAGCTCATCCATGAACTTGAAGCAAAGCATGGTAAATTAATGTTTTATCAAGCCGGAGGCTGTTGCGAGGGTACGCAGCCACAGTGTTTTGAGGAAGGAGGGTATTTTCCGAGGACGAATGATGCCATGATCGGATTAGCTGAAGGATATGAATTTTGGGTGGATCGTGATCTCTTTGAATATTGGAAACATGCGCATTTCACCCTCGATGTACTGGATGGGTTTGGTCCCGGAGGATTCTCATTGGAAACGCCACTGGGTAAAACTTTCAAAGTTCATTATCGCCTATTTACAACCGAAGAGCTTAATGACCTCGGCCCAATCAAACGAAACGAATAAAAAAAGCATAAAACACCATAGAATCACAACGTTGTAGAGATGACCTATAAAATTCTGGATCACTCTCTCAAAGAAAAAAGGGGCGCAGATGCGTCCCTTTTTCGATGTTATAATTTTAAAAAATTCTCTCCTGAGTTTCCGCATTCGGAATGCTAAAATTTTATTCAATATCCAAGCCTTCAAGGACTGGAATTGGCTGTTTGTTTTCATCTAGGGCAACAAATGTAAAAACACCCTCAATGGCCAGTTCTCTTCCCTCCTTGTACATATGTTCCAAAAATATCTCGACCTTCACCTTCAAGCTGGTCCGGCCTACATTCTGAACCCTTGCGATAGCTTCAATAATACTTCCGGAAGGAATTGCCCTATTGAAGTCTATACGATCTGTCGATACAGTCACCAACGTTTTGCGGCAAAATCGTGTTGCAGCCATAAACGATACTTCGTCCATAATGGACATCGCCTTGCCGCCGAATAAGGTATCGTGATGATTCGTCAAAAACGGAAACACGGTCGTGCAGACGTGTGTTTCTGATAAATCAATACGTTCTTGTAAAGTCATTTATTTTTTTATTAAGTGGATTTAAGAGGAGACAAATGTAAACCAATCTAGCTCCAGTTCCGTCATTTTTATTCCATATTTTCGTCGATATCCACTCCTATACCTTTCAATAAAAGCGAAGCATTGAATATTTTACATTCTCCTATCTTCAGCTTATAATCAAACAGCATCTGACCCTCGTCGACACGAATGTCAAAATGATAATTTTTGATATCTCCCGGAAATTCCTCTTGTAAACTGGACAGCTGTAAGTCATGTGTAGCCACCATACCTTTACCATCCAATCGAACCAGTTTCTTTATAATTGCACGGGAGCCCAGATATTTGTCGACAGAATTTGTCCCACGAAGCATCTCATCGATTAGAAAAAAACTATCGCTATGTGCTGAAACTGTATCCAATATAAATTTCATCCGATTCAATTCAGCTTTAAAGGTCGACGTACTTTCATTCAAATTATCCTTGATTCGCATATAGGATATCAGTTTATAAATCGGGAGCTGAAAAGAAGCTGCAGCAACCGCAGCTCCGGCATATGCCAAAATTGCATTAATACCTACTGTCCGCAGAAACGTACTCTTTCCAGCCATATTTGAACCTGTCACCAAAGCAACTCGATGGTCTATACTACTGTAATCATTGGCTACAACCTGATTGCTTGGAATCAATGGATGATATACCCCTTGCGCATCAATCTTATTTTCCAGTGGGTTATCCAAAATTACTGGATAAATGTACGACGAATGGTTTCTCATCCAAATAGCAAGGCTAGTTACAGCCTCAACCTTAGCTAAGGTATCAAATGAATTTAGAATCTCGTGTTCGTATTTATTCTTCCAGTCAACAATAGCCAATACTTGTCTAAAATCCCAAAGCAGAAACAAGTTTAGAAATATCCCGACAAAGACATTATTCCGGGCGTCCAAATTATTAATAAGACCAGCGAGTTTCTTAAAGGCAAGGGAAATGGATTCTGTACCCTGGTTTTGTTTAAGCTCTCCCGCAATCTCCCGCATAGCAATAGACTTCCATGCGTGGTCTTCAATAGATTGAATCGCCTCTGCGTATGAGCCCAGCACGCCACCTATCTTGTCTATTCGAGAGGAGAATATACTAACACTTCCAGCTTTGGCTAATGCCCAAAGAATATGAAATAGCCCTATCAATGTTGCCACCCCAGCCAATTTTGGCACGAAAAAACTGCCGACTAAAGCGACCAAAAATAAAACAGGCCCTACTTTGAGATAGACTCGCATGAAGGCATTTCCGAACTGAAAATTTCGGTCTTGAAAGTAATTTGTCAAAAATGCTTTGATATCCAATTTATGGTTCAGATTGGCCAAAAGCTTTGCCTGAAAATCCCATATCCATTCCGATTCATTTTCAAGTTCCTGGGAAGCTTCTTGATTGCGTTGAATTTGATGGCTTTGGAGAGGTGCATCAAGCCAAGAAGCCAAAAGATCAATTCCCTGTTTGGTCGTTGCCCGATTTATCTGTGCAAATAAGGAGTATGTTCCAAAGACATCCATATCGGAGCTATAAGGATGAGCTCCGTTTTCGAAATGCTGGCCATGATCATACATATTTAATTTTCCGTCCGCCAGGGCCTGTTCATTTGCCAAAACTTTCAGATAGGCTTCAAAATAGTTCTTCTGAAGCTCTAGCTGGCTCTGCTTCCGCACGAGATAGGCGAATAGGAACAATAATGCAAAAAAACAGAAAAAAACCAGCGGAAGGCTTTCCAGTTGAAAGGTATAAAATAATAATGCTCCGCCACCGAGTATCACAAATAGCCGCGACAAGCTGAGCGTGTTGACTTGTTTATTTAATTTGAGGACAGTTGAAGCGATTTCGCGATGCTTCTGGTCATATAGTATTGCAGTTGGAGTCATAAGGTGAATATTTATTCTTTCACGTTCATTTCAATTTAATCATGGATGTTTTGGTGTCGCTTAAAGACCTTGAGGGAAGTCGTTTAAGCTGGTTGAATGGATATCCTACCAGGCTTGATCACCCACCAAAGGCACAAAACGAAAAGTATCCAATTCGATACGGTCAAAATCATTTTCACCGACGCGAATGATCGTCATCATCTTTTGCGATTTTTCGTCTCCTACAGGGATTACAAAAATTCCGCCCATTTTCAGCTGCTTTAACATAACCTCTGGCACGAATGGCGCACCCGCAGTTACAATAATCTTGTCATAAGGAGCGTGCTCTTCAATTCCCTTGGAGCCATCGCCCAAAAAGAAATTCGGTTTATAGCCCATGTACGGCAACACTTGAATGGTTCGTTGATATAGGTTTTCCTGACGTTCGATGGTATATACGTCTGCGCCAAGTTCCAATAAGATACAGGTTTGGTATCCCGATCCCGTACCAATTTCCAGTACTTTATCTCCTTTTTTGACGTGGAGCAGTTCGGATTGATAGGCGACGGTATACGGCTGTGAAATTGTTTGCCCGTCACCTATTGGAAAAGCAATGTCCCGATAGGCCTGATTCCAGAATGTTTCATCAAAAAAATAGTGACGTGGTACCTTGCCAATGGCATCTAATACTTTCTGGTCCGCAATCCCCCGGCTTTTAAGATGTTCAACCAATTTCTTACGAGCACCTTTCTCTCGATAATTATCAATAAACTTGTACGCCATGATGTTTCAAATTTACCTTTTAAAAGGCACATTAAGCAGAATTAATCACAAATAATTCAATACCAATACAGTACACATTTTCAAGTCAATTTGCTTTATTTTCCAAATCACCTGTCCTTATGCCCAATCTACGCTGACCTCTTGAATTTGGGACCGAACAAAACGATAAGCGCATGTGGTTTAACTTTACCTAAAACGCAAGTCTTTAAAAGCTATATGGGTAATAATTGTCGCTAATATGGATCTACATCGACCTGAACGCGTACACCAGCATTGGTTTTATCTATTTCAAAATCCAGGAGAACCGAGCGGATCAATTCCTTGACCTTCGCAATACTAATATTTGTGCGTTCAATCTTTAAGGTAATGGTCTGGATAAAATTATTCCGCACGCGTGAAACTAAAGGCGGTTCCGGACCCAATACCCTTGCACCCAATTGTTGACGCAGCGCCGAGGCAAAACGATTGGCCGAATCATAGCATTTCTGAAAATCCGTATGTTTAATATCAATCCGAATAAGCCGGTAGAAAGGAGGATAAAGATAGTTTTTTCGTTCTGTAATTTCCGTCATAAACATCCCTTCATAATCGTTATTGACCACCTGTTCTAACACCCGATGATTCGTGGTGTAGCTCTGAATGATCACTTTTCCGCCTGCTTCACGCCGACCTGCACGTCCTGCTACCTGGGAAAATAACGAAAAAGATCGTTCATACGAACGGAAATCCGGAAAGTTAATGATCGTATCTGCATTGACAACACCGATGAGGCTTACTCTTCCGAAATCGAGCCCCTTAGCAACCATTTGCGTCCCAATAAGAACATCAAATTCATGCTCATCAAAAGCCGTGATAATTTTATCGAAACCGTATTTACCTTTTGTGGAATCCAGATCCAACCGACCGATGCGAATTTCGGGCATCAGGATTTCAAGTTCTTCCTCTATCCTTTCTGTACCGAATCCTTTACTTTCGATATGCGGCATTCCACAGGCCGGACAAACACGAAGTGGAGGCTCCACATGACCACAATAATGGCAATGCATCATATTAGAGCTCTTGTGATAGGTTAAGCTGACATCACAATTGACACATTTTGCAACGAATCCACAGGTATTACATTGGATCATTGTCGTGTGCCCACGTCTATTTTGAAATAATATAACCTGCTCTTTATTTTTTACGGCTTCTTCAATTGCTTTTAACAAGGTGCCAGAAAAATAGGAAAACATATTTTCTTTTCTTCCCTCTTCGGGAATATTCACCAACTCAATACTTGGCAATTGTGCGTTGCCATAACGCTCAAGCAGTTGCACAAAACCATACTTCTTAGCCTTGGCATTGTAATAACTTTCCAAAGAAGGCGTCGCTGATCCCAATAGCACTTTGGTCTGATGTAGAAACCCGAGGTAAATAGCCGTATCTCGGGCATGGTAACGTGGAGCTGGATCAAACTGTTTATAGGAGCTTTCGTGCTCTTCATCAACGATGATAATCCCTAAATCCTGAAAGGGCAGAAAAACTGAAGAACGGGCCCCAATCACGACCTGAAATTCATTTTTCATTACTTTATGCCATACCTCGGCACGTTCATTATCATTAAACTTGGAGTGGTACACCCCCAATTTATCGCCGAAATGCAGCTTTAAGCGCGCCGTAATCTGTGCTGTCAGCGCTATCTCAGGCAGTAGATAAAGGGCTGATTTTCCCGCTGCGATTGCTTGTTCGATAAGCCGTATATAAATCTGTGTTTTTCCCGAAGCAGTAACACCATGTAACAGGGTAACTTCCTTCTCTTCAAACGACTCTTGTATTTCGGCATAGGCCCTTTGCTGATTTTCATTAAATTGAAAATTGGCATCCAGTTCGATATCTTCCCCCTGGAACCGGGATACAACCTTTTCCTTTATTTCAAAAACACCTTTGTCAATCAAAGCCGTAATAGCACCGTTACCACAGCCCGAGGCCTCAGCCAACATGGGCCGCGTGATTTCCTCGGTTTTTTTGACCAGCTGCATAAATGCCAATACCGCATCTTGTTGTTTTGGCGCACGGTTTAAGCTATCCAACAATTCTCTTTTTGCATCTTCATTTCTAAAGTCGGGAGCAAAACGTAAAAATGCTTTGGTCTTGGGTTTATATCTTTCTGTAATCTCTTCAGAAATCAAAACAATTCCTTTGTCAAATAATTGCTTCAATATGGGGAAGACTGTTTTTTGTCCCAACAATTTCACAATATCATTGACTTTAAGTTCTCCCGCAACCTCCAAAGCCTCTATAATCAGATACTCTTTATCTGAAAGTGTAGAACGGTCAAAATCTGCCGCAATCGATGAAACGACTTTGGTCTCACTGGCCAGCTTCAATGCCGAAGGCAGCGCAGCTTGCATGACTTCGCCTAAACTACACATGTAATAATCGGCTAGCCAATCCCAAAGTTTAAACTGAGCCAAATTGACAATGGGTTTGTCATCAATGATGTCCAAAATATACTTTGCCTCATAATGCTTTGGTGCTTCCTGACTAATTGACTTCACAACCGCAGAATAGATCTTATTCTTTCCAAATTGCACAATGACACGTACACCGACCTGCACACGATCATTCCAGTCAATCGGAATACGATAAGTATATGTTCTTGCCAATGCTAGTGGTAGGACCACATCAACAAACAGCGTATCTCTTTCACTAAAAATCGTAGATTGTGGATTGGACATAAATTCAAATTATGGTATAAAAGTACAAAAAAACCTTCAGGAAAAGAGGTCAAACGACCCCGGCGATACCTAAAACCGACAACAATCATGCGGGCTCAAAGCGATATCGGCGTGAAAAAACCAAGAGATCATAGGTCAGTCAATTGCAACCTAAAAAAGCCTTCCTGAAATCTATTCAAGAAGGCTCCGTTATAATTAGATACGAATATGATTTCGTATGAACATAGGCAATTAAATAGGATTACGATTTATTTTTTAGTGCAGCAATAAATAATGCAACCCAGCCAACGATTAACGATAATCCTCCCAAAGGGGTGATAGGTCCTAAAATAGACGGATTTCCAAAGCCGGTTATTTCGCGCACGCTTAAGACATATAACGATCCCGAGAAAAAAAGTATACCAATGAGGAAAGCTATAAATGACACTTTAATGGAGTACGTCTTTGCTCTCGAAAAAGTGGATAAAAATAACAGGGCGAAGGTATGATAGAAATGATACTGATTTGCAGTTTTCCAAGTTTCAATATGATATGTACTTACCTTTCCTTCTAGACCATGAGCACCAAAGGCGCCTAATATTACAGCTAATGCTCCCAACAACGAAGCGGCTAAAATGATTTTCTTATTCATTATGTTAAAGTGAATGCTGAAAATGAGTTTCTAGCGATAAATGTATTAAAAACAGAGCAAAATAAGGAATTTTTTGTTAAATTTATATTACAAAGGCGCATTATAGGAACGATTTTCTATCTCTTCCCATATATTTTTATTAGGTTTGTTTTACGTATGAATCATCATGAGCATCGTGCAGCTCACCGAAATCTTGAACGAGGTGCAAGATTTGTATATCCTTGATAAACATCTGCCGCATGATGGCTTCATCACCATTAAAAAAACAAGTTTAGTGTACTTATTCTGCTGACAAGAAAATGAGTACCTCATAAATAGTTGTTCTGCTAAAACTGGATTTTTAATCGCATCGACCAGCGTGGTACTGACGATTTATTCGAGTTCTTATCAGGCATTGAAAAAAATAAAAAGGATGAAAAAAACAATCATCATCACTGTTATATTATTCATCGCGGTCATCGCGGCCACGATCTATCTTTTTGGAGACTTCAATAAAAACAATAAACAAGATTCTAAAGCTTTACAATATCTTCCTGAAAGTACATTAGCTATTGCCTCCTTTGCCAATGATCAGACTGTAGATACGATCTTCAATGACTATGAGCTCTTTAAAGCCATTATAGGTCAACGCAATTTCGGCAACCTGGAGCGTCTTAAAGACGAATTATTACGTAATGAACAGTTTGCACCTCTTGTAGCGGGGCAGCAAATATTACTCTCTTTTCACCAGGAAAAAGATCAGATTACGCCATTATATAGCGTTCAGGTTGGTCAAAGCATTGATAATAACTCGCTGGCAACATTACTTGGAAACGTCGGTAAAAACTACAAAATACAACCTTTTGACACCTTAGGCCAACGATTTTATGGGCTTAATCAAGGCACTAAGGATAGTACACTTTATTGTGCCTATTCTCACGAAATCATTTTCGCTAGCTATTCCAAACAGGTACTCTCCCAGATTTTTGATAAACAGGTTAAGAAAATAAGTACCAAACAAATCGAGTTCTTTGTAAACCATAACAATAAAAACACGCCACTTAGTCTCTATTTTTTCAATGAACAATTGGCGCAAATTGCTCGAATATTGATGAAATCCAAATTTGGCACTTATCTCAACTTAATCGATTCGCTGAAGGGCCAAACGTCCTGGAATATGAATTTCAAAAAGGATGCTTTTATTTTTAAGGGTGAAACAGATCTCTCGGCGAGCAAAAATAGTTACCTACAATTATTTGCCACGCAGACGGCTCAAGTGCAAGCTCTAGGGAATTATCTGCCTAAAAATGCTGCATCTTATATAGACTTTAGTATTTCAGATCCCCATAGTTTTCGCAGTGGACTGAAAGCCTTGTTGGTACAGCAAAAAGAAGATGCTCGATTGGCTAAAAGTATAAAGAACTTTGAAGAAGACAGCAAAGTATCATTTGACAGTATCATCGCGCCAATTTTCAACGATGAATTTGCGCTTGCGGAATTAGATAATCAGGATGCAATAGGTTTGATCAGTATTTCGGATTCAACGCTATTTGCTGATAATCTCAAGAAATTCAGTTCGTCTGTAGGTGATTCAATCTATCAATTTAAATATTCGAATCTCTTACATGCGCTATTTGGAGAACCTTTCAAAAGCTTTACCCGCCCCTATTTTACCATTGTAGATAACATTATGGTGGTCGCTACACGGACGGGTATCTTGAGAGATTATCGGGAATCTTTCCGGGAAAAGCAATTTCTTTCCGGAACGGCTATTTTCAAAAATCATGCAGCATTGCAGAATAGCCGCAGCAATGTGACTTTCTATTTAGAACCTAAAGCTGGTAAAAGCAATATTCTAGATAACTTAAAAGCTGACTTTGCAAAGAACTTTAAAGATGAGGATGAATATGGCTTTCAAAATTTCTACTCCTGGTCTTACCAGTTGAGTGGCAATCAGGGCACATTTTCGTCCAGTTTATATGCCCTCTTTAAGAGTGATACGAGATTAGGCGGCAAACCAGAATGGACAGTCCAGCTGGAGAACCGAATGATCAATAAACCTTGGATTTTCGATCAAGATGGGAAGAACAAGTTTATCCTGATTCAAGAACAAGATCACACGGTACATGCATTTTCGCCGGATGGAAAAGAACTTTGGCAAAACCTCTTCCAAGGTGAAATTTTGGGCGAGCCAATTCAGTTACAGGATCTCAGTATTGTCGCCGTCACAAAAAACCGCTTGTATCGCTTTATGCCCGATGGTAAAAACAGAACTGGCTTCTCCGTTGAACTTCCATACTCGGCAACTTACGGAGCTGCAATCGCCACCTTCAATAAAGAACAACGTATTTACATTCCGGCAACAGACCGCATTCTTGCGTATACCCTGGATGGCAAAAAAGTGGAGGGCTTTGAAAATAATAGCGTGGATGGTCGAATTTTATTCGATCTAAAAACAACCAGCCTGGGACAGACAAATTATATTATTGCCGGCACAAGCACTGCTTCCGTGTATTTCTTTGATCAAAATGGTAAGATCATCCGTAAAAAAACAATGGATACCGATGGGGAAAGTGTTAAAAATCCAATTGGTTTAGTTGCGGCGTCGGATGAAAAGAACTCCTTCATTTACTTGGCAAACAATAAAGGCAGCGTATTCAAAATTCCTTTCGAAGGCGAGGCCAAAAAAATAAAACTGGGTGATTGGGGTAAAGATGCGTTCTTTAATTTTGAAGATATTAGCGGTGGTGCTGACAGAGATTTTGTTATTCTAGCCAACAACAAACTGAATGCCTACAGTTCAAGAGACTCGTCTTCCTACTTTGAATATAAATTCATCGAAGAGGCCAGTAACAGACCGTTGTTTTTTAAACGAATAGGTAAATCTGATATCATAGGTGTTGGAACCGACAACCGCATGATTTATGTTTTCGGATCTGATGGCTTGGTCCAGGAGGGATTCCCTGTAGAAGGTTTTTCAAAGTTCTATTATGGACCGATTAACTATGGCGACAATGCCAATTATTTAATCTGCATGAAGCGGGATTTCAAGATCTATGTATATAAGTTTTAAGAACCTGAAAATCAATTTTTTAAAATCAACACCAAACGCTATAAGATGCTAAAAGATCTTTATAAAAAATTTGTCTAATCTAATTTTTTTATAGTAGGTTTGCAGACTTAATATGACTATGCTGAAATCGGAAGAATTAAAAGAATTATTAGCTGAACCAAAACGTATTGTAATTACAACGCACTACAAACCGGATGGGGACGCATTGGGTTCATCTTTAGGATTATATTTTTGGTTGACCGCGAAAGGACACCACGTAAATCTCATTGTACCGTCAGACTTTCCAGCCTTTTTGGATTGGTTACCTGGCTTAGAAAATGTACAAATTTATACGCAGGATATTGACCTGCACAATCAACAGATTGACGCAGCTGAATTAATTTTCTGCTTAGATTTTAATGGCCTTGCCCGGATTCACGAAATGGGTGAACCTATTCGTCAAGCGAAAGGAATCAAATGCATGATTGATCACCATTTAGATCCGGAAGGGTTTGAAGATTACGCATTTTGGGATCCATCTGCTGCAGCGACTGCACAATTAATCTATCGCTTCTTAGTCCATGAGATGCAAGATCCAGACCATATCAGTGCTGACATGGCGACATGCTTATATACCGGTATTATGACCGATACGGGCTCTTTCCGCTTCCGTTCTACCACTGCAGAAATTCACCGCATCATTGCATCACTCATTGATTGCGGTGCACAAAACTGGGCTATTCACGAAGAGATTTACAACAGCTCGTCAGAAAGCCGCCTAAAATTCTTAGGGTTCTGTCTATTGAATCGTCTAGAGGTTATCCATGAATATAACACCGCCATTATCCATGTAACCAAAGCGGATCTCACTCAGTTTGAAGTGATCACCGGTGATACCGAAGGATTAGTCAATTATGCCCTTTCTATCAAAGGAATTCGATTGGCTGCTTTAATTATTGACAGAAATGAACAAATTAAACTATCTTTGCGTTCGATTGGAGAAGTTCCTTGCAATGAGATCTGTAAATTGTATTTCAATGGAGGGGGGCATCTTAACGCTTCAGGAGGTAATTCGAAAGAAAGCCTCGAAGCAGTGATTGCAAAATTCAAATCGGTTTTACCAAATTATAAAGAAATATTAACAAAATAAGATATCGTAACATACATTAGAAAATGAAGAAAGCAATTCTATTTTTCGCGGCTGCCGGTCTTTTGATGACGTCATGCCAAAAATTCAAAAAGGCTGAAGGTGGTCTTGAGTATAAAATCGTAGATGATAATGCAAAAGAAAAAGCAGTATCAGGCGATTTATTAGCACTTGACATGGTTGTGAAAACGGACAGAGATTCTACAATGCAAAGTACGTATGACATGGGAGTCCCTCAAATCGTTCAATTATATCCAGATAGTATTATCGCAAAAAATCCAGGTGACCCTACTGGTTTATTCAAATACGTAGGTGAAGGTGATAGCTTGGTATTCAAAATCAATTTGGATTCTATGGCTGCTAAAACACATCAACCAAAACCAGAGTTTGCAGATAAATTCATTGTTTATTCGATCAAAGTCAAAAAACACTTCAAAAAAGGAAAGTTAACAGACCAACAATTAGGTGAACAAGTTCAGAAATATTTTGAAGAAGAATTGAACAAACACAAAGCAGCTGAACCAGCTAAACTTGAAAAATACATCAAGGATAAAAGCTTGAAAACAACGAAAACAGCTTCAGGTCTTCAATATGTAATTACTAAACCTGGAACAGGAGCAAATGCAAAAGTAGGTGATTCTATTCACGTGAACTATGTAGGATCATTAACTACAGGAAAAGTATTTGATACAAACCTTCCAGATGTAGCTAAAAAAGAGAAAATTTTCAACCCTCAACGTCCTTATGAAGCATTAAAATTTCAATTAGGTGTTGATGGTGTAATCCCTGGATGGACTGAAGCATTCCAATTGTTTAACAAAGGTACAAAAGCAACTTTAGTCATTCCTTCATCTTTGGCTTATGGCGATCGCCCTTCAGGTGTTATCCCTCCATATGCTCCTTTAGTATTTGAAGTAGAAGTATTGGATATCAAACCTGGAAAAGTTCCTGCTCCTACAGCAACAACTCCAGGCATGGTAGCGCCTACTGGAACTACTGCTCCAGCGGCAACAGCTCCTGCAGCAAAAAAATAATTCGACTGTAAATTTCAGTTAACAAAAAAGCGGTTTCATCTCGATGAAACCGCTTTTTTGTTGTTCGTATTTTTATTCACTATACGCTAATCTTTTTATCTTCTTTTTTGATCTTCCGTATTTTCAGCCATAGTATTATTACCGCCAATATAAAACTGATGATCATGATGATGGTCAATGCGATCAGCGCCTTATCGGTATGGTAATTTTCAGCATGCTGAATAAACATTAACCTAAAAATTCGAAGATAATGGGTCGATGGGATTACATTTGCAATTGCCTGCACCCAGCCTGGCATTAGACTCGAAGGCCAGGTAAAGCCACTCAAGATAAATGCTGGCGTCGCAATGACCATAAGGACTTCTGTCGATTTCAACTGCGAAGGCAGTAGAATACTGACGAGTACACCTATAAAACACACGGCAAGCAAAAAGACGAAAGTACAGAGTACAAAGCGACCAAATTCGGCCTGTAAAGGCATACGGTAATATTGACCAAAACCCCAATATAAAACCAGGATACCAACAGACATCAAAACATATGGTAATATCTTAACAAGAATAAGTCCGATAGGATTACCGATTTTACGTACCAGCTCCGGAAATGTATTGCCTTCAAATTCCGAGGAAAAAGACAAAGCCAAGCCCAAGAGCAAAACCTGTTGCAGCACAGTAATTAGCACTCCCGGCAGCATAAAATACAGGTAATTTCCACTTCGAATATTCTGCTTAACAAAAGTTGTCTTAAATGGTTCGTACTGCTGCGCAGCGATCTTTGCCGGAACACCACGTTTCATTTGCGCCTGAATCTGTATGCCCGCTTTCAACGTCGAGGCACACACATTGACAGCCATCATGGCGGTATTTGAGGTCAATGTATTGGCACCGTCTACAAAAACAGTCATTTCGGGCAAACGCCCCTGTTGGACTCCGGACGCAAAACCCTTGGGAATATGTACAATCGTTGTTGCCTCATATTGCATCGCAATATCTTTTGAATCAAATAAGGAGGGTATTACACGGGCAACTTCAATACTCTCATTATCTGAAAGCATATCAATAAATGAACTGCTTAAGGGGCTATTATCCTCATCAACTACAATGATCGGCATCTGAGTTACCTTACCTTGTTGATAAACATGCCCCACCAATACACCATACAATACAGGTGCACCCAGAAAAAGCATCAATAGCACTTTATTATTGAAGAAGAGCTTAAACTCCCGTTGGATCAATTCTAAAATTTTTTTCACAGTCAAGCTCTTTAATTCGCATGGAGAACCACAAGCGTTTTTGTTAACAAATCTTTGCTACCGGCAACATCTTCAGGAACAATTTTCAATTCAAACACAGCCTGTTGCGGATCGAAATCAGGATAAGCTGAGGCAATGCTTGCGTACGAATTTAAGGCTTTGATACTAATCACCTTTGCTTTAACCTTTTTGTGATTCAAATAAGGAATTTCAACCTCAACAGCCTCTCCTTTTTGAAGTTTTCCCATTTTATTTTCGGGCAATGTAAATCTAAAATAGGTCGATCGATCAAGGAAACCATTGATAATCGGATAACCTGCCATCGCCAATTCACCGACTTTCAGATTAATCGTTTCCACACTCATGTCCTGTGGAGCAATGACATATTTCTCCTGTGCAGCAACATTGACTTCAGATACCGCTCCCAGTGCACGTTCCTTTTGCCCCAAAGCCATAATCTGCTGTTCTTGTCTAGCCCCACCCTTTGCTTCAGCTAATTCAGCCTGTGCTGCAAGATACTGATTTTTAGCCCCCTGAAATTTAGCGTAGGTCTCGTCGTACTTTTGCTGCGGAATCAGGCTATCCTGCAAAAGGGCATCCAGCCTACCTATTGATTTTTTCGCAAATTCATATTGTTCCTTAAGTCCATCTACCTTCGCCTGCAATTGCACGAGTTGACCTTTCGTAGCACCTTTGACTGCCATGTTATATTGTGCATCAGCAGACTGCAGCGCTCCCTTTGCCTGCTCTTCTTTCGCATCTACCTCGGGAATACTCAAAATAGCCAAGGTATCACCCGCATGCACAAAGTCACCCTCTTCAACCAGAAGCTTCGCAATTTTCCCCGGAACCTTTGTCACAACCGTCACTTGCTCTCGCTCCACCTTGCCTTCAATAGGCTTCTCTTTCACTTGATTTGTACAAGAAACAAAAATAGACAGCGATAATATCCCATATAAATTCTTCATGTTACTCATGTATAGTTTGTAATAATTTTCCTGATGTATGTAGTAATTCAACTGCAGCTGTACGTTGCTGCAAAACATTGTTAAAATAACCCAAATTAACTTTGTACCAATCGTTTTCAGCAGCCAATAACTCAGTAACATCTATTAAGCCAGCTTGATATTGTTTAACAGCCATAGAAAGATTATTTTCGGCAACTTTCAACTGCTGTTCCCCCACTTTCAACTTTTGATTGCCAGTCGTGTAGGTAACGGTATTTTTGCTGAGTAATAAATTTAATTTTTCCTGTGTATCTTCCCTTTTGGTCGTATTGATATTTTGATCGAGTTTAACTTGCTTTATCTTATTGTGATGTTCCCCGCCAGTATAGAGATCCCATTTAACCCCTACGCCAACCATTAGATTGGGACTCCCCTTGATAGAATTAAGCGGTAAGTTGACCGTACCAAATAGCGGTTGGTCTTTCACCGTGAGTTTGGAGTTGAATACATTCAGATAGTTTGCGGATCCAAAGGCAAAGACAGCAGGAAGAGCTCCCCCCTTTTCTTTTTTATACAGGTACTCATACGCTTTTGAGGAAGCATCTAGTGCTTTCAATTCGGATCTTTGTTCGACATCACGTGGAAGATCCGACAAAAATATAGGTTTAAGTCCATAATGAATTCCACCGACCTCCTGAAAAGATACCCCTGTTTCTTGTTCGATCTTTTGACACAACAAATCCCGATTGCCAGAAACCTCTACCTTTTTCTCTTCCAGCTCCAGCAAGGCCAATTTCAATTTATCTCTATCATAAGGTATTGCAAGGCCATTTTGAATCGCTTTATTCACCTTTTCCTGTTCTTTCTTTAATCGCTTTTCAGAATCGACAATCAATTTATCCACCTCATCCAACAACATCAGCTGATCAAAAGAAGCAATAATATCCTTTGAAAGTGTTTCTCGACCGGCCGATTCTAAATATTGTTGAGCCACAGCTTTCTCCTGCAATGCTTTTATTCCATTCGGAATCTGTAATCCCGAAAAGATAATCTGCTTTACTGACACCCCCGCATAGGCCGCTTGTCCATGCATACTAAATCCTGTAGCTCCTTCAAACAAGCCGAGGTTCAATAAAGGGATATTAACCGTAGGAATATCAATACTCCCATTGCTATGTACATAACCGTATAGCCCGAGTGCCGAGACATGTGGCAGCCGGTTTGCTTTTACTCCATCGGCTTCCAGACGTGCTTTATCGACTTCGTAAGCCTTCAATTTCAATTCTTTATTTGTCTGAAAGGCTTTTTGAATAATATCTTTTACCGAAGGGTCAATCAATGATTGCGCATGTAGTTTGTTTAAAAACATAACCGACGCCAAAGTCAATAAACCCAGGCATAACCTCTTATTCATCATATGATTCATTTATTCTTATAAAAATAGGACAACAACCACCTCTTTTATCTGTTTAACAGTAAACCGTACGGTATGTTTGACTTCTGACTCTTTTTAATTAAACGTATCTTTTCAACGGCCAATAACAATCGTCACTTATGCATTCATGGCATGAAGGACTGACCTCCACCTGTTAGCTTTTCCAAGATACAAAAAAAGGAATTCGTTTCTGTAGAAGGAATCCTGTATTAATTTTCATTTTTGCTAATTAATAAGTTATCTTTGGAGATCGAATTGAAATTTTGGTAATTAAGTCTACCACTTTATTCGATAATAATAAAAACAAGTTTTTACCCTAACCCGCTGCTTCCACGCAGAAAACTATGTTGCTTACAGATACACATACACACATTTATTACCATGCAGGGACCGAAAAACTGCAAGAACATCTACAACGTTGCTTCGATAATGGCATACAACGTCTTTTTTTGCCGAATGTAAATAGCGCTTCCATAAAACCTGTATTTGATACCGTAGCAGCTTATCCAGAACATTGTTTTCCCATGCTCGGATTACATCCCTGCGATGTAAAGGAAAACTATGTGGAAGAGTTAGAAACCATCCGAAAGAGCTTGGAAACACACAAAGTCCATGCCATAGGTGAGATCGGGCTGGATCTTTATTGGGATAAAAGCACGCTTGAAATTCAAAAAGATGCTTTTCGAACTCAGGTCCAATGGGCTAAGGAATTAAATTTACCGATCGATATCCACTGTCGGGAAGCCTTCACGGAATTGTTCGAATTATTGGAAGAACTTCACGACGACAAATTATTTGGCGTCCTGCACTGCTTTACCGGTTCCCTAGAGCAAGCCCACCAGGCTATCGATTTAGGTTTTGCTCTTGGTATTGGCGGAGTCGTTACCTTTAAAAAAGCGGGCTTAGATCAGGTGGTCAAAGAAATCGATTTAAAACATATTGTCCTGGAGACAGATGCACCTTATCTGGCTCCTGTCCCTTTTCGCGGTAAAGAAAATGAAAGTAGCTATTTGGTTTACGTCGCACAAAAAGTAGCTGACCTTCACCAGATCTCCGTCGAAAAGGTGGCCGAAATCACAACAGAAAATTCAAAACGTATATTTGGTATATAATTTCAAAACTCAATGCATAATATCTTTATTATCTACACAGGTGGGACCATTGGAATGGTTAAAGATGAAACGGGAACATTCGTTCCTTTCGACTTTGAATTGATCAAACGTAATCTCCCTGATTTAAGCCGCTTAGACTATAAGCTGACCGTGCACTCTTTCGAACCCATTATCGATTCATCGAACATGAAGCCTGAGATCTGGATTGAAATGGCACAAATTATTAAGGATAACTATGCAGATTACGACGGTTTTGTTATTCTACATGGTTCCGATACAATGGCTTTTACGGCCTCAGTATTGAGCTTTATGTTGGAAGGGCTCCAAAAACCGGTCATATTATCAGGCTCCCAATTGCCTATTGGGGAAATTCGAACGGATGCCCGGGAAAATATGATGACAGCGTTGGAAATAGCCTCGGCAAAGCAGGATGGTATATCCATGATCCAAGAGGTATGCATTCTTTTTGACAATAAATTATTCCGTGGCAATCGCTCATTTAAATATAATTCGGCCAAATTTGAGGCCTTTAGATCGCCAAACTATCCCGTATTGGTTGAAGCAGGTATTCACCTCAAATATAATACAGATGCTTTATTAAATAATATTGATAAAGAATTTATCCTACATACCAAACTGGACAACAGGGTAGCCGTATTGAAATTATTTCCGGGGATCTCTGCACAAACAATCAAAGCAGTCCTAGATTCCGATGTCCGCTCCATTGTTATGGAAACATTCGGATCGGGCAATACAACCACCGACACTTGGTTTCTGGATCTATTGAAGGAAGCAATTGAACAAGGTAAAAATATCCTCAACATTTCGCAATGTAAAGTAGGGTCTGTTGAATTAGGTCGCTATGAGACTTCACAAGGACTTAAATCCATCGGTGTGCTGAATGGCTACGACCTGACATTCGAAGCGGCAGTAACCAAATTGATGTATCTTCAAGGTGAGTTAGAAGATCAAAAAGAGGTCGCCTATTGGATTGAAAAGGATATCCGTGGTGAATTGACGATCAATGATTAATGACCAACGGCACAAAATAACAAAAAGGGAGCTGCACTTCACGCAGCTCCCTTTTTGTGATCGGTTTCTATGAATTTCTCCCGAAGATTTATTTGCGAGGAAAGGCGGTATTCCTATTCCTGCGTCAAACTAGCAAGCACTTCCGCAACAACAAAATTGCTTCCGCCAACAAAAATAAGGTTACCTTGTTGATACGCTTCTTTTGCTGCATCAAATGCAGCTCCTACCGATGCATAATCAAGTCCCGTTAGACCAAATTCCATAGCTTCTTTCCGCAGCTCCTCGGATGGCATTGCACGCGGCATATCCGGAGCAGAGAAATAGTAGGTTGCATCTTTGGGTAGATAAGGCAGCATGTGTGATAAGTCCTTATCGCGCATGGCCCCTACCACAAAGTGCAATTTATCATAAGTTGTTGTAGCCAGATTTTTGAGCACTTCATGAATTCCGTCCTCATTGTGCCCTGTATCACAGATGATAAATGGATCCTTAGACAATTGTTGCCATCGGCCTTGAATTCCTGTGGTTGCCTGTACATTTTTTAGCGCTTGCTGCACATGTTGATCACTGATCTCAAAGCCCTGTTCACGCAATTCATCCACTGCTAACAGGACGCCGGCGAGATTCTTAACCTGATAGGAGCCTTTTAGATCCAGTTGATAGTCTGCAGAATGACCCGCAGAATCCGTCGCTTGTACCGTCAAATAATCTTGGTCCACGCCTAGCATTTTCGTCTCATACTTGTCGGAAGCGAATTGGATCGGTGCATGCTCGATCGCTGCTTTATCCAAAAACACGGCTGCTGTCTCTTCAGCATATTCCGAAATAACGACCGGTGTATTTCTTTTGATAATTCCGGCCTTCTCAGCAGCAATTTCCGCCAATGTATTACCAAGAAGATTCATGTGATCAAAACCGATATTGGTGATTACCGACAGCAAAGGCTGAATAATATTGGTGCTGTCCAAACGCCCACCAAGGCCGACTTCAATGACAGCGATATCAACCTTATTCTTCTCGAAATAATCAAAAGCCATGGCTACAGTAATTTCGAAAAACGATGGACTGACTTCTTCTATAAGCTCGCGATGGGTATTGACAAAATCAACAACAAATTCTTTCTCACATAACTGACCATTGACACGAATACGTTCTCTGAAATCCAGTAAATGTGGTGAAGTATAGAGGCCTGTCTTATATCCTGCTTCGGCCAAAATAGCGGCCAACATATGGGAGGTGGATCCTTTTCCGTTTGTACCGGCAATATGTAATGTTTTGAATTTTCGCTGTGGGTTGTCCAAAGCAGCACAAAGTTTGATGGTATTGTCAAGGTCTTTTTTGAAGGCAGAGGCGCCATCCCTTGTAAACATAGGCAATCGAGTATACAGATACTCGATTGCCTCATTATAAGCATTCATGTGAATGATTTTTATCTTAATCTAAAATTGAATACAATCCGTCCTGTTTGGGAGTCGGGAGCATTTGGCAATTGGTTTAGCCTAGCGCCACGTACAGCACGCTCACATTTCTCCAACAAGGATGGATCGGTAATCGTCGTTCCTTTTACACCAGCACGCGCATAGGTGATAACCCCTTGCTTGTTCACTCTAAACTCCACAGCAACCTTTCCTGCTTGCTGTCCATTATCGTCGATACTTGGCCGTTGCGTAAAACTTCGGTTCTCAATAGACAACATCATGTTACCGTTTCCAGATCCCCCTTCGCCGTAGTTACTTGCTAAAGGATCACCCAGTTTGGAACCCTGATTTCCAGGAGTTGTCCCTGTACCATCACCAGCTCCAGTACCGTTATTTTTATTGCCTTTAAAAAGCGCTTTGGCATTGGCCTGTGGTGCCACTTCTTTTACAGCTTTGGTTGTTTCCGGTGCTTTTGAAACGACCTTCTTTTCCGTTTTTGTTACCGCAGGGGCATCTTCTAAATCCTGTGTGACAACCGCTTTCTCCGCAACTTGCTGTGTTGGAGTTGGGGTAGGTGTTTCAACAGGGTCAATACGGTCAGGGCGTTCATTATTGGCGTTGGGATCCACCGATGGTTCCTCAACACTCATGGTTTGATCACCCATCCCCTCGGGAGACGTACCATAATTAACAATCAATCCACCCATACCAATATCATCAGGTACCTCAGCTTTAAAAACAACAAAAAATCCAATCAAGAGCAACGATGCCATGACCAAAGTCGATATCCCCAATGCTTTGGGGAAATTATTTTCTTCATGTTGAAGGTGATATCTCATCGCATTAATCTCCTATATTAATAGCTGACCAATAAACTTTAAAAAAGTTTAATTGTTCCTATTTATCTTTTTTTGGTTCTGTTGCCAATACCACTTTAATCTTCAATCGATTAGCTACATCCATTACAGAAATAACATTTTGAATGGGAACCGTATTATCGACATAGAGCATAATTGTCACTTCCTCACCCGCAGCCATTTGCGATTGAATTGCAGCTTCCAATCCCTCAATGGGAACTGGAGTTTTGTCAATAAAATAGCCCAAATCTTTTGTAATCGATACCGTGACGGTCTTTTTAGCAACAGATTGTTCTCCCGCACTTGACTTTGGTAACAATAGCTTCACCACTTGCGGATTAGAAACTGCAGAAGCCAACAGGAAGAACAACATCAGGAAAAACATGATGTCATTCAGCGCTGAAGTATATACTTCCGCAGATGGTTTATTTTTTCTACTTCGTAAGTTCATTATCTTCCCGGTTCATCCAATAAATCAATAAATTCTACTGCATCCGTTTCCATACGTAAAATCAATCGTTCCACCATCATATTCAGGATATGGTAGCCCAAATAAGCTAAGATACCGACCGCAAGACCTGATGCAGAAGATACCATTTTTACATATAGCCCCCCAGATACAGAAGCAATATCAATACCACCAGCTAATTCCACGTCGTGGAAAATCTTAATTACTCCAAAGATCGTACCTACGAAACCAAGCATCGGGGCAATACCAGCAATAATACCCAAAATATTGATGTTCTTTTCTAACTTGGCAACTTCCAATTTACCCACGTTTTCGATCGCTCCTTCAATATCTTTGATCGGTCTGCCGACACGCAATAAGCCTTTTTGCAACATACGTCCCAAAGCTGAGTTACTTGAACGAACTACAGCTAATGCCGAATCCAAATTTCCGGACAAAACATTTGCCTTTACTTGCGACATTAAGCTGTTATCATATTTTGCGGCGCGACGGATAGTCAAATAACGCTCAAAAAAGATAACCAATCCAATAAAGAACAACAGTAGGATTGGAACCATGATCCATCCCCCTTTGATCATCATATCGATCAAACTCATGTTTTCTGTAGGCGCAGCAGCAGGTAATGGTTGTTGTGCAGCTTGATTAAACGAATCCACAGCAGCCCGTGCTGTATCTTGTACTAATGACATAATTATTAATAGTTTTATATAGTTTCTATAATGTTTCTACCCAAGCACCTTCAATCTTTTTCTCTACAGATTTCTTAGCGAGGTCTGCCTCCGATTTTGTCATGTAGGTGTTTAAGATGATTTTCTTTCTATTTCTTTTAAACTTTCCCTCTACAGCTCGTGCTGTTTTATAGCCCATTTCCCGAAGGCGCTTGGCTTCCTGCTCTGCTTGTACCATTGTCTTTGCAGAACCTATTACCAATTGATATCTGGGTTGTGCAACAGGGATAGATTCTTTGATCACAGGGTTTGCTTCCAAAACCGGAGGTTTTGCTTCCGCATTGGTCGCTGGTACAGTTGTTGTCTTTTTAACAGAATCTATCACAGTGCGCTTAGCCAATGAATCGACTTTTTTCAAACTATCGGCTTGCAACGTATTGGACAATGTATCCGCAGGCATGATCGGCTGTTTTTGAACAAGCGTATCTGCCGTTTTTACAACAGGTTTGGTCGATCCAAATAACGAATCCTTCAACGCAGGATTGGTGTAAACCACCGCAACAGCAACCATTGCCAGCACAATAATTCCAGTCATCCAATACCAGATCGCATTTGAATTACGCGGCTCTTCCTCATAGATATTTGGTGCGTATGTTGAATTGGCGTTAGCCGACGCAATAGCACCGATTTCTCTTTTTGAAGTGTTTTCTTCCTTCGGAGTAACCGAAACACTGCTATCAGCTATCACAGCAGCATCCACAGGTTCAAACTCTTCAGTTTCCTTTTGCGCTAACGACGATTCTTCAGCTTCAAGACCGGTACGATCGCTTGTTGGTGCTGTCTCCTGCGAAAGCTCATCCGCTACTGGATCCGTTACCTGTGTTGTTTCAGCTTCTTCTTTGACCTCTTCAACCTCGATCGTTTCGTCTTGATCTGCCGTATCCGGCATAGACTCTATCGCAGGCTCTACCTTATCATTAGCTTCCACCACAGGATCTTCTTCTACAACAGGGTCTTCTTCAACAGCTAAGGCCGTAAGTTCTTCTTCTTTGGCTTCTTCCAAAGAAGAAACAACTGTTTCAATTTCTGGTGCAACAAGATTTGTAACCGGTTGGAAGTCGAATCCCGACAAGTCTAAGGGTTTGAAGACCAAACTTGCGCCATAACTTATCAGTAATCCAAGATCATCAAGTTTGACCTGTCCAAATTGCCCCAAATCGGCCCGCAGCTTATCAACAGTTTCCGACAATATCTGTTGCGCCTGATTGAGGCCCAAGTTTTCCTGTTGTTGGATATAATGAACAATATTAAATCCATGTTGAGCAGAATAGTCGAGCTCAACATAAGAAATCGGGGGTAAAAACACATTATTCTGTTTATCGAACTGAGCCGGAGAATGAATTCGTTTGAACACACCTATTCCGGGCACGTATACTTCCGCATAACGTTTTAATAAACTATTGATGTTTTTGCCTAGATTCATCGCGCACTATTTTAAGATGCAAATTTATAATCTTAATTCGTTAAAACGAATAATTAAGACCACCAATTACATTAAAGCCCAATCTTGGGTAATACATATAACGTTCGTATTCTTTTCCGAAGATATTATTTGCTTTAACGAAAATACCAAATTGTTTTTTGATTCGGTATTCTGCGCCTGCATTAAGATCAGCAAACGAAGCTATTGTTGCCTTATGCCCACTGTTGGCAATACGACTGCCATCTGCGTTATAATCATAAATATACGCATAGGTATTGCCTTGTGTAGAAAGTTCAGCATCTACGAAAAATTTATCGGAGATATTGAAGCGTGCATTAGCCTGCATACGGAATTTTGGCAATCCCCAAGCTTCCTCTTCATCACTCAAGTTATAATCGTCTATATACACTTTTCCACCTAGATTAACCAATTGTGAAAGACGTACATTGATTTCTCCTTCCAATCCCATATGTTTAGCTTTATTGATCACGCCATCATAAACGACATCAAAAGCCCAAGGCGCGTAACCTCCCAAGCTTCCATCTGGCTTCAAAAGAGCTACTCCACTATTTTTAAACAAGGGCAATCCTTCGATTTGCTTGTAGAATACCTTTACTTTATAACCAAATGTTGCACCGGCATTTCCTTTTAAACCCGCGTAAACATTCATTTTCTCAATCGAGTTTATCATTTTGGCGTTAGGAGCCAAATATGGATTTTCCTTAGCGAAACTACGGAAAGAAGCTTGTTTCACTCCCCCATTGATTCCGGCAAACAAGGAAATATATTCAGGTGCCAAAGCAAAATCAGCTTCTACGGATGGGAAAATATTGAATCTTGAGCTATCGCCAAATTCAGAAGTTAAATTCGCACCCAAGGTTACGTTATAGTTGTCGCCCTTAAAACGAATATATGGATTGATGACCGCCAAATGATTTTTTACTTCAGCACTATCTTTCACATTATTCATTGTCACGCTCAAATTCGCACCAACATTGAATGCACTTAGGCGTTTGTTCAAATAACCGGATAATGCAATGGAATTTTCTTTGGCTTTATAAGCGTCTTTAAACAAATAACCATCAACTTTTGCGGAATAGCTTAAGGCTTGCTCATTTTTTGGATCCACATTACTTGACAGCTCTCCATTCAAGTAGATATCTGTAAAGGTCTGTTTATCCGGAGTCGTATTCAACAAAGTTGTTCCCGATTGATCAAAAGTCTGGCTATAGAAGTTTGTGCCATAACGATTGTATCCGATGGTACCTTTAACGGTTACCGCATCCAATACACGACGACCAAAAATACCGATATCCTGTGTACTGAACTTCTGTCCGTCAATATTACCCTTTTGGCTCAAATGTTTTGCAAATAAGCCAAACCGTGTGTTTTCAAACTGCTCAGAAGCTAAATAAGCCTCGCCCAATATACTGTTATAATTACCGATACCAAATTTGACATAGTTGCTACTATGTTCAAAAGGTTGTGCAAAAGGAATCTCCTGTACATTCAATTGTTTCAAACCGGTATTGATATCCAATTTCTTGTCCAAAATATTGTTGTAGGACAATTTGGGCTGGTATTCCCTTTTATTGGTCATATCCGGACTGCGGCGGATTTTCACAGCATCCGCAAGAATTGGCTTGTAATCACGAACAACATCAAAAGAATCGATAGTGACCGGTTTCTCAGGATCATTCTTCTTGCCTGTTTCCTGTGCAAAAGAATTCAATCCCACGCCCATCAAAAGCGCTGCTAAAGTATATTTCTTCACGTTTCTATTTTGCAACTTCTTCATTGTATCCTATTTCTTTTTGTTGTTCAATTTATTTAGACGTTCTTTTGCTGCTGGCAAAATATCGTCTTTCGCATCATAGTTATCCACAATCGATTCAAGTGTAGCTTTCGCCTGGAAAGAATCTCCTTTACCTGCATAAGCATCAGCCATGGTAATAAAGCTTTTCGCCACCCAATATTCGTACGAAGAGAAATTATCGGATAGATCCATTGCTGTTTTGATACACGCATCGTATTGTTTATTTTCCAATTGTAGTACCGCAACATTGTATTTTGCTTCGGCACCATATACTGTACGGCTCTTCAATGCAGCTAAACTGAATTCTTTCATTGCCTCAGTTTTCTTATTCTGCTTCACATAGCATTTACCGGCATACAAGAATGCATTTGCGATCTCCTCTTCCGAAGACTTCTCGTAATTCTTGACAGCATTGGTATAATTTAATGCTTCTTTATAATCCCCAATTTGGAAATAAGAGACCATTAGGTTATTTATTGCGAAACCATAGTTAGCCTTGTATTCAGAAGTAAGCTCCAGCTTTTTCAATAACTGTGTCGCCTCGTTATATTTCTTTTGTTTCAAATATAAATTTGACACCGAAATTAACGTACGTTCTGTATAAGGAGACGTCCAGTCATTCAAGATAATATTGTAATCATGTAGAGCATCTTCTGTATTGCCCAAAGCTGCGTTACTTTCAGCACGAACAAAACGCGCATATTTCTCTTGATTTGGTTTCGGGAATTTATCGAAATACGCATTTACAGCTTCCACCGCCCCTTGGTAATTTCCTCTGGAGAATAGGGTTGTGGCAGTGGAGAATGAACGCGAGTCTTGCTCAGATTTCGACGCATCCCCTAAGTTTGTTCCAGTCGCATATTTAATATACCCTGTTGCATCGCCTTTATCCAAATAGATGTTCTCAATCGATCGCATGGCCTGTCTTGCTTCATCTGTTGATCCATATTGGTCGACTACACGTTGGAAAGTTGCCAATGCAGCATCATTGTTATCTTGATTATACTGAACCAAACCAATCGTCACCAAAGCACGTGGCACATAACTGCTGCGCGGATATTTTTCAACCATTGTTTGAAGTCCAGCAATTGCCTGGTCACTTTCTCCCATCAAGAAACGTGTGTAAGGAATCTCAAACGCAATATCATCCGCATAATTAGAGCTCGGGAATTGTGCAATAACAGCATTCAATGTTGAAATTTTACCATTGTTATCCCCTTGTAAACCTTGAATAATACCACGCTGGAATAACGCGTAATCCTGACTAGGCGCTTTAGAAGAGATCAACTTATTGTATTCTGTTAATGCTCTGCCGTAGTTTTTCGAAGAGAAATAAGAATCGCCCAAGCGTGCAATTGCATCATTACGTGTATTCATTTCTATTCCTTTCGAACCACCAGACGCTAAGAAACGCTCGAAGTAATTGGCCGCCGTGCTGTAGTTTCCATTACGGAAAGCCGCATAGGCTAACGCATAATTTGCATACCCATACACATCCGTTTTGTTAGCTCCTGGCAAGCGAAGGAATTTATTGAAATTTGTAACCGCTTCACCATATTTACGCACTTCGTACATGGCTTCCGCTTTCCAATAGGTGGCTAAAGCGTAAATTTCCTCGTCATAACGAAACTCTTCAGAGCGCATGAATAGGGAAATTGCATTTTCAAAAGCACGCTCATTATAATACTCCAAACCTCTGTAGTAGGTTACCTTTTGATAAGCAGCGTTTGCTTCTTTTCCACGTTTAGGAATAGATTCCAAAATATCAACTGCCTCACGGTAGTTTTTTGTACTCAACAATACTTCAGCAAGCAAAGTTTTCGCTTCCTCTAAGCGTTTCGATTTTGGGTACGTTTTCAGGTATTCTTGTGTCGAAGCTAAAGCCACTTGGTGGAATTCCAATTCATACGAAAGCTTAGCATAGTTGAATAAGCCTTCTTCTTGCATTGCTGGATCAAAATCCAATTTCGAAGCACGGAAAAATGCGTTACGCGCAGATTGCTTATTGCCTTTCTTCAAGAAAGCATCCCCTAGGGTAATCATCGCAGATTGATAATATGCGTCAGGATCAGTCATTTTTTCCAATTCAGTGATCGCTTTATCGTAATCCTTCAATTTGTAAGCGATGTAACCGATTTGGTAGCTATCCTGATTATTCTGCGTCTTACCTTGGTCTTGTGCCTGGAATTTGTCGTAATACTCTTTTGATGTTTTTAAATCACCTTTGATAAAGTATGTTGCCGCTATAATACGGAACATCTCTGTTTCATTTTCTTGTTTTGTTCGCGACAAAATTGGCAACGCATAATCCAACACATCGTCGTAGCGCTTATCCAAGAAATACAAAGCAGTAATATAATAAGGATAACTATTTTCGAATTGTTTAGATCCATTTAGGCGCTCAAATTCATTCAACGCCGTTTTATACTCGGCGTCTAAGTAAGAAAGATACGCGTAATAATAGATTGAAGCTTCCTGAAATTCAGTTTTCTGATCTTTCAATCCTTCAAATAATGGTTTCGCCGTTTTATAATCCTTTGTCATAAAGGAAGCATATCCATATTTAAAGCGATATTCTACATTTTCTTTACCTGCTAAATTTTTGCTGTCGATCTTGTTAAACCACTCTAAGGCCTTAACATAATCTTTTTTAGCATAATAGGATTTACCGATTTGAAAATAAGCTGCTTTAGCATTTGCACTGACAGGGAAATCTTTAATGTATTTCAGAAAACGGTTTTCGGCATCGGATTCGCCCAATTCCAGTGCGCAAACCGCTTGATAATACCGTACGTTCTCTTTCAACAAAGACAGTTCCTCTGTTTCGTCCAATTGCAAGTTGGATTTTGTCCGCAAAGCTTCAACACGGTCAAATTGGGCTGAAGCAGAACTAAATTTTCCGCGTTCATACAATTCCATTCCTGTTTTGTACGCCTTGTTGTTTTGTTGCCATTCTGTCTGTTGCGCTAATGCTGGCGTCGCCATAACGGTTAATGCAACTCCCACCTGGTAAATCTTCTTATACATAATATGTGAAACCTTAATATGTTATTTATCTGCAAATGTAAATGAATCTCCCTCCAAACCGCGATAAATTCGCATTTCAAAGCAAATTTATCGAAAGCCTCTCTGCCATTAAAGGCTTTAAGATAGCCTCAAATTTATTGAAAATCAATTCAAATCTCCACTTCTCAGGGAGATAGTTTTATTCATTTTACTAAATTATACTTTAATTGAGCTATTTTACACAAAAGTTATTAACATCTGTGAATAACCCTGTATTATAACGGAAATTTTGCACAAAAAATATGCCCGACAAAAAAATAAAGTCAGGCATACTATTATTGCATTAGAAAACAGTGCTATTTAGTCTCACACGTACATTAACGCACGTCAAAACCAATGTAGACTATCCGCGTTGCCCTGCTAATAGATACAAGACAGCCATGCGCACAGCAACACCATTTTCAACCTGATCCAAAATAATTGAATGTTCGCTATCCGCGACATCCGATGTGATTTCGACCCCCCGATTGATTGGTCCGGGGTGCATAATTGTGATTGGCTTCTCTAAAGAATCCAAAATCTCTTTATTCAATCCATATAGCATGGAATATTCTCTTAAGGAAGGGAAATAGGCAATATCCTGACGCTCCAATTGAATCCGTAACATATTTGCAACATCACACCAGTTCAACGCTTTCCGCAAATCATGCTCTACTTTTACACCCAATGATGTAATATGTTTAGGAATTAATGTGGTCGGACCACAAACCATCACTTCTGCACCTTGCTTTTGAAGACATAAGATATTCGACAAGGCAACGCGTGAATGTGTAATATCTCCAACGATAGCTATTTTACGACCAGCTACATCACCATAGCGTTCGCGGATCGAAAATGAATCAAGTAAAGCCTGTGTAGGGTGTTCATGTGCTCCGTCACCTGCATTGACAATTTGTGCATCAACATGTTTACTTAGAAATACCCCAGCTCCGGCGTATGGATGTCTCATCACAATCATATCAACCTTCATTGCAAGAATATTGTTCACCGTATCGATGAGTGTCTCCCCCTTACTTACTGAAGAGGAGGATGCCGCAAAATTCACGATATCCGCAGAAAGTCTCTTTTCAGCAAGTTCAAAGGATAGACGTGTCCGTGTTGAATTTTCAAAAAACACGTTGGCAATCGTAATATCCCTTAACGACGGAACCTTTTTGATTGGCCTATTTAATACCTCTTTGAAATTACTTGCTGTATCCAGGATCAATTGGATATCGTTCTCATTTAGATCTTTGATCCCCAATAAATGGCGGGTACTTAATTGTTCTGCTACAGATGACATTTTATAGTATATTCAAATATTTACTAATCATTTTTTTTCTGAAAGTGTCTGATCTTATTGGCCAGAAAGAACCTTCAGTTTGCTTTCATTGCTGTTGGCGTCTGCGAAGTCATGAAGGTTTTATTGAAAGTGCCTGTTTCCAAAGGTCAACAATAACCTTCAGTATCGTCATGACACCGCTATTAATCGCTAGCTGACGCCTTCTTTTCTGTAATCAAGATAATACTATCCTGATCCTCTGATTCTTTCCAGTTAACAATTACTTTTTGTGAATCAATAGAATCTACCTGTATTCCGATATAATCGGGCTGAATAGGGATCTGTCTAGAAAACCGGCGATCGACCAAAACAAGCAATTCTATTCTTCTTGCACGGCCAAATGCCTGCACAGCATCCATTGCCGCACGAATAGTACGTCCTGTCCATAAGACATCATCTATAAAGATCACCTCTTTACCTTCTACAATAAAATTGATATTTGTGCTATTTGCTAAGATTGGACCAGTATTCCCTTTCGTACGGAAGTCATCGCGATAAAAGGTAATATCCAAATCGCCAACTAAAATCTCTTTTCCGATCATTTGTTCAAGCTCTTTGACGATGCGTCTCGCTAAGAAAGTTCCTCGGGGTTGAATACCTATGACGACAGCATTTGAAAAATCACCGTGATTCTCAATCAATTGACGACATAGTCTTTGAATTGTGATTTGAAATTTTGGTCCGTCTAATAAAATCGACTGTTTCATTATGGGAATGTTTGAGCAAAGCTACACTTTTTTTAACAAAAACGAAGCCATGAAGGGCAATTAATTTCAATATTTGCATCCAACTGGCACAATAACAAAAAGTGATTTAAACAAAGATTATCTTCCTTTCCGGGAAATTTACAAAGCCATTATTCCAGCACATTAACAGATTTTGAAGTTATATACAATACGCATTGCCAACCATTTACAGCAAATTCCATAACATCGAAATGCTATAGGTAGCGACTATTCATCTAGCTCGGCACTTTTATTATTCCGTGCAAAAAAATACACCGGTACACCGATTAATACAAGTATAAAGCCTGGCCAGGTATATTGTGGCTTATAGATAATTAATAATACACAAAATACGGCACCTATCAACAGGTACAAGATTGGTGTAATCGGAAAGAGGAAGGTTTTGTAGGAACGTTCCAAATCCGGTCTCCGGATACGTTGAATAATAACACCCAGTACTGTAATCATATAAAATATGACAATAACAAAAGATATCATATCCAGTAAATTGCCATATTGCCCACTTAGGCAAAGTAAGGAAGCCCAGATTCCCTGAAGCCATAACGATCGTGCGGGCACATCATATTTGTTATTGGGAATCGCCTGCTTCAGAAACAATCCATCTTTTGCCATAGTCTGAAAAACACGCGCTCCGGACAGTGCAAGTCCATTAACACAACCAAAGGTCGAGATCATAACCAAAATCGCCATCGCTATTGTACCATTATGGCCTAATATTTTTTCAGCCGCCGCTATGGCAACACGATCATTTGCCGCAAAAGCAATTTCCTCTCGATTTAATGCCGCCAGGTAAATGTAATTACAACTTATATAGAGCAACATCACCAAGCTTGTTCCGATAACCAATGCCCGAACAACATTACGCTGCGGATTAACAATCTCTCCGGAAACAAACGTTACATTTTCCCAGGCCACACTACTAAATACCGAACCTACCATCGCAGCAGCTAAAGCCCCCATCAGTACGCCCCCAGAGATCTGCGACCAGCCAGCACCTTTCAAATTTTGAAAAGAGTCCCAGCCATAAGCCATATTTTCTGAAAAATGATTTTCCTTAATCAAGAACAGACCACCTAAAATCAGTAAAACCAGCGCAATAATTTTTGCTGAAGTAAAGAAAGATTGAACAGCTTTTCCACTCTTGATCCCTCTTGTATTGATAAAGGTCAGGAGAATAATAACACCCATAGCGACAATCTGTATCCAGGTAATCTTAAACTCTCCACGCTGAAATAGCGGTGCTGCATCATTTAGCTGCGGAATAAGGTAGGCTGTAAACTTACCAAAGGCAACAGCTACAGCTGCTATCGTTCCCGTTTGAATGACTGTAAATAAACTCCAGCCATATAAAAAGCCAATTGGCTTCCCAAATATTTCTGTCAGATAGGTATATTGTCCCCCAGCCTTCGGGTACATAGACGACAATTCGCCATAGCAGATTGCCGCCGCAACAGTTGCTAATGCGGTCAATAACCAAACTATCGCCAACCAATATCCGGATCCCAGCTGCCGCATCATATCACTCGATACAATAAAAATACCGCTTCCGATCATCGACCCCATGACCAGCATCACTGCATCCCACAATTTTAATTGACGTTTCATCATAACTTAAGGTTGGTTTTATATGGCGTTAAGCTAAGAAAAAATAATCAAAAAAAAGCCGCCCTTTCCTACATCGCATCAAAAAGTGTATTTCCTTTCGAATACCTGTAGTAAAGGGCAGCTCCTTCGGTTAAAATGATGTCTCTAATTGTTACTCAACACCATACTGTTGTTTATACGATTTTTCTAAATCGGTCACTTGCTGTAGCAATTGTTTTTCCGAGGTAGAGGCCAAGATACTCTTATAGGCACCCAAAGCACGTAATGCTGTACCGATATTTGAATATTCCAGCTCAGGTTTTGTTTGTGCAATATCCTGATACCAACGCATATTTTGCGTCATAAACTTCAGGTTACGGTTTACGATTTCATTTGCACGCTTCGTTTCACCAGTTTCATACAACACATTGACAATTGGAATATAGCCTAAAATATCGCGCATCAAATAAACACGTTTTGGCATTTTCTCAAAGGTTTCGACAGCAACTTTGCGCGCCTCATCCTTATGACCTTCCATCATCAACTGTGTCGCTGTACCACCCATTACTGTATTTGTAATCATGGTAATCATGCGGTAAGATTCAGGATCCAGGTAAGAAGCATGTGCCATATTACCCCATTGGTATTTGGTGGTAATGTCTTTATAAGCAGACTGTGTATCAACCAATGTACCTTCGGCCCCGGCAGGAGTTGCAATCGGCATCAAGCGCAGCGCAAAGCCCTCTTGTACCAAATATTTATCTAAACCAAGGTAGTTATCATTTGGAACTGTTGCCGCAAAATAAATCGGACGTTTCCAATCGTTATTTAACAGCACATTTAAGATAGACAACTCCGCTCTGGAAATATAATTTCTATTGTAAGTCCAGCTCATGGTATCGACAATAGATTCTTGCCAAGCTTTAGGAACGACATTATTTTTCAGAACAGATTCTTTATTCACCGGAAGGCTGAAGTTTTTGGTTGGCAAAAAGTTTTCAAACTTACCACCTCTCAATTCCAATTTGTTCTTCTGGTCGTCAGACAATAAAATCTGCATGATCAAATCCAGATCAACATGTCCTGGAACTTTCATATCCTGATAATAAAGCACTTCGCGAACACCTTTCTTGAACTTTTCATCATCGATATTGATCGGTAAACCATCTGCCTGATTTACTTTTTGTTTCATTTGGCGCATATACCAGTCCGAACTCAACAAACTTAAGTTTACGACCCGAACATCCGGACGATAATTTTCAACTTCTTGCACATACCACAATGGGTAGGTATCGTTATCACCATAGGTAAATAAAATTGCATTTGGTGCACAGGAAGCCAGGTAGTTTTTCGCTAAATCACGTGCGGTCGTTTTTTCCGAACGATCGTGATCATCCCAGTTTTGGAAACCCAGCAATACAGGAGCCCCCAATAAACAAGCTACTGTAGCAGCACCGGCCGCTATTTTACCATCCACTTTTTTGCTTAAATAATCCGCGATAGCGAAAACCCCAAGCCCGATCCAGATGGCGAAGGCATAAAAAGAACCGGCATACGCATAGTCACGTTCACGTGGTTGGAGTGGACTTTGATTTAGATATAATACAATTGCTAATCCTGTAAAGAAAAACAACAGACCCACAATTCCCGCATCACGTTGTCTTTTTCCAAAATGCCAGAATGCACCAATTAAACCAATGATCAAAGGCAGAAAATAATATTTATTGTTTGAAGGATCAGTTTTCAATGAATCTGGAATGGCATTTTGTCCACCCACATGCATCTGGTCTACAGGTTTAGCCCCTGAGATCCAGTTCCCCTCAGTGAAGGAACCCTGTCCTTGTTGGTCATTTTGACGACCAGCAAAGTTCCAAAGAAAATAACGACCGTACATGTGTCCGATCTGATAGCTAAAGAAGAACTTTAAGTTATCCCCAAATGTTGGCGATTGTCCTTCAGGAATCTTTAGGTAATCGCGGTAATAATCTATATGATTTTGGTCTCTTGAGCTATAAACACGCGGAAAAAACATCGTTTTATCGTATTTATAGTCCATGCCGTTCTCCACCTTGGTATACTTGTCTTTATCTTTTCTGTACGTATACGTAGGCTCGGCATCAACCACTTGCGCATCAAATGTAGGTCCATTCAAAAGCGGCTCACTGGCATATTGCTCACGTCCAAGATAACTCACAAAAGAAAATGCATTATCCGGATCACTGTTATTTAACGTAGGATTTGCCTTGGCGCGCACCATAATCATGGCAAAGGAACTATAACCAAAAATGATAAATGCTGCACTGATTAAGATCAGATTTAACATCGGTTTTACCTTTTTGATTGAATACCAGATACCATATACGAAAAGAGCTACCGCTAAAATCATGAATAAGTTAAATCCAGTACCAAAGCCCATGCCCAAACTATTCACAAAGAACAGATCAAAATATGCGGCGGCTTTAACAGTGTATTGAATAATACCCCATAAAATTAGCGCCAAAACAACAACACCGATTAAGAAAGCTTTGATCGCCCCCGATGATGTCACTGTTTTTGAACGTTTAAAATAAATGACCAAAGCAATTGCCGGAATCACTAGAAGGTTTAATAAGTGTACCCCGATAGAAAGTCCCATCACATAAGCGATAAAGATCAACCAGCGGTCCGAACCAGCTTCATCGGCATGATTTTCCCATTTTAGAATACCCCAAAATACGACGGCTGTACATAAAGAAGACATGGCATATACTTCGGACTCCACTGCTGAGAACCAAAAAGTATCCGTAAAAGCATAAGCCAGTGCACCAACAGCGCCCGAACCGAATATTTTGATTAAATCGGTGGATGTATATGATCCATCAACACCTTTTACAACGATTTTCTTTGCTAAAGCTGTAATTGTCCAAAATAAAAACAAAATGGTCAGACCACTACATACTGCCGATCCTACGTTCATCCAGAAAGCAATTCGTGTAACATCTCCACCAGCAAGGTTTGAGAATATATTTTGAATCATTAAGAATAAAGGTGCTCCTGGCTGGTGCACAATTTGAAGTTTAAAGGCTGAAGCGATAAACTCGCCACAGTCCCACCAACTCGTCGATCGTTCGGCAGTCATGACATACGCTACAGTTGCTATTAGCGCACATATCCATCCTAAAAGATTGTTGATTTTAGTATAGTTCATAAAATGATAACTGTAAAAAGTATTATTAATACGGCTCGAAAATAAGGATAAGTTAATAAGAAATGAACTTTATTCTGATTTTTTAACACATATTAATTGAAAAAATTTCATTACGCGATCCAATATTGGCTGAAAGGAAAGCATTCCCAAAAGCACGCATGTACTTTTGTGGGCCAACATCTCGATAAAAAAGCTTAGCGTGCATATCTTTTCAAATCAAAACAAAAATTATTTCTTTGAAAATCAGCCCTAATACACTTTTAAGTTCATTTTTATTTGCAGAAATGAGAATAGTCCGTATATTTGCATCATCAAATGTGAACGACATCATCACGATAGCAATCACTTTTGAATTGTTTGTCCGATAGTATAAGGGTAGTACAACAGTTTTTGGTTCTGTTTGTCTTGGTTCGAATCCAGGTCGGACAACAAACAATAGAAAAGGCTTGCATCTGCAAGCCTTTTCTGCGTTATATGCAAGGCTTATTATTTATAAAAGGGTTTAGATTTTTTTAAATTTACATTTTGATTTTTAAAACAAATCTCTATCTTTGCGTCGTCAAAAAGAGAAAAGCGGAAACGTTGACTTTTTAGAGACATTGTCCGATAGTATAAGGGTAGTACAACAGTTTTTGGTTCTGTTTGTCTTGGTTCGAATCCAGGTCGGACAACTTTTAAAGTTAAGCGTATATGGATTGTGAAAACAATCCATTTTTTTTAATGTTTAACTTTAAAAAACAGTAAGGGAATAAAAATATTGAATAAACGACAATACAATAACCCAACATAAATATACAAAACCATGCCTTTGCAATTCAACACGGTTAAACTATTTGCAGGTTCTGGCACTACAGAACTAGCCGAAAAAATCGCACAATCTTACGGGAAACCACTAGGAGACAAAACATTGTCACGTTTTAGCGACGGTGAGATTCAACCTTTCTACAATGAGTCAGTTCGCGGAAGCGATGTATTCATTATCCAATCTACCAACCAACCTACCGACAATCTTTTTGAATTATTATTGATGACAGATGCAGCGAAGAGAGCTTCAGCGCATTATATCACAGCGGTAGTCCCTTACTTTGGTTTCGCAAGACAAGATCGAAAAGACAAACCAAGAGTTGCTATTGGCGCAAAAATGATCGCCAATCTGTTGACTGCAGCTGGTATCCACCGTATCATGACAATGGACCTGCACGCAGCGCAAATCCAAGGTTTTTTCGATATCCCTGTTGACCATTTGGATGGTTCTATCATTTTTGTTCCTTATATCAAATCGTTAAAACTTCCAAATCTAACGATTGCTTCACCAGATATGGGTGGTTCATACAGAGCACGTACCTTTGCTAAATTTTTCAATGCAGAAGTTATTATCTGTGACAAACGTCGTAAACGTGCAAACGAAATCGAATCAATGTCAATTATCGGCGATGTAACTGGTCAAGATGTGGTTTTGATCGATGATATCTGTGATACGGCTGGTACACTTTCAAAAGCAGCGGCATTGATCATGGAAAATGGTGCAAAATCTGTAAGAGCCGTTTGTACACATGCTGTGTTGTCCGGAAAGGCATATGAAACAATTGAAAACTCGGTCTTGTCAGAGATGATCGTAACCGATACCATTCAATTGGATCCAGAAAAAGCAAAACAATCGACCAAAATCAAAGTATTATCAACGGCTGATTTATTTGCAAAAGCAATCACAAGTGTAAATCAACACTCTTCAATCTCCGATTTATTTGAAGTAGAATAATCTTTGAGTTTTAGATTCTAGATATTGGACCTTGGTACAGAAAGCATTCAGCTCAACGACCAGGGTCTTTTTTTTGTATTGCGCCACCACCCCACCTTCTCTCTTCCGCTTGGTTCTTATCTTTTAACCATAGGCGAATAGCCCTTTTTATCGCGTATATAGGTTAGCAATTGACTGTTGTCAACTTCCGCAATAACAGGGGATTTACAGGGGGTTAACAGGGGGTTAGCAGGGGTATAACAGGGGTAAAGCCCTGTTACCCCCCTGTTATACCCCTACTAAGAGAGTCCTATTCCAGTTTTAATATAGGAAATGGTATTAATTTGGTCATACTTTAGGGTAAATAAGTAGCCTTGAATAGGCCTAGTCATGAACATGGAAAAATCGAAAACCTGGAATAAGTATCTGTTTCCGAACTAATAGCGGTCGTATTTTTTTGATAATATCAGAAATTAGATTATCTTTGCACCTCAAATTTATAAAAAATTAAAAGATGAAATCAATTGCTATTAGCGGTTCTGTAAGACAGAACGTAGGGAAAAGAGATGCAAAAGAATTGCGTTACCAAGGTTTAGTACCAGCAGTACTTTACGGTGGTACAGAGCAAACAGCTCTTTCTGTATCCGCAGCTGATTTGAAACCAGTTCTTTACACTGCAGACGTAATCATTGTTGAATTAAACATTGAAGGTCAAACTAAAAGAGCTATCGTTCAAGACGCACAATTCCACCCATTAACTGACTTAGTTACGCACGTTGACTTTTTAGAATTATTTGATGATAAAGAAGTATCATTGAATATTCCTATCAAATTAACAGGAACTTCTCCAGGTGTTAAAATGGGGGGTAAATTAGTTCAAAAATTACGTAATTTACGCGTAAAAGCATTACCTGCAAACTTACCACAAGAAATTGCTGTACCAATGGAATCTTTAGAAGTTGGTAAATCAGTTCGTGTAGGTCAAATTCAATTGGAAAACGCAAAAGTATTAAACAATGCTGATGATACAATCGTATCAGTAATCATGTCTCGTGCATTGCGTCAAGCTGAACAAGAAGCAGCGAAAGCATCTAAAGGTGGTAAAAAATAATCTGAACAAGATTCTTAAAATACTACAGAAAGCACCGAAATTCGGTGCTTTTTTTGTTTATTAAAATTTTTATTTTTGCATCATGAATTATCTTATCGTTGGATTGGGCAACATTGGCAGTGAATATGCCGATACACGGCATAATATAGGTTTTATGGTTGCCGACGAGCTTGTCAAACAGGCTGGCGCCAGTTTCTCCTTGCTCAAGTTAGCCTATTATAGCGAATTTAAGCAAAGAGGCCACAACGTCACAGTAATTAAACCCACGACCTATATGAACTTAAGCGGCAAGGCCGTCAATTACTACATGCAACAATGCAAAGTTCCTATTCAGAATGTATTGGTGATTGTGGATGATCTGGCCATTCCATTTGGTTCGCTACGAATGAAACCCAAAGGAAGCAGCGCCGGTCATAACGGACTTAAATCCATTGAACAGCTTTGTGGCGGACAGGTTTATCCGCGCTTACGTTTCGGTATTGGAGACAATTACCCAAAAGGTAGACAAGTGGATTATGTACTTGGCCCTTTTGACAAAGAGGAACAAGCTGAACTACCGGCTTTAATTGACCATTCCGTTAAAATGATCCAGAGTTTTGTCAATATCGGCATCGAGCTGACGATGACAAATTTGAATACAAAATAAGTTATTTGTCGTTGTAATGCCCCAGTGCTTGGATCACAACGACAGCAATCTCTTCTTCAAAAATTTCATAAATAAGGCGATCTTTCTTATTGATCGCCCTACTCCAAATTTCACCGTCAAAATATTTAATTGTTCGGGAGAGCCTGACCCCATTCTCGGACTCTCCTCCATTTCCAAGAGAAATAGGTCAATTCTTGTCCTATCAGATTTACGTCCTGATTTTTTAATCATTTGCAAATCTCTAATCGCTTTTTTCGAATATTGGATTAAATACTTTCCCATATATTCTTGCTATCCAATTGGACTAATTCGCCTTTTTTCTTCTCAGCCCTAGCTTCTTTCACGCGGTCATTTAATTTCGACGATCTATCTTCAGACTCAATTTTTATTTTTGTCCCACCGAGTGCCTTTAGTACTGCTTTAATCTTTTCTACTTCAGAAGAATCTATTTGAAATGATAATATTGCCATAACCCTTTCGTTTTTACAAAGTTAATAAAACAACTCCACAAACGGAAAAGCCGAATAAATCGGCTTTTCTTGTGTAACTCTTGTGCTTTTATTGTGTCGACCTTGTGTTAAGCAAGGGCTTAGGTATAGTCATCCTTGTGTCGATCTTGTATGTTTCTTGTGTCAAGCTTTAGTTGAACGGATTAATGTACCTGTTTTTCCTTAACCGCTTCAACTTTTTCTTTATCCAGCTCGGTCTTAATTACTTTTTTCACTTTTCCTGACAAACGGTCCTCGAGATCGGAAGACAATGCTTCAGGATGTTCCTTTGCATAGACTTTGGTGACAATGATAATAACGCCATCCTTTCCCTGATCACCATAGAGTGCAGTAGCACTTTGATCTTTCAAGATCGACAAGGTATGGATTGTATTCGGGTCCAACTCACTTAACTTCTTATCTTCGACAATTTTTCCGTCCACAACAAATAGTGGATCTCCCTTAATCCCACCAATACTACGGGCACCAAACTTGCCCGGTTCACGATCTGTAGGTCGTCCCTTCATATAGACCGCAACTCCTTCTGCCCGGCCCTTGAGTTCGCCTCCGCTCGCATCTTCTTTTTTATACCCTGTTACAACAACTTCCGAAAGCTCTCCTTTCACCTTCATCTTGGGAGCGTTAGCTGCATTGTCCTTTTTATCATAATTAAAAGTAAGCGTCTGATTCGTAACCGTAGGTGAACCGTTTTTCTTCAATGCAACAAGAATAACACCATTCTTACCCTTTTCGCCATATATTGCTGCGGCCTTATCTTTAATCACATCAATCGATTGGATTTCCGTACCTGGTATAGCGGCCATAATAGTGGAGTTTACCTCCTTACCTTCCAAAATATAGAGAGGCTCCTTTTCAAATCTCATATTTGCCCGAAAATGAAGCGTATCCGCCGGAGATTTCGCGATAAGAGTATCTACGCTCATTTGATTGACCGACAAATTTTCCACCAAAGGCTTACTTACCTTACTCACCTTCTTTTCTGGCAAAGAAACATCAACCTGTAAGTCCTTGTTCAACTGAATAAAGGTAGTCTCATTTGCCTTCTCAACTACCCCCTCTATACTTCCCTCCGCTTTACTTACCGTAAATGCCGCTCCCGTCAATAAAAATACGGGTAAAAGAAAGGCGTATTTACTCAGCTCTATTTTCGATGATCGCTTCTTGTTCATCATCATAATTCGACGTTTTAAAAGTTTAAAATTAAATTGATTGCTCAATCCTACTGAAGTGCCCTTTTTGGACACATTCAATAGGCTGTATTGGTACGTCTGCTTGTCAATTCCTTTATCGAGAACCTGTTGATCAGTCAGGAACTCCAAATTTTGGCGAATGGCCCTGCGCATGAGCCAGACGAAAGGATTGTACCAACAACACACCAATATCATTTCAAACAGTAAAATATCCAGACTGTGAAGGCCTTTCACATGAATATCCTCATGCTTAAAAATATCTTTTAGTTCAGCATCAACATGCTGCCCTTTATTGACATAGATTTTATTCAAAAACGAAAATGGAACAATAGGAATAAGCACATTCCTGAATAGATAAGTCCGCCATTGATCGGACCTCGAATTCAGATGAATTCGCAATAAACTCAATAATTGAAATACAAATTTTAATAACAATAAAACAGCACCGGCCATAAATACGATTTCCACCAACCTCCCTAATGTCAGCTGCTGTTGAACCTCCGGCTCCATAATATAAAGCGAAATTTGCTCGCCTACGACCCCCATATTCAATCCGCGCTGTACAAACAAAGACTTTAAATCCAAAAATGGATACAGAAAAGCAAATAGCCCCCCTACTAAAAAGTAGGCTCTATTTAAAAAATAGAACGTCAAGCCTTTCAACAGTCCGATATATCCCAGATAGATAATACCCAACAACAGGTTGACTTGTATAATATAGGTTAGTAGACTTTCCATGCCATTAAGATTTATTATGCTTAATCATATCCATGATCTCCTTTAACTCATCAGCAGTCAGTTTTTCTTCCTGTACAAAAAAGGAAACCATCTCTTTATAGGAATTTTTGAAATAATCGCCCACAAAGGAGTTCATAAACTTGGCCTTATAATCCTCCTCACTCACCATCGGCTCATAGCGCTTGGCATTGGCATAGCGTACTGCTTTCACAAAATCCTTGCGCTCCAGATTCTTTACTGTCGAAGCTAATGTCGTATAAGGCATCTTCTCGCCTTTTACATTATCCAAGATCTCTTTTATAAAACCTCCATTGAGGCTCCAAATAGATTGCATTGCCTGCTCTTCCTGTGCTGTTAATTTTTCCATGTCTTTATCTTCCTGTTTCTAATCTATCACTAATCTACGAATAATTCGTAAATACAAAAAATATTTTTTCTTTCCTTTACGGATCTCTCCCAAAATAAGACCTTCCTCACCCCTCTAAAAAAAGAAGTGGCTCATTTCTTGCGTATTTAAACTCAAATCCGACGAATATAAGTTAGCTGGCAGAAAATTTGCAATACGTTTATTTTAATTCTAAATTCATTCATAAATCGCTTCATCAATTGAAAAAACAGGAATTTCCACTGTGTAAAATTGATAGCAATCAGTCGCACCGTTCACTCCGAAAGGAGATGGTTTAAAACAAATACAAGAAAGATCAATGGCTAAAAATATCAAAGCGATCAAATGTCCGCATTGTGGCAGTATAAAAATCACCACATTACGCCCCGATTATTACAAATGTGATAGCTGTGGAACAGAATTTTTTCTGGATAGTGATGACATCAATATCAACCACAACTATAACTACCCACGCAACAACCAAGATCAATATAAAGCCATACGGATTGTATTATTTGCTGTTGTGGGCTTTATTGCGCTTATGTTTATCATTGGAGCCCTAAGTGCTATTTTCTCCAAAAAGCCAGCGCCCGATTATTCAACTTACAGCACTTCCAATACAGCAGAGAAAAAAGAAGAGGCAGAACCTCTCGAATGGAACTACGCAAGCAACACGCTATTTTTGGATAAAGATAATACGCCACATGTTGTTGTTGTCGGCAACGTCGGAACCTTCAGAAAACGAATGGACGAAAACAAGGACAATAAGGTTTATATTGGGCTCTTCGATCCCAAAACGGGTAAAAAAGAATGGGTAAAGGCTTTGATGGAAACTCCCGTCGAACTATCAAGCAGCGACGTCAAACTTCAGGTATTTGAAGACCATAATCTATATATCATCGTCAAATCCAAATACATTTATCAGCTGGACAGAAATACACTCACGTATAAAAGTGTCCTAGAGAACTATGTAAAAGATGCGCCATCTTTAAGCACAGGCATCGCCAAAGTTGAATTTAAATACGAAGACTATGGCTCAGCCTATCAAATTGTCAACAATGAAGGCCAAAACCTGGCTTATTATCCTTTGATTAACAAATCTATTCCCGACAAACAGCTGTACGACGAAAGAAGGAAAAAGCTTCCCAACCCAACTACAAAAACGGAATTTACCTTCTCAAGTAAATCCAGTTATTATCCAGAAGAAAAAATCCAGTTAATCCAGTACAGTTATCAATATCAATATGGATTCCCAAAAGATAGCCCGCGCTTTTCCTGGGATAAAGACTACGGCGGATCGGGCATATTCACCGACCGCGATCCTTATAAAAAGGTATTGATTAATCCATGGCAATTTAAGGGCGCCCGTCTGATTAGCTTCAAGGACTTTACGCCAGGAAGACTTTACTTTCAGCCTGTAATCATTGCGCAGAATGACAAAACGCTACTCATTGCGTATAAACCAACGCCTGCCGAAGACGATCCTTTCCAGATCCAACTATTGGATGTAACAACTGGCGCTATACAAAAAACAGTGACCACAGATCTTAAATCCATGTATGGAAATGGGAGCCTCCTCAAAGATGGTTTTATCATAAAGGGAGCCAGCGACTATTATTATTTTGATAATAGCGGCAAACAAATCAACAAGTTTGAAGGGTATAACCCCAAATTCGACACACTAAATTAAACACTATGGGACTATTTAATCTTTTTAACAACCAGCTTTCTGAAGTCATCGAGTGGAAAAACCAAGCCCCTCAATTATTGTGGTATAAATTCCCATCCGAAAGGAACGAGATCAAAAATTCCAGCAAGCTGATCCTCGCTCCAGGGCAGGGCTGCATCCTTGTCTATGAAGGAAAAGGTGAAAACCTGCTGACCGAACCGGGAACATACAACCTCAAAACGGACAACCATCCATTCTTTACCACTTTAGCGCGTTTACGGCAGAATTTTGAATCCGAACATAAGCTTTACATCTACTTTTTTCGTACGGCCGCTATCGTCAATCAATCCTGGGGAACCGGAACACCTATTAAATATATCGACCCCCATTACAATTTACCAATAGAAATCGGCTTGAATGGTACATTCTCTTACCTGATCAAGGAACCAGTGCATTTCTATAAAAACATTGTAGCTAATCAAAATACGGTCAACACAGCTGTCATTCAAGACATCATCAATAATCGGATCCCACAACAAATTATTGCGCAGATTGCACAAAAGAAACTAGGTTATAATGAGATTGACAGCCAACTGGGGCTGCTATCCAGCGATATCAAAACTGCAGTTGAACAAGACTTTAAGGATCTTGGGCTCGATGTTACGGATTTCAAAATCTTAGGAACTCAATTTGACGCCAATACTCAACGAAGAATCGGAGAAATCGCAGATTTGACCACCCAAAACCAAGCGGCGCAACAGGCAGGTCTGAGCTATGTTGAACTGGAAAAACTACGTGCGCTCCGTGATGCCGCTAAAAATGAAGGGGGAATCGCGGGTGTAGGCGCACAACTGGGTGTCGGTATGGAACTCGGAAAACAGTTTGACCTTCAAAAAGAGGAAATCAAAGATCATATCCAGCAAGAGGGCGACTTTGTCGAGAAACTTCAAAAGCTGCAGCTGCTGCTCCGTGAAAACATCATTACCCAAGAAGAATTCGATACGCTCAAAAAACAGATCCTCAATAAAATATAATGCATACGGGGATATTCATATCACGATTCAGCTCAATTATACCGAGGTGAATCAATTCATAACACATAAATTAATTCAGCTATGAAATACATATTCGGTATATTATTCACCTTGGTGATACTTTTCGTTGCCACCTATTTCCTACTGGGGCTTTGGGGCATTAAGCTATTGGATGCAGAGAACTTCAGCAAAATATTGTGGACTACAGGAATTCTGACACTAACGTCCATTATTCTGGTATGCTTTGTCATACTACCTTTTTTCGGATCGGGTAAACAGGGCAACTACGAAGACAAAGGAAAGGTTGCGCAAAGAAAAATAGATTGATATTTTTTGCAAAATAAGATAATGTTAAATTTGAATAAATTATTTGCTTATTTAAGTAAATAATTAGTGAATATTATCCAAAATGACGCAATCATGTCATTTTAATTCCAAAAGAACTTTCAATTTTAAATATCAAATAGTTAAATTTGTGAGATTAGCATAACAAATCAGATATAAGATAATATATAAACATGTCAGATAAAGCATCTATAAATTTAGACGGCACTTCGTATGACCTTCCGGTCATTGTCGGTACTGAAAATGAAAAAGCAGTTGATATTTCCAAATTAAGAGATCTAAGCGGATTTATTACGTTAGACCCAGGATACAAAAATACAGGTGCAACGAAAAGTGCGATTACTTTCCTTGATGGTGAAAAAGGCATATTGAGATATAGAGGATATCCAATTGAACAATTGGCAGAGAAATCGACTTTCTTGGAAGTTGCTTATTTGTTGATTTATGGAGAGCTTCCAAAAAAAGAGGTATTGGAAAAATTCAGAGCTGACATCAAAAAGCAAATGATGATTCACGAAGATATGAAAAACTTCTTCGCTGGATTCCCATCCAAATCTCACCCAATGGGCCAACTTTCGTGTTTAGTAGGTGCATTGTCGGCATTTTATCCAGAATCTTTAAATCCAAACTTAACAGACGAAGAAGAAGATCAAACGATCATCAATCTTTTGGCAAAAATGCCAACAATCGTTTCTTGGATTCAAAAGAAATCATTAGGTCATCCTGTTGTTTATCCAAAAAATAACCTTGGTTACATTGACAACTTCCTAAACATGTTATTCGGAGAAGTTAACGATGAAAAAACATTCGATCCAGTCGTAATTGATGCCATGCACAAATTGTTGATTTTACATGCTGATCACGAGCAAAACTGTTCAACATCTACTGTTCGCATCGTTGGTTCATCCAATGCAAACCTTTATGCATCTGTTGCATCGGGTATCAATGCATTATGGGGACCGTTACATGGTGGTGCAAACCAAGCCGTAATCGAGATGTTGGAGGCCATTAAAAATGATGGTGGTGATGCTGAAAAATATCTTGCTAAAGCAAAAGACAAAAACGACCCTTTCCGTCTAATGGGATTCGGTCACCGCGTTTATAAAAACTTCGACCCTCGTGCTAAGATCATCAAAAAAGCATGTGATGATATCTTGGAGAAATTAGGCGTTCAAGATCCGGTATTGGATATCGCTAAAAAGCTTGAAGAAGCAGCATTGAATGACCAATATTTCATCGACAGAAAACTTTATCCAAATGTTGACTTCTATTCAGGTATCATCTACCGTGCATTAGGTTTCAAAGCAGATATGTTTACGGTATTATTTGCTTTAGGCCGTCTACCGGGATGGATTGCACAATGGAAAGAAATGCGCGAAAACAAAGAGCCTATCGGTCGTCCTAGACAAGTATACGTTGGCCACACAGAACGCGACTACGTTGAATTTTCAAATCGTTAATCCGATTTCGATTTATATCCTAAAAAAGCATCCCTCGGGGTGCTTTTTTATTTTCATCCGAGCTAACATGGATGGCATTACAGCTGTCCGAAACCACCTACTCGAACAAGATATGATTACTTGTCGTTACGCTATTGTCACGATAATCTACTTGTTAAGTATATTTTAATTTTTCCTTATCTAAATTCCCTGTTTTTCGTTAAGTTTGCGTATTCATTGGTCTCTTATTAAAAATCATTATAAATAAGACTTGTTAGAAACAATACTACATATCTTGGTTCCCATTGCTATTTTCACCTTTATAGCAGCTTTCACCTTGTTTGCAGTATATGCCGAGCGAAAGATCGCGGGATTTGTACAGGATCGTCTAGGACCGATGGAAACAGGGAAGTACGGCAGTCTCCAAACGATCGCCGACATTCTCAAATTATTACAAAAAGAATTAATTACCCCCTCATCAGCCGATAAGATTCTCTTTAGAGTTGCTCCTATCGTTATTTTCGTTGCTGTATTTACAGGTTTTGCCGTTATTCCCTGGGCCAAAGATTTTATTCCAGCGGATACGCATACGGGTCTGTTCTTCATAATGGCCATCATCTCCATTGATGCTTTGGGCATTTTAATGGCTGGCTGGGGATCTAACAACAAATATTCTTTATTAGGATCCATGCGTGCCATAGCACAGATGGTGTCTTATGAAATTCCGGTAGGCCTCTCCCTAATTACGGTCGTTATGCTAACCCAAACCCTAAATTTGAATGAAATCGCTATTGGACAGGGCATCCTAACCAATGGAAGCATTAAACTCTTGGGTCTTTGGGAAGTCAATGAGATTGGGGGGCTCTTCGCCTGGAATATTTTTCAGGCTCCACATTTGATTATCACCTACATCATATTCTTTATCGCAACCCTTGCCGAGTGTAATCGTGCTCCCTTTGATATCCCGGAAGCCGAATCTGAATTGGTCGGTGGCTTCCATACAGAATATGGCGGGATACAATTTGCCTTTATCTTTTTGGCGGAGTATGCCATGATGTTTTTGGTATCGATGTTGGGGGTTGTTCTCTTCTTAGGAGCTTGGAATACACCGTTACCAAACATAGGTGCAATACGTTTGGCCGATTGGACCACAGGCTTAGTGTGGGGAATATTTTGGACCTTAGCCAAATCATTATTTATTGTTGGTATCCAAATGTGGATTCGATGGACATTACCACGGTTGCGTGCAGATCAACTGATGAGTTTATGTTGGAAAGTATTGACGCCGCTGGCTTTTCTTTGTATGGCCATTTCTGCAATTTGGCGAATTTTAGTTATAGCATAGGATATGATATTTAAAACGGCTTCGCATGCATTTCGTACGGCAATCAAGGGTTTATCTTTGACTGTTAAACACTTGTTTGGTGCCCGACGTTCGCGAACGGAATTAAATATCAAAAAGGATAACTACTTTGATCAGCAGGAAGGTATTGTCACGGTACAATACCCGCGTGAAAAAATGCCTATCCCCGAGGTTGCCCGCTATCAGCTGCAAGTCGATATCGAGGACTGTATTGTATGTGATTTATGCGCAAAGGCTTGTCCTGTCGACTGCATCGAAATCGAAGCCATCAAATCACCAGAAGCGATTGGAAAAACCTCCGATGGTAGCGTTAAAAGACTATACCCGGCCAAATTCAACATTGACATGGCCAAATGTATGTATTGCGGGCTATGTACTGTCGTATGTCCGACAGAATGTATTACCATGACCAACGAATATGACCGCAGCTCACAAAAACTGACTGATCTTATCTATGGTTTCTCAGATATGACCGATAGCGAGGTCGCACAACGTAAAGCAGAATGGACCAAGTTTCAAGCTGAAAAGGAGGCAGCAAAGCAAAAATAAAAGATGGAAAGTATTTTATTCTATGCCTTTGCTACCCTAGCAATCGGTTCAGCACTTTTGCTCGTCAATCTTAAAAATATTGCACGTGCTTTATTCCTGTTTTTTATTGTGCTATTTGCAATGGCAGGACTTTACCTATTTGCTTTAGCCGATTTTGTGGCCATTACACAAATTATGGTTTATGTTGGCGGCGTGCTCATATTGATGTTATTTGCCTTTATGCTTTCCAATAAAGAGCTTTTAAAAGATCTTCAAGATAGTAGCGGTTCATTCTTAAGCATACCCAAATGGCAGACTATTCCAGTAGTGCTTGGCTTCCTATTACTCATGCTATACGGCATTATTGAATGGCAACAAGCCCCTTCTACGTGGATTTTACAAGCTAGGGAAAATAACACCGAGATTGTCGCAACAGACAATAATATTCATCAGATCGGATTACGTTTTATGACTTTTTATGTATTGCCATTTGAAATCATATCCGTGTTTTTGATGATGGCCTTGATAGGAGCCTCACATTTATCCAGAAAGGAGCGTACAATATGATTACGCTGACGCATTTTTTAGTTGTCAGTGCCTGCATCTTTTGCATTGGTCTTTATACCGTTCTTTCCAAGAAAAATGCAATTATGATTTTGGTCGGTATTGAGTTGATGATCAATGCCGCTATCCTGAACTTTGTTGCTTTTGGAAAATATGATAAATTGAGTTATGGTGGGCAAATTTTTGCATTATTTGCCATCGTTCTTGCTGCGGCCGCAGTCGCTGTTGGATTGGCTATCGTATTAAATGTTTATAGACATTACAAAACCATTAATCCGGATGAGATAAACCAATTAAAAGACAAGTAAGCATTGGATCAATTTGTTCACATATCGCCCCTTCTGACCGCGCTGCTTACTTTGGTAGCACCATTAGCGGCATTCATATATCAAGCACTAGTAGGTAAACGCGACCAGTCCGGCCTTGTTTCTCTCACGGCCATCATCCTCAGCTTTATCGCTGGCGGCTTAACCTGGTTCTCCATATGGAATAATCCGGCGGTATCAATTCAGGTAAATTGGTTCACCATCGGTGAAACGTCATTTAAAGTTGGTATCCTGCTGAACAATTTGAGCACTTTGATGCTTTTTTTGGTACCGACTGTTGCCTTACCCGTACATATATACTCCAGAGCCTATATGCATGGCGATACAGGTATTCACCGCTATTGGATGTATCTCAGCTTATTCTGTTTTGCGATGTTGGGATTGGTCATTATGGATAGCCTCCTGTTGATGTATGTTTTTTGGGAATTGGTCGGTTTTGCATCGTATCTCCTCATCGGCTTCTGGTTCACACGTGAGACAGCTGTACAAGCCAATAAAAAGGCATTTTTGGTCAATCGCATCGGCGACCTCGGTTTTCTAATTGGTCTTGCGATCCTATTTACACAGTTCAAAACCCTCAATTTAATCGATCTATTTGGGGACAATGGCTTAATTTATCAATCCACAATCGCCCAAGGATTATGGATATCTCCAGTCAATAGCTTACCTCAGATTTGGCTTACCATTGCTGGATTAGCCTTCTTCTTGGCAGCTATGGCTAAATCCGCACAATTTCCATTACATGTATGGCTTCCTGATGCCATGGAAGGCCCTACATCCGTATCCTCGCTGATTCACGCCGCGACAATGGTTGCTGCTGGTGTATTCCTGCTGGCTACTGTATTTCCATTATTTAATGAATCTGCCTTATTATTTATTGCCATCATTGGTACAATAACCGCTGCTTTGGCCGCATACTTCGCGCTTGGCCAATACGACATCAAACGTATTCTTGCCTTTTCGACCATATCGCAGTTAGGTTTTATGATGGTTGGCATTGGCATTGGAACATGGGATGCTGCACTATTTCACCTAACGACCCATGCCTTCTTTAAGTGTCTGTTGTTTCTTTCTGCCGGAGCTGTCATTCATGAAATGGCCCATCTTAAAGAACATAGCCACCTGGACTTTGACCCACAGGATTTACGGAATATGGGCGGGCTACGTCAATATATGCCAAAGACCTTCGTGCTGATGAGCATAGCTTCGCTAGCACTTGCAGGATTCCCTTTGACTTCAGGTTATCTATCCAAAGATAGTATCGTTATCTCTTCCTTTGAATGGGCTATTTCAAAAGGTAACTTATACCTTATCATCCCCATAAGTTTGATTCTGGTGAGTATTTTAACGGCTTTCTACATCGGTCGTTTGCTGTTCAAAGCCTTTTTTGGGGAGTTCAGACTGTTGAAACAACTTCAGGGCAAACTACATGATCAACCGCTACATGAAGCACCAAAGACCATGTTGATCCCCATGTTTGTTTTGGGACTGTTCTGCTTATTTCCACTGTTTTCTTTCAATCCGTTTTCGTATCACGATTCCTGGTTGATGGACGGCCTATTATTGGATGAATATACTTTTGCACCAAGCCATAGTGCGCACCTTATTATCCCAGCAATACTGCTTCTTGGTTCTGCTATTGGCTGGATCATTGGCTGGAAATGGTATGTACAGAATAAATACCCGTTGAACCCCGATAGCCAGGCATTAAAAGCCGCTTTCAACCAGGGGTATATCAATGAGTTTTACCAAGCAGTCTTTGTTAATGGCACATTAAAATTAGCACAGTTCTGCTATTGGTTTGACCGTCATATCGTTGACGCTTTCGTTTCTTTGATTCAGTTTATCGTCTTATCCCTTTCTCAGCTAAGTGTTTGGATAGACAAATATATTGTAGATGGTTTTGTTAATACGGTTGCTACTGTAGCCTATTGGACAGGCAATCAGGTTCGCCTGGTCCAAAATGGAAAGCTACAGACAACATTGTATTCCGTCTTTTTATTAGTTTTACTTGGTTTAATTTATCTTATATTTTTTTAGGAAATGCCTATTTTATCCTTATTGATATTTTTACCGCTATTGGCTACGGCGCTCATTCTCGCCCTACCAACACGATATAAATCGAGTTACAAATATATTGCTTTAGCATTCACAGCAATTCAATTTGTACTGGCCGGAATATGTTATGCACAATTTGATGCAAGCAAAACAGGAGTCCAAGATCTGGCGGGCTATCAATTTGTTGAGCAACTTTCCTGGATCCGATTAGATTTAGGATCAATAGGTAAATTAGAGATCGATTATCTTATTGGTATTGATGGGATCTCCATGCCCTTGTTATTGCTGAGTGCTTTTGTTATGCTGATGGCTATAGGCGCCTCTTGGAATATCCAGAAAAGTCCGAAGGGATACTTTGCCTTGCTCATGGTACTTAATATGGCCGTTATGGGGATTTTCTGCGCATTGGATTTCTTCCTATTCTATTTGTTTTATGAAGTCATGTTACTGCCTCTCTACTTCTTGATCGGTATCTGGGGTGGTGCAAGACGCGAATACGCAGCCATAAAATTCTTTCTATATACCCTATTCGGGTCTGTATTTATGTTGTTGATTATCGTAGGATTGTATTTTTCAGTAATCAACCCTTTGACTGGAGCACATACTTTCAACATGATCTATATGATGAATCCACAGAATTATCTTGAGGGTTCTATTTTCGGCTGGGAGGGTTACCAGGAAATTTTGGGTGTTTCGGCTCGACTGATCGGTTTCATTGTGCTTTTCTTTGCCTTTGCCATTAAAGTACCCATTGTTCCCCTACATACTTGGCTACCGGATGCGCACGTTGAAGCGCCGACACCCGTATCTATTATTCTTGCCGGTATCCTCCTGAAAATTGGTGGTTACGGTATCATCCGTATCTGTTATAGCATCTTTCCCGATATGGCAGCCTTATCCAATTGGTGGCTTGGATTAATCGGCGTTGTATCCATTATTTATGGTGCCTTGAATGCCTTATCACAAAAAGACCTGAAACGAATGATTGCTTATTCATCGGTCTCTCATATGGGTTTTGTACTACTTGGTATTGCATCGCTGACTGCCGAAGGTATTTCTGGCGCCATGTTTCAGATGATTTCCCATGGATTCTTATCAGCGGCACTCTTTTTCCTTGTTGGCGTGGTCTATGACCGAGTACATGACAGAAATATCTATAGTTTCCGTGGCTTAGCTCAAATTATGCCTAAATACACAGGTTATGTCGCTGTCGCATTTTTTGCATCCCTGGGCCTGCCCGGCTTTTCAGCCTTTATTGGCGAAGCCTTTGTCATTATCGGTTCCTTCAATGCAGCGAGTATAGGAACCGGGTTACCGCGCTGGATGGCACTTGCGGGATCCATAGGTATCCTATTAAGTGCAGCCTATCTACTTTGGACACTGCAACGTATGTTCTTTGGACAAATTCGATTAAAAGGTGGTGAATCTTGGAGTAATGCACTTACAGACCTAAATTCACGTGAACAGATCATCTTATTTCCTACCCTAGCGCTCGCCTTGTTACTTGGAGTTATGCCGGCATTAGTATTTAACTATCTAAACGCTAGTGTTCTGAATCTCGTGAGTTTTATCCAACAATTTATTTAATTCGCATGCTCGCATTCAGTCCATATATCAGTTCTTTCATCGATCAGATTATCGTAAGCATTCCTTATTTTAAGCCTGAACTGACATTGATCGTCACTTTTATTGGTACTATCCTCGCTAGTCTTTTTATTGACAAACACTGGAAGCATACCTCTTTTGTCGTCACCCTCATTGGGCTATTGCTCAGTGGTTGTTATCTTGTGGGCCAGGGACTCAGTAAGGTAGAGGCAACAGGCTTCTTTGATATGATCCATATTGATGCATTTGCTGTAGCCGCACGTTTGATTATCCTGTTGTCAACAATTTTCATTTGTATATTCATTCAACAACGCCATCAAGACCGCCCTTTAGGTGACCTATACGCCGTACTACTGACCGCAACCCTTGGCTTGAACCTGCTGACTATGTCGAGTAACTGGTTGATGATCTTTATTGCAGTGGAAACAGTTTCAATCAGCTCCTATATTATGGTTGGCTATTTCTCTTCAACAAAAGTTCAATCGGAAGCTGCTTTAAAATATGTACTGTTCGGATCCATCTGTGCTGCGGTTATGCTCTATGGTTTGTCTTTACTATACGGTTTCACGGGAAACCTGAATTTTGACGCTCCAAGTCACATTGCTGGCTTGATGGAAGCACCCCAGATCATGATCAGCATTGCTTTACTATTTTTACTGACAGGTATTGGTTTCAAACTGAGTTTTTTCCCTTTTCATGTCTGGAGTCCGGATGTTTACCAAGGCGCCCCAACAGTGATTACAACCTATCTCGCTACAGTACCAAAAATTGCTGTTGTTGTGCTATTATCCAAGATACTTTCAGCCTGGCTTAACGTGTCCTTTTATTTTAGTGATTTCTTGACTTATGTGATTATTGCGATCGCCATTGCAACGATGCTAATTGGTAATTTAGCCGCTTTGCGCCAACAGGATGCCAAAAGGATGATGGCCTATTCTTCTATAGGGCATACGGGGATACTTCTCATGGCTGTATTGGTTTATCAAAATAATGAGTCAAATGTGCTCTTATTTTACCTTTCCATATACGCTTTGATGAATATTGCGGTATTCATCTTTATTGATGCTCTGGAAGCTAGTTTAGGAAATACTTCAATTGAATCGTATCGCGGCTTAGGAAAGCAGTACCCACTGCTGTTCACCTCCTTTTCAATTGTTTTAATCGCTTTGGTGGGGCTACCCCCTACTGCAGGTTTTGTTGGAAAACTTTTGGTCTTTTCCAAAGTGTTCGAACAATACCAAAACTTCCAATCCTTTGGTTTATTGGCATTGCTCCTAGTTGGTGCATTGACATCTGTCATTTCCCTATTTTATTATTTTAAAATACCACTGAATGCATTTTTAAGAGAAAATACGGGATCTCCAGCAGTGAAGTTCAATAGGGTACTCTTGTGTATTGGAATCTTATGTACCGTAGCCGTATTGATCTTAGGTATCTTTCCCGATTTATTACTTTCGGCATTCTAGAAAACAGGAAACTTCTTTCATTTTAAATAATTCTATCGTCCAATTCATTCCCTTAATGTCTGCGTTGAATAGTAAGAATAACTCCATAATATATTTTATATTTCCTCAATAAAAGTATTATCTATGGTTGAGGAGAGACCGATAAATTGTTTTTTATGTAAAGCGCAATTAAATTGCATATAAAAAGCAATTTATCTAAGTTTGTACCATGATTAGTGCAATAGCAAATCCAATTTTTCAGCGTGCTATCCAGGATTACCACGTATACGATCAGATTGATCATCCAATCCAAAATCCGTATGACAAACAATCCCTGGAACATCTTCTCTATTTAAAATGCTGGATTGACACCGTGCAATGGCATATGGAAGATGTGGTACGTAATCCCTCGATTGAACCCCAAGAAGGCTTATACTGGAAAAGACGTATTGATGAATCCAATCAGTACCGCACAGATACCGTAGAGTATATTGATAGTTATTTTCTACAAAAATTTCAAGATATACAGGCGAGTCCTACAGCAACAATCAATACTGAAAGTCCGGCATGGGCTATTGATAGGCTTTCCATTCTGGCGTTAAAAATCTACCACATGGAACAGGAAACATTGCGCACAGATGCTTCCGAAGCACATATCATTTCCTGCCAAGAAAAACTGAACGTTTTATTGGAACAAAGGAAAGATTTGTCCAAAAGTATTGATGAATTGATGACCGCCATTGCATCTGGCGATAAATACATGAAGGTTTATAAACAGATGAAAATGTATAACGACCCTTCATTGAACCCTGTCTTATATTCATCAGGAAAATAAAACATGTCCTTACCGCAACGGATCATAGTAACCCGATTTTCAGCTATGGGCGATGTTGCCATGGTTGCCTCCGTATTGAAAGAATTCTGCATTCGGTACCCTGATGTAGAAATTATTATGGTCAGCAGGCAATTCTTTGCACCATTCTTTGATGGAATAAAAAACATACGGTTTCACGCCATTGAGCCCAAAACAATTCATAAAGGTTTATTTGGTTTGGTCAGGCTAAAGAAAGAGCTAGCACAGTACGGCGCAGATGCTATTGCCGACTTACATTTCAATTTGCGTTCGCGTGTAATTGATCTATTATTTTCCTTATCGGGCGTAAAAGTAAAGCAGCTTGACAAAGGGCGGGAAGAAAAAAAAGCTTTAAGCCGAGAAAATAACAAAATTAAGGTTCCTTTAAAGCTAACGGTGGAGCGCTATGCAGACGTATTTCGTGCATTAGGCTTCAAATTTGAGCTCAGTAATAAATTGGCTTCTAATTTGCAAGATGTACCCAAAGCTGCTTTTAGTATGTTTGCAAACTTCGATCGAAAGAAAATTGGTATTGCCCCATTTGCACAACATCGCTATAAGGTTTTCCCTCAAAACAAAATGGAAAATGTGATAGACGAACTCACGCACAATGGCTATGATGTTTTGTTGTTCGGCGGTGGCGAACAAGAGTTCCAAATTGCCCAAAACTGGACCGAGCGATTTCCCAACACCTATAATACCATAGGCAAATTTTCGCTGCGGGAGGAACTGGATTTGATATCCAATCTGGATCTTATGATCAGTATGGACTCTTCCGGACTTCATATGGCATCGTTAATGGGCGTAAGGTGTCTTTCTTTGTGGGGAGCAACGCATCCTTATGCTGGATTCACAGGTTATGGGCAGCAGCTAACAGACTGCATCCAAGTTGAGCACCCCAATAGACCAAGTTCAGTCTATGGCAACAAGCCCTGTGATTGTGATGGGATAGAAGCAATTGATTTAATTACACCGGAAATGGTGATCGAAAAAATAAGAGCAATAGGATGAAAATAGGATTCGATGCAAAACGCTATTTCCTAAACAAAACCGGTCTGGGAAATTATAGTCGGGACTTAATTCGTATGCTCGAAAAGTATGCTCCCGAAAATGAGTATCTAAAATATACACCAAAAACCGGTGATCAATATATCAATCCACCAGCATCTCAAAAAAATATCCGGTTGCCACAGGGTTTTATCAACACTACTTGGCCTAATATCTGGCGTAATCAACGTATTGTTCATGATTTGAAAAAGGATAAAGTTGATATTTACCATGGACTGTCTGGAGAAATTCCATTAGGTTTAGCAAAGGCACATATTAAATCTATCGTTACCATTCATGATTTAATTTTTTTGAGACACCCTGAACTTTATCATCCAATTGATCGTTGGATTTATAAGAAGAAATTCAAGCATGCCTGCAAGGCATCTGATCGTATCGTTGCCATAAGCGAATGTACTAAAAACGATATTGTCGACCTTTTTCATATACCCGAAGAAAAAATCGATGTTGTTTACCAAGGTTGCCATGAAGCATTTAAAACTATCAAAACTGAAGAGCAGAAAGCAAATCTTCGAGAGAAGTTAAAATTACCACAGGATTTCTTATTGAATGTTGGAACTATTGAACCGCGTAAAAATATTTTACCAGTAGTGAAGGCCATAAAAGACCTTGATATCCCCCTTGTTATCGTAGGTAAACCAACACGTTACTATCAGGAGATCATGGCCTATATGCAACAAAACAACATGGAAAACAGGATATTCTTTTTCCAAGGATTAGCAATGGAAGAATTGGCCGTTCTTTATGCATCGGCAACGATTTTCATTTATCCCTCAATTTATGAAGGCTTTGGAATTCCCATTATAGAGGCGCTTTACTCAGGCACTCCTGTTATCACCAGCAATATGGGCGTCTTCCCAGAAGCGGGGGGACCGGCATCTTGCTATATTGACCCTACAAATATTTCAGAGATAAAGCATGCTATAGCGACGCTGCTTGTCGATTCATCCAAGCGCCATGAAATGATCGAGAAAGGATTGGAATTTGCGCAGAAGTTTAATGATGACCGTGTTGCCAAACAGATGGCTTCTATTTATGCCAGCTTATAAATCGACCGACTGACCCGTTGAAACAAAATACTTCTTCAATACATGAAGAGAAACGAACTCTTCTTGTGCCCGATCCATAAATAATTTCACATAGGCATTGGCCTGTTTAACAATTGTTTCAGCCTCGTCCGGATGATCTATATAAAACTGTAATTTTTCTTCCAGGTCGGAATAATCGTTTTTAATACAGATAAAATGATAGTCCGGTAATAAGGTTCCTTCCATAAACCAGGTTTCATACGTTGGCATCGGCATGACAGCGATGGAATTTGAAGACATGATCCATTTTAAGTTGGTAGCGACGTCATTTCCTTCCAGGGCAAGAATAAATTTATAAGCTAAATGTCCAGTGATAGAAAGGTAATCGTGATCAGAAGACCTAAATGCTCTTTTTAAATCACATAAGGGATGACTATGGTATTGTTGAAAAAATAGTTCCCGATGTGCCTGTGCAAACTCACTCCTCCCAACAAGTCTATTTTTCTTCTTCCGAAAAGCAACATGGTCGGTAATAAAGTTAAAGTGTCGGCTCTTATCCAGGTTCAACAATACCGAGTTGGCATTGTCACCTGCGATTGGCCTACTTTTCACTAAGGCAGGTTTATCCGGAATAGCAATAATATCACCTGGAAGAATCTGAAATTTCAGTTGCTGATTAAAATAATCAAGAAATTGTTTACTATCAAAATAATAAACACGAATCTTCTCGGGCATCTTATAATCTTTGATCGGAATTGCATCGATTGACAAAGACCGCTGCGGAGATAGTTTATTATAATAGTTTATCCGAAACTGAACCCATTCAGACTGCTGGCTCAAATCTCTGTTCAGCAACACCGAGGCCTTTTTCCGTAGCAGAAACTTTGGTCTCAATTGTCGTCCAAATACACTTAAATAATAAAAAAATTTAACATTCTTATTTTTTAAAAAAATCTTCTTGAAATTCAACTTCATAGCATATATAAGAAATAAGAGCTGTCGTTATCTAATCGTCCTTAGGTTTGACGACAGGTACACGAAGCTGCATTTTCTTCCAATGTAACGAGCGATCGCCGTAAATCAGAATTTTACTTAGTTTATACTTGAATTTCAAAAGTCCCTGATAATCGTCGGTTATCCGTCGGTAGGCAACCTGAGAATCCTCTTCTAAAACCCGATTTATAGCTTCGGTATATACCGTTGGTCCCGTCATCTGATGGACATCATGTGGATATCTATTTTCCTCGATATTACGGACGATCAATTCAATTGTCTTTTTCAGGAATGGGTGTCCTTTATCGTAGATCAATGCCCATTGTGCATAAAGACTTCTATTCTTCTCATGCGTAATAACCGCCGTATCCTCAGGTTTAATCACTTCATCCAAAACGCCAATAATATCGCTATCTAAATCTAAATAGATACCGCCATACACATATAAAACCGCATACCTAAAAAAATCCGCTTTGGCAGCTCCGATCTGTAAACGGGCAAAGGCCTTATATGTACGTTGGTCAAAATTTTCCCTGATGAGCGTATCGATTTGCGCATCATCAAAAAACCTTCTACTATAGCCCTTATTTCGTTTTAGAAATCGCCAAATATAAAACTTCGTCAACAAGGGTATCTTATTGGTTTTAAAAGTCTGATAAATAACTTTTGGAATCGCCACTTGGATTAAAAATTAAATTATGGTAATAAATAGCTTATACAGTATTGTAAAAATAGATTCAAAACTATAAAACATACAAAAATAACGATATATCCCTTACAAACACGTATTTTCTTATATTTAGTTAATCAAATATTCGCTAACTGAGAATAAACTTGTACTTCACAAACATTTCATTTTTTTTATATTTTATTACAAAAAATATGTAATATATTTGTCACAATGCAATAAAGTCCACTGTGGTGATCTACATTGTGAAAACATTAAATGTCATTTTTTCAATTTGATTGTAACGAATTAGCGAACTTTCACGTTACAATAAAGTATGGTCCAATTTTTCAATTATATCGTATACCTTGAGTCAAAAAATAAGCGCTTTAATCATTACATACAATGAAGAGGAGAATATAGCGGAAGTCCTCAAAAGCATGGAGTTTGCAGATGAGATCATTGTTTTGGATTCATTCAGTACTGATCGCACGGTTGAGTTAGCCGGTCTGCACCCCAAAGTGAAAATTTATCAGAACAAATTTGAGGATTTCACCAAGCAGCGCAATTTGGCCCTGGCATATGCGAATAACGATTGGATACTTTTTTTGGATGCCGACGAGCGTTTGACTTCAGCATGCCAAACGGAGATAGTATCAACAATAAACGATCCGCAAGCAAAAGACGCTTATTACATGTATCGATTATTTTTCTTTTGTGGTGAACGCATTAATTTTTCGGGAACGCAAAACGATAAGAATTTCCGTTTGTTCAAAAAAAGTAAAGCAACATACGACACGAAAAAAAAGGTGCATGAGACATTGCTTGTCAATGGTACAATTGGTAGCTTAAAAAACAAGATATGGCACTATTCCTTTGCAGACTATGCCAGTTATAAGGAAAAAATGGTCCATTATGGTCAGCTTAAAGGGAAAGAGTTATACGCCAAAAATAAGCGGTACTCGCTCTTAAGTCACCTGGCGAAAGTGTCTTTTAAATTTTTTAAGGCATACTTTTTGAAACTAGGAATATTAGATGGGCGACGAGGATACCAACTTTGCTACTTACAGAGTCTCAGTGTGCATGAAACTTTTAAGTCATTGAAAAGAGAAGAAAAAAAATGAAGATTTGCATTATAAGCTTTGATTACTGGAATTACGACCACCACATTGTAAAGAAATTACAAGAAAAGGGTATTGATGCATCACATATCAATATGGGTACCTATAAATACAAAAATTTTAGTGAAAGGGCTTCCAATGCAGTCAGCAAAATTTTTCTGAATAGAAATATCAAACATATAAAACGACAAGAGTACGTATTAAATACCTTGGAAAAACTAGGTCCTCAAGATCAGATATTGGTACTTAATCCACATACTTTAGATTACAAGACTATCAAACAGATCAAATCTTATACACCATATTTAATTTCCTATCTGTATGATAATCTCGAGCGTTTTCCAGTGGAAGAAAAGTTAGAGTTGTTTGATAAGATCTATTCTTTTGAAGATAAGGATGTAAAAAAATATGGTTTTGAAAAGATAACAAACTACAATTATCTTTCAGAACAACCCATTCAGGCCGAAGAAATTGAAAACGACTTATTCTATATCACTTCCTATGACAAACGGCGTATCAAGCTTTTGCGTAAACTCGCGGCTCGTCTTTCTACCCTCCAAGTACGAAGTAAGATTATTGTGGTCGGAAAACAGGTATGGAAAGAGAAATTACGGAACTTTATATTAAGGCCGAAAGGCGCATCACTGATAGAATACCGAAAAAAACCTATCGACAATGAAGCCGTATTAAAAGAATACAAAAAGTCAAAAGCGATAATAGATTTGATGCGTGAAGGACAAGAAGGTTTAAGTTTTCGAGTTTTTGAAGCGATGGCTTTTGAAAAGAAGATTATTACAGATAATAACACCATCGAGACATATGATTTTTACAATATTAATAATATTCTTATTTTGAATTGTGAACTCTCGAACCTTGATCGTTGCTTTTTTGATACCCCCTATAATCCTCTGCTGCATTATGTCTATAGAAATTATTCTTTGGATTCCTGGATTACAAAAATATTTAAAACAGAAGAAATTTCTGTTTAAATGCTATCACAATAATTTAATATCACTAATTTTGATTTTAAATTGAATCCAGTAAATGAAAAAACATCTTAAGCGTCTAAGTCATTTCCTTTTGTATAAATATCTTATTATTTTTAATACGGAAGTAAAAAAACAAAGAAAAAATAGTAAAAGTATTCCAATCCTTATCATAAATTACAATCAGTTAGAAAATTTAAAATATCTAGTCTCATTTTTGATAGAAAGGGGATTCGAAAATATAATAATCATCGACAATAAGTCGACCTATGCTCCTCTCCTAGAATATTATAACGAAATACGTGACACAGTAACGATCGAAATGATGTCCGACAATCTCGGTCATATGGTATTTTTTGAAAACAAACAACTTCAAGAGAAATATGGGCAAGGATACTATTGTATTACTGATGCTGATATACGCCCCAATGACAATCTTCCAGATAATTTCCTAGACACTTTAATCCGCACACTGGATAAATACCAATTTAACGTACTAAAAGCCGGCTTTGCACTCGATTTAGAATCAATACCTGAATACTATCCATTTAGAGAAAAAGTCATAAAATGGGAACAACAATTTTGGGAACATCAGTTAGACACCAATATTTACAAAGCAGGAATAGACACAACATTTGCACTATATAAACCTAAGTATCCCATTAATTTTAAGGTAAAACCGATAAGGTTTTATGAAGGCATCCGTATTGCAGGAAACTTCACAAGTCAACATATGGGCTGGTATCTAGATCCTAAAAATCTCACTGAAGAACAATTATTTTATATGAGAACATCCTCTAGCTCCAGCTCGTGGAAATTTGATGAGGATGGAAATTTGGCTGCTACTGAAACAAACTATTAATTACATTGCTATCATCTGATTAAACCAAGAAGTAAAGCTATATTGTTGACGTATGTTATCTGCAATCTTTACATATGGAAGATCAAGAAAATCAAGCAATTGCTTTTCATCTAAGGAAGATTCATTCAATACATAAAAATTATTAGGATGATAAAAATCATATTTGACAACATTTGGATTGGTCGTTATCACTTTTTTAGAATATTTTAAGCCCTCAAATATTCTAAACGATAGACCATTATGATCTCCGATTAAAAAGTCCACAATAATATTTGACCTTTCGACCCGGTCCAAATAATCACCGAATGGAACAACTCTTTTGAGGCATTCCACTCCATATTCTGTGTATTTTTTTACATGTTTTAATTGTTCTGGAGGAAAAACAATTTGAAATTTCACTCTACTATAAATTCTATTTAAAATATGAAATAGACTTAACAAAAAATACTCTCTACTTTCGCTATAGTAACCTAGAAAATAAGCATCATGTATAGCCTCTTTATGTCCCTGATCAAAGTCAAAATAAAAATTATGGGAAAGATAAGTTCTCACCACATCAGTTTTCATGACATCCTCTTTATCAAAAACATAAAACTTATCAAATATGGAAATTCTTTCAAAGATTGACGGATTGCGCTTCAAACCATCATAATGATAAGACGTTATCCATTTTGATTTCCGCTTAGCAGCATTTAAAACATCTATATGAAAAAAATCGGCCCGAAATACCAAACAATAATCAAACATATCAAATGCCTCTATCCTATTGATAAGTTGCTCTGAACTATATTTTATTATCAATTCCTGCTTGTAACTATTATTCCCATCGGACAACTTTCTAAAAAGCTTATAAAGTCTTTGAAAAATGCTTTTATACTTAAATTTAACTGAATTATGGAGAATAACAGTAACATCAAACCCTATGTCTTCTATATTTTTTTGAACTAATTTATAAAGCTGATAATCATTGGGTACTAGCAAAAGAATTTTTTTATTCATGAATTTAAATGGATCTATTCGACTAACTGCGCTATACTCCAGTAAAGAGTTAAACTTATTAATCAAAGATATCAAATAATTGTAACAACTATACAGTATAACGATGAAGGCTTCTATATAGTTACATCCAGCATGAATTATTATTTTGGCGACTCTAAATTAGTTATTGTTTCTTTCCAGATATTACTCGCCAATAAAAATTTACACATGCTTAATTTAATCCCGAGTAAATAATGCTAAAAAGTCAATCCAAATTTTAAAAACTCTACTAGTCAATCTATTCTGTTTAATACGATAAATCTTCCTTTCTCTTTTGGTCATATACTTATAAAATCTAACTTGCCGCATGAACAAATATTCTTTCCAAAACTGAGGCAGTTCAAGTTGAATAAAATTATCTCTCTCCTGCTGCTGCAATATGGAAAATGATGGATCAGATGAAATTCCATTTAGGTCTATTTTTGCTAGAAAGGAAGATATATTTTTAAACTGGACTTGATGCAAAAGGTACATTTTTGTAAAGAACTGCCAGTCAGCAGTTATTTTTGACTGCTCATTATAGAAACCATATGTTGAGAACAATGAACGTTTAATAGCAGAAGCCTGATGGTTTATTGTATCGTATAACCATTGAGATAAGTTGAGCTCATTGGGATAAAAGATATCCTTCAATCCATTATCCTCATTAACACCAATTGCATTGCCATAGTAAATTTGATAATTGTCACAAATATTTTCTTGGTATTTCAACAATACAAATTCATCATAAAATTGATCTCCACTGTTCATAAATACAATATATTCTCCGATCGCAGCACGAATCCCTTTATTCATGGCATTATAAATACCGTCGTCCTTTTCAGAAACAGCATAGTTAATATGTCTTTCGTATTTATTGAGAAGTTCTGCGCTACCGTCATTGCTTCCGCCGTCAATAATGATAAATTCAAAGTTGTCATATTTCTGATTTATCACACTTTCAATCGTCTTTTCTAATCCTTTTCTATTATTATAGTTAATAGTAACAATGGAAAATTTAACGCCCATATATCTTTAGAGAAATTTTATTTTTTGTTATACAAATGATCAAGAAAATAAAATGCTCTTTGAGGTATCTCCGGGATCTATACAAAAAGATCTATAATCATCCTTTAACTTATCTTTTTTCTTACAACCACAGAATTTGGAACAAAGAGCATAAACAAAGAAGCATCATCAGAATACTCCCTTTCTACATTATGACAACTAGTTCTCAAAGAGGTCCCAATCAAAAATTAAAAAATATTAGACAGCAATAGTTTTTGGATAATTAAAGGGCTATTTCTTTAGAAAGAGTACTTACTAATTCTTCGATTGGTTAAGATTAAAAATATATGTTCAACAGAGATCTGCTAAGTAGAATATAACTATCACATACGCCCTACTAGACTCAAAAATGATTGTTTAAAGGCTTTTCGAATCTGTTTTGCTGTAGCAAAACTCAATTTAAATATCGGTTGACTTAGCAGCATAGTAAATGTATTCAACCGCCCTTTTTCCATAACAATCGCCACCCAATTATTATACAACAGACTATGTAGACAATCTATAGGATATATTCTTTTCTCGTTATTATTTACGATAATTTCTCGGTAAAGTATATAATAATCTGCTATTGAATAATCGCTTCCTTCAATAGGAGTAAGTAATATTTGAGGGTCAATCTTTTTTGTGTCTGGAAGTAACTTATCGAGTTGATAAAATAAAATGGAACTCAGTTGTTGAGCGATTAGATTTTGTTTGCGAATGGAAATATTATTATAATGTTTACGATATTCTCCCAAATGTAAAGGAATATTATCAACTTCATACTTTAGAGCGATTCGGGAAAACAATCCATAATCCTGCGCCACAGGATGATTGGGATAACCGCCAAATTCTCTGAAAACAGACATTCGCAACATTACAGTAGAATGGACAAATGAATTATAAAAAAGTAAGGCTGCATGAAGTTGATCACTTCCACAAATTGGAATCATCTCTTGGCCTGTCCGCATTCCCCAATCATCGATAACGAATGCACTTCCTCCTAAAACAGCTAATTTTGGACGGCTAAGAAAATATTGGATTTGTATTGCCAACCTCTCAGGAATCGCAGTATCATCACTATCCAATATAGCTAAAAATTCACCTTTTGCCTCCCTCAAGGCTACATTACGAGTAAAAGGTAAACCTTTATTACTTTCATTCTGAATCAGTCTAATTCTTGAATCTTGGAATCCTAAAATGATATCGACAGTCTCATCTGCAGAGCCATCGTCTACAATTAATAATTCAAAATTAGTATAAGTTTGCTGCAGCACGATTTCTATTGATTCCGCAATATAAGCAGCAGCATTATAGGCAGCCATAAATACTGTCACTTTTATTGCGTTATTCTCTTCGTGTGAATCCCCCTGTTTTCTTTCTTTTTGCATTAGCATATAATCTTCTTCAGATAACATGTCTAAAAGCAATACAGACAAATCATCCGTGCATATATTAAGTGAATCTGCAATATAACAATTTTACCTAAACCCGGGAAAGATTGAAACATATAACACATGAGATTCCCTTATGACCTCTTATTGGATATTTTGAAACTGCAATTGCGCCGTACATTATCCGCTCTTTGATAGTTTTCTATTTCTGCGACACCTATTTGCCTTCAGGACAATCTTGAAGTGAAAGAACCGTTTATCCCTCTCCTTTCTGGCAGTTTCCTAATGCCGTGGACCACTTTGCATCGGGTATTAATCCATCTCGCACATACCTAAAAGATAAGATATACAATTTACGGAAATAAGCTTTGTAGATAGCCTCAAAAGCATCGCTATCTTTTTGGACTTTTAAAGCAGGTCAACGTCATTTGACATAGGACTTCTGTGACTGGTAATTACCAAAGCAGAAGTGTTCGTAATTAAGTTGCAGAGAAATTGGCAACAAGAATGCAGAATTCCCGCTGATTGGATATTCGTTTAATGGTCGGTTTGGGATAAATAGTTCACCTTTTGGAAAAGGTTGTTCCAAAAGAAAAAATCGACCTCAATATTAAGTATAAAACAAATAAATTCATTTTAAAACACTTAAATTAAAAAAATAATCAACTTAAAAACAGGTAATTACAAAAGTCCATGAGCACAAAATTTTATTAATAATATAAATTAAATATCTTTAAAAAAAATAATAACATAATTATGAAAAAACAATTACTAACATAATTATGAAAAAACAATTACTAACATTCCTCAGTATCTCGCTATTGTTTATCAGCTGCCAAAAGTATGCAAGAGAAATCAACGGAAGTTTATTAAACGAGAAATCAAAATCATTAATCACAAACGAAAATAATCAATTTCAAGATCTTAAATCACCTTCATCACAACGAATTACTTTAAAAGCACAAACTTCTACATCATCCACATCTACTAATGGTTGTAGTTTGGTTCTTCATCAGCAGAATTCAAATTTTGACAAACTTAATGTAATTGACCCTACAGCAAATATTTTATACCTAGGCTCACTACTGGATGGAGAATCGATACAAAAAGGCACATATTCGCCTATTATAATGGATCCAAGTTATACACGCAAACCAATAACATTTAGCACGTCAATTCAAGGACTAAATTCTTCCCAAATCAAAAAAACTATTATACCTGCGTTATCAGACTTTAGAGTCTCGATGGCGGAAATCACCAATTCGCCAATTGTTGGAGAACAACCTGCTAATCTTACCTATGAGATAATAAAAGTACGCTCGAAAAGTCAATTAGCCAGTTCTCTACAAACGAACTTAAATGTTGGACCTTGGGTTAGTATTACGGCAAATCTAAACGAAGATCAAATGACGGAAAAAAGCTACTTTGTGGTTAAAATATTCCAAAAATACTTCTCATCAGACATAGATATACCCACAGACGGAAATTTATTTAACAAGCCTGCACAATACCCTTCAAATATATCACCCGTATATATTTCAAGTATCGATTACGGGCGAAGTGCTTTTATGTTATTTGAAAGTTCATATGATTCCACAAAAGTATCTCAAGTGCTAAGCACAACCTTAAATTATTGGAAAGTAGGTGCCTCAGTTACTCTTACCAATGACCAGAGGACTGTATTTGATGAAATGAAGATATCAGGATCGATAATAGGAGGATCTTCAACGGAGGCAGCTAAAACTATTGAAGGTGGTCAGGCATTTCTCGATTATATAAAAAACAGTTCGAACATGACCATTAACTCTAGAGGAGCAATAATAGCATATACATTAAGAAATGCCAATAATCACCAAATCTACAGAACTGTCTTTAATAGTGAATATTATACAAAAGAATGTAAAAACACGCTTGGTTTAAAAAATGGAGATTTTATAAAAAACACAACAAATGGCATGTATATGTTTATGTTCGAAGGCAAGCTTAGACATATTGACAAAGACGCCACTTTAGACGGACTGTTTGTTGGTGCAAGAGGAATGTCAAGGGGAGTCACTCAACAACAAATCAATGATGTTGAAGTAGGCAATCCATTATTTATCGATAATGGACTGATTCAACTTCCTGATGGTAGAGTTTTCTTCAGAGAAAATAACTATGTAAGGCATATTATCTCATTACCTATCTTTAACCTGTATCGATTTAACGACAGAGCGATAAAACAAGTATCAAATTTAAATGGATACATCGTTGGCCCCGTTATTTCTAAATAGAACCAAAATATTAAAAAACACATTTAAGCCTCCATGATGGAGGCTTTTTCACTATCTTCGTCTTATAGCGAATCAATTGAAATTTGAAAATTTCCCCTACCTTAAACTGAAAAATTAAATTTTCTTCATAGTCTATCAAGACAATACTTCTTCAAAAACTACAGCATAACGACTATCGCTTTAGTGGTGTTATGGCAATATAATCATAAAGAAAAATTCCCCCTTTCACACACATAAAATAACTTTTAAAGTTGTATACACGAGTGATCTTCATCCGTTTTTCCAGCGGCCTGACTTTCGCCTCTACCTGCGTCGTGCTTGTTTATAAAAATTTATTCATTACCTCCACAACCCTATTGATATCCTCTTCCGTATGACCATAGGAAATTGGTAGACTGATTATTGTACGATGGATTTCTTCAGAGATTGGATATCCTCCATCTGATAGGATTCCTTTCATCGCTTTTTGTTGATGTGGAGGGATTGGATAATGAATTTCCGTTCCAATTTCATTTGCCAAAAGGTGAGCGCGCAATCGGTCTCGTTCGGGATGACGGATCGCAAAAATATGATAAACATCTTCCTGTCTAGGTTGCACAACTGGAAGTATGAAATCGGACTTTAACTCACGTAAATAAACTGCTGCCAACCTCTGTTTGTGCGCTGTAATTTTATCTAGGTATTTTAATTTCACAGACAAAAAAGCAGCTTGCAGTTCGTCGAGCCGCGAATTATACCCCACCTCATCAAAGACATATTTAGCAGATGAACCGTAATTCCGTAGCGTACGAATTGAATTATTCAGTATATCAGCCTTACATGTAATAGCTCCAGCGTCTCCCAATGCGCCGAGATTTTTGGTAGGATAGAAACTAAATGCACCAAAATCACCAAATGCTCCTGCCTTTTGACCATTGTATTTAGCACCATGCGCTTGTGCACAATCCTCGATTATCTTTAAGTCATATTGAGCGGACAGCTGAAGAATGGGATCCATATCACTCATCTTTCCATAAAGATGGACAACAAGTATGGCCCTCGTTTTTTTTGTAATGCACTCTTCTATCCGTTTTGGATCAATATTGTACGTGTTTATATCCGGTTCAACAAGTACTGGTTTCAAACCAACTTGAACAATAGCCAATATCGAAGCAATATAGGTGTTAGCAGGTACGATAATCTCATCTCCGGGTTTAAATGCAAAATAGCGCAGTGAAAGAACCAATGCATCTAGCCCGGAGGCTACTCCGATACAGTGCTCGACACCACAGAAATTCGCAAATGATTGTTCAAATTGCTGTACCTGTTTTCCCAAAATATACCAACCTCCGTGTAATACCTCCTGAAAAACATGCGTGTATTCGTCCATAAATTCCTTATCGACCTGCTGTAAGTTCTCGTATGCTATCATGTTTTAAATAGGGTTCATAAATGTAATCTGTAGCGTCAAAATATTCAGAAGCAAGCACCATAAGAATAGCATCCTCCGAAAAGTCGAACATCTGATGCCAATCTTTTGGCTCTAAAATCAAGCATTGGTCCGGTGAATTCAATTCAAAAATTTGTTCCTTTGCACCATCTTGATTGTAAATTGCACAACGTCCACGCAAGCAGACTGCTGCTTGAACGGTCTGATAATGTCGATGCCCTCCTCTGATAGAATCATCAACTCCATAGATATAGAATATACGCTTAACATCAAAAGGAATAACCTTTTCAATCACTGTCAAATTACCGCGATCATCAGTAAATGTTTTTAAATCAACTTGGTAAGCCATCTCATTTTAAAATAATTGATGTGATAAAACTCTCCTGTTTTTCCCTTAAAAAAGAGGTTAGCAATTCGACGAATGGATGTCCGAATCTTCGGAATTTTGATATTTTCGTGTAGTACAGCAGTAATCCCCCGTTTCTTCAATCCATTACTTACTTCTACCAAAGCGGACATATAGGGTTTATACATAAACAAGAGGCCATTATCATTTAAATCATAGTATGCTGTTGGTAACGGAATAAAACTATTAGCTTCTGCTATCTTGAGCCCATGATAGTGATAAAATATGACTGGAAAACTAAGTCTAGTCCCTATACTTTTTGCCCATATTGAACTATCCCTATCACCAAATTCATATTGTTGAATATTCCAGGGAGCAATTCCCGCTCCTCGATGTTCACAAGCATGAACACAGTTAAATCTCGTCATCCAATCATCAAGATATTTCTGATCGCCAAATTTCCCATCTTCCACGCGCGCATAACACCAATCTAAACAAGCATTGCGCCACCATTCAAGTACTTCCATTCCTTCTTTCGTATTTTTGAAACAAACGAATTGAACACAATATGTTCCACTTGTTGCTGACTGATCGTATTTTTCAGTATAATGATGTGGTGTAATTAATACCGAATTATCTCCCATCTCTTCAAACAGAACCTGTGGATTTCCAAAAAACAACAAGTCTGCATCCAGATAAGTACACGATTGCAATCCATAGGTGTTAATTGCATAACGTATAATAGATGGTGTACAAGTCCAGCAATATTCTGCAGCTGTACGCGTCGACTTAACAGCAAGTAAATCCCTATCCTCAAACTGGATTAACGGAATAATTGTCGCTTTCGGCAGATTGAGATTTTTTAAAATTGAAAAGCACGCCTCATCAAATGCGAAAATATAAAGATGAAATCCCTTAACATACTTATCGAGAGAATTATACATTGCTAATCCTCTAGTCAAATATGTTGAGTTAAATAAAGTACAGTAGTTATGCATCATATCTTTTTCTTAAAAAAAAATCCGCTATCATATCCTGCCAACTTTCCATCAATTAGCATATCTTGTTCTCCAATAACATAGGATGCAAATTGAGCTTGTAGTTCATACTCATTAAAATGGTTCAGGAATTTTGCCTCATTAAAAAACCATGCTGGGTAGGATGCATCATAAATAGATGGTGGCACACGTTGCAAGGTAAGGCGGTCAGGTCCCTCATAGACAAACGCCGTACGATCGAAAAAAAGATAAGCTATTCGCAAACCCGTCAAATAACTGAGAAATTCATGCGGTTTTTCCAAATATTGGACAACACTGGATAGAATAATTATATCTGGCAGGCCATCAGCAATACTCTCTTCTATTGTTTTATAAAATTTTAACTGCTTATTTTCAAACTCTTTTTTACCAAGCTCTACATAGGACTCTTGTTCCACAATGTGCCATTCTAACGATTCCAAAGGCTTTAAAAAGTCACGTGTTTGATAATAAGTTGTACCCAAAGAGCCTCCAAAATCAATGACTTTCAATTTCAAATCATTTTTTGTTGCTATATAAAGAAGACTTGAAATTAGTGCAAAAGGATATTCTTTTTTCTCAAATAGCACGGAATCTCTCTCATATACAGCATGCCCATCACGAATTTTAAGCATCGATTGATAGGTTCTGTTCAAAATCAAATTCGCATCATACCCATCTGTTAAGCTTTTAACATCTTCCCAATACATATATCTTCCTGACCAGCCATATCCATGATCAGTCCTTTCTTTATTACTTTTTTTTGAAAAGAACTTCTTTATCATTTATCTTTTATATTTTTTAGAATCGCAGAACTCATACCTTACTATTTTGTTATAATGAAGAAAGTAATCTCATCATTTTTACAATGAAATATTGCTATCAAGCGTTATTAGTATAGAATCAAAAATTTTAATCATGGACAACAGTAAAAAACTTTATATCATCCGACATGCCAAAGCTGAAACCATTCCGGGAATAAACGATTTTGACCGAGCTCTTACCTCCGATGGAATTCAGCATGCAAAACAGGTTGCTGCCAAGCTTGCCACAAAATTGAATCTTGACGAAAATAGTATGGTGATCAGCTCCCCAGCCAACCGCGCACTTCAAACAACGCGCACTTTTCTGGACGTCATGGGTTCTTCTTCTTTTGATATTCAGATCGAAGAAACGATCTACGAATGCACATACAAACATCTGCTATCCATTATCAATGCAATTCCTGACCATATCAATCAAGTTCTGCTCTTCGGTCATAATCCTACGTTAACTGATCTCGTGGAATACTTAACCCGGAAAGCGGCATATCTACGGACGTCATCATGCGCAGAGATAAAACTCGACACCGGTTTCACTTTTCAGATGCTCAGCGGCAATTGCGCTGATCTTGGGCAAATAATTGATTAAAATTCAAAGAACCATTTGTATTGAAGCACGTCTAGTTCTTCAATCTTTAATAATGACAATAACATTATTAAAAAGTCCTAATAGCATTTTCATTTTCTAATCAACAAAATTTAATAGAAACAAATTCACATAAAAAAAGCCATATACGATTCTTACGTATATGGCTCTTAATTTTAATGATTAAATTGGCTATTTAGCGTTTCTAATATCTTTCATCGGAACTGTTTTCTTGATTCCATCCATTACATAGAAAAATCCAAGGGCGTTTCCCGTGACATTTCCTTGTACATTCGCAGGGACAGCTGACAATAGCCCTTTCCATTTTGTTTCTTGGAACAAATTATATAAAAACTTTGCATATCTCGGCGAAATTGCAAATTTAGAAATCGCTAAACTGTCTTTCCTTCCCATTTCATAACTATAAGTAGCGGCCAGCAATGTATTTAAAACATTTGGAGCTCCCGACCTAAAACTATAACTATAGGGTGCTTTAAAAAATACCATACTTTCATCCGAAAATTCCTTTTGCGGCATGATAAGCCATTTATTGGAATTGCTCATACCAAATAAATATGTATCAACCTTGACATGCCATTTTTTATTAACATCAGATTTTTCTACCGGAATAAAAGACTTTTCTATCGGCACATTGGTGATTAGCTGATCTTGTGATTCATACACCTTCCCATTCAATTCAATTTTTAATTGGAATATATTTCCAACGGTATCTCTTAAATCAAACAATTGACCTCTATACAGACCATTTCCAACATCTTCAAAATAAATTTGATTTGGACCATTTGTCACGATAACCGTAGCAGCAGTAATTCCTTCAAGTTCACTAGTAACGCCAGAAATATGAAGTCGCTTTAATTGAATATATTGCTCTTTATACATGGTATTGATACCACCTTCCACGATCATATCATAAGATTGTCCATCTTCTAGCGCTGATTTTTCACAGGCGTAAAGCATGCTGCAGCAAAACAACAAAACAAGGACTTTCCAATAGATATTTTTATTCATCTGCCCCAACCTAATTTACTAGTTCCAAATTTACATTAACCATACGATTAAAATGAACTTTTAGATACAGGGAACATCATTTATTTTAAAATCTTATTGCATAATTTACTGACGGAACAATTCCTGAAAATGAAGTCTGTTTAACGATGGGGGAACCATTTCCACTCTCTAAAAAACTGTAATATAATGGATTACGTCGGTCAAAAACATTATATAGACCTATATTTAAAGTATTTAGCCGACCTTTTTCTCGCTGTTTTTTCGTTTCTAAATCGAAAGAACAGCTTATATCGAAGCGACTAAAAATCGGCATACGATGTGAATTTCTATCCGAATAAATAGGCATAACTATGCCTTCATACTCCGTAAACCCCATTGGATATGTTAATGGCCTTCCTGACTGTAATACATAAAATGTATTCAAATGAATAGTTGTATTGATATCGTAAGACAAACTAACTTTTGCCACATGTGGAATGTCATAGTTAGCCACGTATTCATTGCCTTTATTTATTCCTACAATTTTGCGAAAGGACCGAGAATAGCTATATAGAACAGTTCCCTCAACAGGGCCTATACGTTTATTAAAAGAAAATTCTAAACCATATACTCGACCGTTTCCCTGTTTTATCTGAGTTTCTATAAAAGGATTTAAAATAAGTTGCGCATGGTCAATAAGTTCAACTTGATTTTTCATCTTTTTCCAATACCCATCTATCGCAATGTATCCTCCATTAATCATTCTATTTATGCGAAATGAGACTGCATCTGTATATTGAGGTTTTATATTTTGCCCAGCAGGTATCCAGGCCTCCAACGATGAAAAAGCCAATTCATCATTCTGTAAAAGCTGTAGATATTGGTATACACGGTTATAAGATATTCTTGCATAATAAGCATCGGCAAACTTATACTGAAAAGAAAAACGAGGTTCGATCCCGTAATAAGTCTTTTTCTTATCCAAATCTCCCGCCAATACTTTGTATTGGTTATTCAATAAATAATATTGTCCAAACGAAGTGCTATAAAAAGCATTTAAACGTGTACCTAAAACGACCCGAAAGGAAGAGTCAATCTTCCAGTTAAAGGATACGTAGCCTGCATACTCATATGCTTGTGCCCTGAAAATATTTTCTTCCTTAGCTAGATCAACGGGAGAAATTTCCCCAGGTTTGAACCTATGCAGCGTCCCTTGGATTCCAAAATCAAGCATGCGATCTAATCCTCCAAAATAGGTAAAATCAGTTTTAAGGCTAAAATCTCTAATTTGGGTCAGCCATGTTCGGTTTTCTGGCGATTCGGGCTTACTGATATCCAACCTGTTCGAATAATTACTAAAAATCGCGGACAAATTCATAAACAGGCGTGGACTATGCACATAATTCCATCGTAATGTAGACGCCCAATTCCCCCAATGATTAGTATTTTTATTAGGCGCAACTACTTTATCTTGCCCGATATATCCAGAAACATAGACCCTATGACGGTCCCCAATTGCGTAATTCAATTTGGCATTATAGTCACTGTAATTCCCCTTCACATTGAACAAACGATATTCTTTATTGAACACATTCGATATACTTGATCTTGCCGTCACTAAAAAAGATCCCTTCCCTTTCTTTATAAGTGGACCTTCAGCTCCAATGCGAGCAACCAGTAAGCTTGCGCCTCCGAAGACATGTACTGTGTTTACATCGCCATCACGTGTGCTCATCTCCATGATGGATGAAATCCGTCCTCCGAAATTCGATGGGATAGCATCCTTATAAATTTGAGTATGTTTTAAGATATCAGGATTAAAGACAGAAGTCAAACCAAATAAATGCGATGGGTTGTAAACAACGGCTTCATCCAACAATATAAGATTCTGATCTTTACCACTGCCTCTAACAAACAAGTTACTCCCCCCCTCAGTCAATCCGTTAACACCATTTTGCATCTGTAAAACCTTGATAATATCCGCTTCTCCCTTATAGAAAGAACTTCTCCGAGCTCTATTCCAGTCTATCTTCCCATTTAACACCTGTAATTGCTTACTTCGCCCGATAGAGTCTCCATTGATCACAATTTCACTTAGATTCATATCTAGAGGGGAAAGTTTGATTAAAAATGTACCAAACTCCATATCGGGAGAAAATTTCACAATTTTTGTTTTATACCCGACATAGCTTACCACACAGACATTGGTCTCCAGTGGCAGAGTTAATGAATAAAACCCATATTTATTACTTAAACTACTTTTACTTTTCGCAGCAATCAACAAAGTAGCACCAATCAGGTTTTCACCGCTTAGACTATCTACAACACGCCCCTTAATGGTAAAAGTCTTATCCTCTTTGTAGAAGATCAGGACCCTATTGATCATTGTGAATCCAATATTGGAATCTTTGAGCAAATAATTAAGAACCTCTTCTAAACTCGATTTATTAAATGATCGACTATAGATAATGTCCTTGTTAAAAATCTGCTCATCATAAGACATGGATATATCGTATGTTTTATGAATTTCGACAAGTATCTGAATGATCTGTTTGTTATGTGTGTCAATTGAAATTTGCGAATCCGTAGGAGAATTCTGCCCCATGGATTTCGAACACATGACTATAACCAACCAGCATAAAAAGAGCAGACGATACAGTATCCTATCTTTCATATCAGCAATGCGAAAAGTCTATTCGTAGATTCTATATCCTTTTTTACCCGATTTCCATTTCACATTGAGGGTCTTGGAGAGAATCTGAACAATCTCATTGAGCGTTTGTCCATCAAAATACATAGTCAGCTTCCGCGCTTTTAAGCTATCCCCAACCACAGTAATATTCGCCCGGAAATGCTTTTCCAAATCCGCGCAGATACTGTCCAATCGAATATTCGAATAGCTCAGTTTCTGAGCAACTTCGGTATCATTTTGCTCAGAAAGATCTATTTTGGACAAGGATGCTGTTTGTTTTTTATACAGGCCCTTCTGATTTTTTTGCAGAATAAGTTCCTTTGCATGATCTCCTTTTCCACTGCTCAAGGCGACAGAGCCCTCCTTAACAAAAACCTCAACATCATTTTCAAGCAAATTCACTTCAAAAGTAGTTCCGATATCACGCACATAATTGTTTTCAAGATCTACGACAAAAGAGTTCCCCGTTTTGTGCTTTACATCAAATAGCGCTTTTCCCTTTTTAAGTTCGACAATCCGTTCTCCCAGAAATGTTCGCCTATTGAACAAAGCTTCCGCTCCTGCATGCAATATCACAATTGAACTATCAGGAAGCAAAATGGGCTGCTGCGCTGCTGATCCATATATTCGGATTTCATTGTCCATCCAACGGTCAAAGTTCAGATAACAGGCAAAACCGACAACCAACAATACGGCTGCAGCCACAAATTTCATCCAGGGTTTCCAAATCGTGCTAATTGGTATCGCGATCTCTTGGTCCTGAACAATGGCTTCTTTATCCAGCTGCAGTTTAAATTTATCCCATTGACTATTGGTATCTACATTTTTATAGTGTTCCAATGCAATAAGGTCATCGGATATTGTTCTGATTTCATCATATAATCGATGGTTCTCCGTATCATCAGAAATCCAACGTTCAAGCAACGCCTCCTCCCTTTCGGAAATAGTCCCATCCAGCTCTTTCTGAATCAAGTCATAAGGAATAAATCTTGAAGTATTGTTTTCTTCCATATCTATAAGATAATAAACTGAACAAAAAGTCCTAATGAAAAAAATAAAAAGCCGATTAGAAGCAAGAGAAATGTTTTTTGCTTGGCCAAAGCCACCCGAATTTTATCGTAAGCAATGGTCAAATGATTTTTAACCGTTTTTATTGAAATTCCCAATTGATCCGCTATTTCCTGTTGTTTCATCTTATCGTACTTACTCATAAGAACGATTTTTCGACACTGCGGCGGCAGCCCTTCCAATATACTTTCGATCATCAATAATTTGGATTCGTAAAGTGCTGCGCTATCGATCTGATCTTCCTCATCTGTCAGATCCAGTTCCTTGCTATAATCATTATTCCGTTCTAATAAACGTTGATTCTTTTTGAGGTAAGTAAGCGAGAGATTGATAACACTGCGGGATAGGTAGGCTCCAAGTGATTGATTAATGATCAATTTTCCTGCATTTTCCCATAACATCATAAATACATCATTGGTGAGCTCTTCAGCGATTGCCTCCTCTCGCACATACCGAAAAGACAAGATATACAATTTACGGAAATGACTCTTATAAATAGCTTCAAAAGCATTTCTATCTTTTTGGACTATCTTCTTAAGCAAATCAACGTCATTTGACATAGGACTTCGGTAAAGCTAATAATAAATGCATGTAAAACTAATCAAATTCATCGGACATTATATAACATCTAATTAATTTTCAATCCAATGAAGTTACTTTAACACGACGTAGAAATAAAAAAAAATGCTACAGCAAAGTTTATTGCCTGTATGTTTTTCACTAGGCTCGTTAATAATTACTTTTTCACTACCTTCGTCTTATGGCGAATCAATTGCAATTTGAAAATTCACCCTACCTTAAACAGCACGCACACAATCCAGTAGATTGGATGCCCTGGGGGCCGGAAGCTTTAAAAAAAGCAAAAGACGAAAATAAACTGATCATTGTAAGCATTGGCTACTCGGCTTGCCATTGGTGCCATGTGATGGAGCGTGAAAGTTTTGAAAACTCAGCCATCGCCCAAACCATGAATACGTTTTTCGTATCGATCAAAATTGACCGCGAAGAACGCCCCGATATTGATCAAGTGTATATGCTTGCGGTGCAACTGATGACCAATGCCGGGGGCTGGCCATTGAATTGTATCTGCCTGCCCGATGGGAGACCTATTTACGGTGGTACTTATTTCAAACCGCACGACTGGCAGAATATCTTATTGCAAATTGCACAAATGTGGGCGGAGAAACCCGAAGTCGCATTTGACTATGCCGAAAAGCTAAACAATGGCATTCAACGGGCCGAGAAACTTCCCATCAATCCTATTCCAGCGCAATACACAATCGACGACTTAAATGAAATTGTTACCCCTTGGATCGAGATATTCGATAAAAAGGAAGGCGGTTATCAAAGAGCACCCAAATTTCCACTGCCCAACAACTGGTTGTTCTTGCTAAAATATGCTGTGTTGGCCGACGATCGGGAAATCTTGGAACATGTTCATTTTACATTGAAAAAGATTGGATCAGGCGGTATTTATGACCAGATCGGAGGTGGCTTTGCCCGCTATTCGGTGGACCATTATTGGCATATTCCCCACTTCGAAAAAATGCTTTATGACAATGGGCAATTATTATCCCTTTATGCCGAAGCTTATCAACAAAGTCGGGATCCATTCTATAAACGGATCATCGAAGAAACGATTACTTGGGCCGAGCGTGAAATGCTTGCTCCAAACCATGGTTTCTATAGCGCTTTAGATGCCGATAGCGAAGGCATTGAAGGGAAATACTATTCCTTCTCCAAAGTTGAATTTGACGAGGTATTGGGCGATGATGCTCCCCTACTCGGGCAATATTTTAACATAACCCAAGCCGGCAACTGGGAGGAGGAGAAAACCAACATTCCTATTTGCGCCATTAATGCAGACCAGTTAGCAACAAAGGTCAATATGTCAGCTGACGAATGGGCAGATTTTCTAAAAATTTCAAAGAAAAAATTATACAACTATCGTGAACAACGGATCCGTCCGGGACTCGACCATAAGCAGCTGACCACTTGGAATGCGCTATTTCTAAAAGGACTAATAGATGCCTATCACAGTCTTGGATACAGCCATTTCCTTGAACTCGCTTTAAACAATGCCCAGTTTATCTGTACACATCTTATTCAAGACGATCTCCAGTTATTGCACCAACCAAAAGATAACAATAGAGCGATCGCAGGCTTCTTAGATGACTATGCATTCACTATTGAAGCCTTTATAGCATTATATGAGGCGACATTTGACCTCAATTGGCTCACAAAAGCAAGACAGCTCGCTGATAAGGCCATTGCATTCTTTTACGATGGATCACAAAAAACATTCTACTATACATCGTCGCAGGCAGAGGAACTCATCGCACGGAAAAGCGAAATTATGGATAATGTAATTCCATCCTCTTCGTCGACAATGGTTCGTCAGCTGAAACGATTAGGTTTGCTTTTTGATGATGAAAATTACATCGCCATTACAGACCAATTGCTGGCGAATGTATTCCCGCAAATCAAGACTTATGGTTCGGCTTATTCAAATTGGGCAATATTATTGCTAGAAGAAATATATGGAATCAATGAAATTGCATTGACGGGGGATAAAGCAATGGCTTTCAAAAATGAACTCGGCAACTATTATATTCCAAATAAAATTGTTCTTGGCGGTACAGAAGAAAATCTTCCATTGCTCGAACATAGAGTCGGAAAGGAGACAAAAGCATATCTTTGTAAAAACAGGACCTGCAGTCTACCACAGGATTCCATACAAGCGTTAATAAATTATATTTAATAAACGGTAGCCTCGGGCTTCCAAAAATCAAAATCAGATGGCTATAAAAGCAAACGACGTCGTAGCATTGACGTACAGACTTCACACAGTAGAAAACGGTGAAAAAGTTTTCGTTGAAGAAACAACTGCAGAACAACCTTTAGATTTCTTATATGGTGTAGGTATGATGTTACCTAAATTCGAAGAAAACATCGCAGACTTAAACGTTGGTGATAAAATTTCATTTGAATTGGCACCGGATGATGCTTACGGTCAAAAAGATGACAAGGCATTCGCACAGTTGCCAGTAGATATGTTCAAAGAAACAGGTTTACCTCCAGTAGGAGAAGTATTGCCTTTACAAGACAACCAAGGAAACCAATTCCGCGCTGTAGTAGCTGAGGTTACTCCAGAAGTAGTTGTTGCTGACTTAAACCACCCAATGGCTGGCAAAACATTAAATTTCGATATCGAAATCTTAACTGTACGTCCTGCTACTGAAGAAGAATTGTCTCATGGACATTCACATGGTGTAGACGGTACACAAGGTCACTAATCCTGACCCAAGATACAAAAAAACAAAGCCGGGTGTCAAATGACACCCGGCTTTGTTTTTTTGTTCTTTAAAAATCGTATTTTGTTTTTAAACACACGAACGATGCTAACATTTGCAGAAAAAGTAGTTTTATTCAATAAACATCTTCATTATCAAGGAAGTCTTCCCCCAGAATTCAATGTTATCAACCCCTACCTTGATAACCCCGAAACATTAGTCGTAATGGAACAGTTCTACCAGAAATATTACAATGATAATCTAACCAGAAAATTCATTATCGGCATTAATCCGAGCAGACACGGTGCTGGTGTAACGGGAGTTCCTTTTACAGACACCAAAAGATTAGCTAGTGCATGTGGAATAGAGATGCAATCTGCACATACCCATGAAATATCTTCGGTTTTTATGTACGATATGATTGAAGCTTATGGTGGCCCAGAGATCTTCTACAAACAGTTTTACATCAATTCGCCATTTCCCCTCGCGATTGTCCGAGAAACAAAGCCCAACAACTGGATCAATGCAAATTATTACGACGACAAGCAACTTTTTGACATGGTCCGCCCCTTTATGTTGGATTCCCTAAAACAGCACATTTCCATGGGCTTGGTCACAGAGGAGGTCTTTGTCCTCGGAAAGAAAAATGCAACCTTTCTCGCCAAGATCAACAAGGAAGAAAAGTTGTTTGGAAAAATGACCGTCCTCGACCATCCGCGCTATATTCAACAATATAAATCCAAAGACAAACTGCATTTTATCGATAATTATATCAACTTGCTAAGCGGCTTATAAATTAGAGGCGAAGTATTTATTTTTGCTAGCATCGTCATAAAGAATGATAACCTTAGCCCCCTGGAGAAGCACTCCACGACTATGGCCCTTCAGGCGATTGGCTTCATTGGCAACATTCACAGCATAGACCTTACCCGCATAAAATTTGCTTACTTCCGGAAAAATGGTATGCCCTACAAAGATTTTTCGAGCACCATATACATCCATTAACTTTTCTAACTCTGTTTGTGGCAAGGGAAGATATTTTTCTTCTTCACGAACCATTCCGCGGTACCATAGTGGCCCCTCACTGCCAAATAGGAAAGTAGCAGCTTTCGATTTTTGCCGTTCTTCCTTCTGTTGAAAAAGATGATGACGTACCGAGTCATTGACCGCTGAGATCGACCATTGAGGATCCAACATCGCTGCACTTAGCCCGGCATGAACAAACAGATTATCCCCGATCTTTTCCATGGTATTCTTTGTCTGTAACCATTTCCCCAACTCCGTATTTACTGACCAAAAGTCACGATAATCCCTACCTACCTTCTCTGCTAAAGCTTTGTATTTTTCTTGCGTATATTTATAATTTCCGCGTAAAACCATCTCTTCATGATTACCAAATAAAAAGTGGACCTGCCCGCCAGCTTTTGCAGCCTCGTATTCAAGTTTATAGATCAACCAAAAGATAGGCAAAACATCTTTCCCGCGGTCAAACACATCGCCTATGATGACAAGCTGATTACTCCCAAACGTCCACTCGTAGTTTAACCCTATGACCTTCTGCGCGTTGAGAATCGAATAGAAAGATTCAAAATCACCGTGCGGATCCGACAAGACCACAATCTTTTTGCTTGGACGATAGGACCAGGCAGGAGCCACCATGGGATGACGCCAAACTTCAAATTGGTGCTTACCGTCTTCCGTCGAAACCTTAAAGGCTTTTATATGCTCCGATTTTTCGGACAACACCTGACCATGTTCCACACGGATACAACTACTGTCACCATTTTCATAAAAAAAATAAGGACCGTCAAACTTCCCCAATTCCAAAGCGCTTTGGGCAACAGTACCTTGCATAACGCCAAATAGAACAAACAAATACCAGATCACGGCGATTCCATAGGAACCACCGTGCTTTGCTTTTAAATGAATTTTCATACGATATTAATATCCTTCATTCTGAACAATATTATTATTTGCATCAATTTCAACCCTTGGAATGGCCATTAAAGTTTTAAAAAATGTCCGATCAAAGGATTTTGTTTCCGGTCTCAATGAAGGTGAAACATGGGCAGCGCCCTTTCGTTCGATACGCATATTATTGCGCATAGCATCAAACAAACGATGCCCCTCCCCTACAAGTTCACGACGGCGTTCTTCCATAACGCGTTCTAAAGTAACTACACCACTAATAGATTTTGCCGGATTTGCACGTGTAACAATCGCATTCAAATACTTTAAAGCATTCGCATTGTCACCTAGCTTCACCGCCGATTCAGCAGCAATCAGGTAAGCTTCCGAAAGACGAAGCACCGGGATATCTGCAAACTCCGGGTTCTCCCCATCAGCTGTATTGCCCGGATACTTATTTAGATAATAATAATCAACTTGCTTGCTGGTATATTTGGTAATGATTTTATGACGTACATCGTTTGCATCATTCTTAATCAGATTCATATAATCATCCGACAGAATAATATCATTATACCCATTACGCCATAATAAATTGCCGATCCCCTCTTTTCCTGGCCCACTTTCTGTCTTTAGAACGGATAGTCCAAACAAAATTTCACTGGTAAAATCCTTTGACCAAACAGTGGCATACTCACTATTCGTCCACAGGATGTATTGCCCTTTTGTCGAACTCTGTGCCGCTTCGGCATCTTTAATGAATTGATTTGTCAGCGCAAAAGCCTTTGCATGATCTCCCGTGTAGAGATAAGCTCTGGCGAGTAGTAGTTGAGCACCAAATTTATTCAGCTTACCATTCTTTTTCGCTGCACTTAACAAGTTCACTGCGTTTTCCAGATCTTCAATCACCTGTTTGTAAACATCCCTAACCGAATTTCGCACCGGTTTATTGGTAGAAGCATGTTTCTCAGTTTCGATCGGTACGCCTAAAGAAGCGCCATTGTCTTTTGTGTAGGGAGCTCCAAAAACTTTCACCAGATCAAAATGGGCCATTGCTCTAAGTGTGAGGGCCTGACCTTTGATATCTCCCAGCTCTTCCGTCATTTGGCCTTCTGGAACACCATTTACATAGGTCAAAATACCGTTGGCATTTCTTAATACGCGATAGGGTTGATACCACAATGAACTAGGTGTATTATCTTTATTAAAGTCAAAAAGATAATACTTTGCAGCTCTTTTTGTATCACCATTAGCCAACATATCTTCTCCTGTCACATCCCCATAATAGGTCATTCTTGCGCCATAGTATTCATATCCGCGCATAATATCATAAATACCATTTAAGGCATATCCCGCATCACGAACAGATTTTATAGCCTGCGAACTTTCTGTTGATGTACTCGGTTGCGCTTTCTCCAACCATTGGTCACCGCATCCCACCAAAAGAGTGGAAGAGAGCAATACCATTGATAATATATTTTTCATAGTCTTTTTTTAGAATTTAACATCCAAACCAAAGGTTACTGTCTTCAATTTAGGGGACTCAAAATACACGGTACCATTTACAGGTACTTCCGGATCATAGTTTTTGTAGGCTGCAAACGTCAATAGGTTTACGCCCGAACAATATGCCCTAATATTACTTACTTTGAGGCGACGCGAGATCTGCTGTGGCAAAGAAATACCAAAAGTCATATTCTTCAATCGAATATGATCCGTAGAATGGACACGACGTGTATTGGCCACACTACTCATATCGTAAGTATTCCCGACCATAAACATCTCGATATCGGTTACGTCACCAGGCTTCTGCCATCTCCGTTCATAATACTGTGGTATATTATCATAGCCAGTTTTTCCGCCTAGTTCAGTCTTGCTTGCACCACTGTCATAGGAGTTGCCGCCAAGTGAATAAGTCCAGGTGAAATTCAGATCAAACATCTTATACCGGAACGTATTGGTAAACCCACCGATCAGTTTTGGATCGACACTTTTGTAAAGAATACGATTAGCTTTAGTATAATCCTCTGTAATATCCCTTGATCCTAAATTTGAAGGGTCATTGACATAATATTGAGGTACCCCAGTCTCCCGGTTTATTCCAGCAAACTCAATAAGATAATAACTATACCAAGGCTGGCCTATACGATGTATTGACGTACCATCGCGTAATTCCTCACTACCATCGGCCAAAGCTATTGTCTTATTTTTGTTCATACCGAAATTCAAACTCGCATTCCATTTGAACGCTTTGTCACGTAGAATATCTGCATTCAGATCCACTTCGATACCCGAGTTTCGAATTGCTCCAATGTTTGTCAGGTAAGATCCGAAACCCGTTGTTAAGGAGGTCGGCATATCATTCAATAAATCTGATGACTGCCTTCTATACCATTCGAATGTAAGTCCCAATCGATCAAATAAACGAACATCCAAACCAATATTAAGGTTATTCTGTTTTTCCCATCTTAGGTTTGGATTTCCGATCTGTGTTTCCCTGATCCCCGGATTATTCCCATACGGATAGCCAAATCCTGTTAAATCCATGTAGGTGAAATAACTTGAAGGCAAAGTACCGTTTGTACCATAAGACACCCGAATCTTTCCATCTGTCAGCACATCGTTCAAAGAGTCCATAAAACTCTCTTTCGTAAACTTCCATGCGCCTGACAGTGACCAAAATGTGCCCCAACGGCTGCTCCGATGAATCCTTGAACTACCATCCATGCGCACACTTCCTCCTAAGAAATACTTATCATCATAATTGTAGTTGGCGCGCGAAAGATACGACAGCAATCGCCATTCCGTATTCGACCCGGAAAGATCAGTGAGCACCGAACCATTGGAAAGTACAATCTTTTCTACCGAAGGGAAGTTATCTTTGGCCCCATCCATCCCATCTCTGCGGTAACGGTTGACTTCATAACCGCCCAAAACATCCAAATGGTGTTTCGCCGCAAATGTCTTGGTATAGGTCAAGCTATTACGCCACACCATTTGATTATAGTCGGTAAAACTTGTAGACAATGAACCATTTGTCTTCTCACCATCTGAAGTCCGCGGATCAGACCAGGAGTTGTATCGAGTCGTTGTATGATCTAAACTGAAGGTTGTATTGAAAACGAGACCATCCATAAACTTATAGTTTGCAAAGACGGTATTGAACGATCGATCTGCTTTTTCCCGACGGTAATTATACAATGATGATGCTTTCGGATTACGTGGACCATTGGAGAAAAAATCCAAAAAGAAGCTACCGTCTTCATTATATACAGGTTCGGAAGCAGTCAGTTTGTGACGTGATGAATAGATCGGTGATGTGTAAGTTCCGCCTTCCGAATTAACATCCTGGTTCACATTTGAATATAAAATATTAGCCCCAAGTTCTAGCTTGTCGCTCATTTTGTATTTCACATTCAAACGACCTGTTAACCTTTCAAAACCAGACTGATAAGACAAGCCTGTTTGATTGGTATAGCCCAATGATGTATAGTATGAGACTTTGGAATCCCCACCGGAAGCTGACAAGTCTGCGTTTCTAAACGGTGAATTGCGACGAAATAGTTCCTTTTTCCAATCTGTCCAGCCGCTCCAGGGTTGCGGTGCATATTTATCAATATTGTTTTGTGCAAAATCTTCAATCAATGTTTCGTCAGTCAACTTGTCGATATAACGTGCTTTGTTGCGAAGCCCTTCAAGTAGCATTTCGCGCCGTTGCGGACCATTCATTACCTCACGAAAATCTGTCGCTTGACTGGAAAGCCCATAGTCACCTTTGAACGAAAATACAGGTTTCCCGGCCTTGCCCGATTTGGTTGTGATCAAGATAACACCGCCTGCTGCCCGGGAGCCATAAAGCGAAGCTGCTGCCGCATCTTTTATCACCGTAATCTGCTCAATATCTGCATTACTCAAGGTAGACATGACATCGAGACCAGCATTGTTTGAACTGCTAGAAGAGATATCGCCCGACATCACTGGCACTCCATCGATAACAAAAAGCGGCCTATTGACTGCATTGATAGACCCCATACCCCGTATTCGAATATCCGTTGAACCTCCTGGCTGACCCGATAGGGAATTAACCTGCACTCCAGGTGCATTACCTTGGAGCATTGTCGAAAAATCTACTGCTGGTACATCTGACATACGCTCTGTACGTATTGTTGAAGCAGAGCCAGTATAGTCCGATTTCTTAAATGTACCATATCCAGTGACAACGACTTCTGCCAGATTCGATAGACTTGGATGCATGCTAACATTCAAGACATCTCCGTTCACTTCTACTTCTTTACGCTCATAGCCAACAAAACTAAATACCAGAATTGACCCTCTGCTTACAGCAATTGTATAATTTCCATTGGCGTCTGATGCAGTTGCTTTTTTTCCGCCCTTTACGGCTACACTTACCCCAGCAAGCACTTTGCCATCCTGATCGGTAATTTTGCCCTGAACAGGGCTTTGCTCTGCTAGCCAGCCTACATTTGTGAGCGGCGCATACTGCTCGAGACGACTGTTATCACTAATCTTCACAATAATAGAATTGCCTTCTTTGATGTAGCTAAGACCTCTAGGAGACAACAGTTCATTTAATGCCCGGTCTAAGGAGAGATTATTAAAATCCACACTGACCTTAGGACTATTGCTGATAATTTCTGATTTACATAATACGGTATATCCAGTTTGTTTTTTGATTTCCCGAAATACATCAACAATAGGACTATTCTTCTTTTTTATACGCACCGTCTGAGCGAAACTTCCAGCTTGAAGCTGCACGATACTAAACAAAAGAAGCATAATAATCATTTTCATAATAATGAGGTATTTATACTTTTTCATTACATTTGGTTGGTTTTGTTAGTTTAATAAACAGTTGAGTAAGTTTTATTATATCTCGAACCAATTTGCTGGGGAAGTGCCACCTTCCTCAGCTCCTTAAAAGGACGAAATAATGATTTAATGTATTCTTATTTCATCAATTTCACCCTCCTTCCTTCAATCTGAACTTTTATTTTATCGTCTGTCATTTTGATAATCTTAAGTACCTTATCAAAATTGTCCAAACGCGATACTGATCCCCATAACCTAATTTTCGACACACTTGGAGCTATTTCGATATCAATATCATACCATCTCGCTATTTGTGTCAATGCCGTTCCCAAAGGTTCATCGTTAAATGTAAACTCATTATTCTTCCAGGCAATACTTTCCTCTACAGCGGCTTGTTGAACAGAGAGTTCTTCGCCATTCACCAAAGCCTGTTCTCCGGGAACAAGCAGTCTTTCCTTTCCTATAGGCACAGATACCTTTACTTTACCTTCCAACAAAGACACTTTTGATTCCTGCTCTCCCGGAAAAGAATAAACATTGAAATGAGTTCCCAATACTTCGACTTTCTCTTTATTGGTCACAACCACAAAAGGTTTATCCCGCATCTTTTCGACCTCAAAGTAAGCCTCACCATCTAATTCTACAACACGTGTTTGGCCTATAAACTTGTTGGGATAACGCAAGCGCGTATCGGCATTCAACCACACCTTAGTACCGTCAGACAGGGAAATCTGATATTGCCCACCTCTAGGTGTTGACAAGACCATCATCTGTCCTTTATCTTCTTTTGTATTCACTGCAACCGAACCATCGCTATACTGGATCTTACTTCCCATTAAAATCCCACTATAACGCCCATCCAGGTCTACATGCGTTCCGTCGGCAAGCTGAAGCCTTGCCTTATTGGCTCCGGGTACAAGATCTTTAGCCAGGAGTATCGGATCAACAACAGTTTGAGCTTGTTCATCTTGTTTCATTTTCCAAGTCCCCAGCCCAATTAAACCGATGATACATGCCGCAGCAGCAGCATACAACCGATATTTTTTGAACCAGCTCACCTGCTGCTCAGTTGACTTTACGTCAATTCGATCTAAAATGGTCGACAAAACCCTTTCTTCTGCCTTTATTGCATCAGCCTCAAAAAGACTTTCATAAATTTTAAGTTCTTGCTGAAGGTTTTCTGGATTTTCTAACTCCATTAACATGCTCTGCAATTCTGGGTATTGTTCAAATAACAACCGGAGTTCCACATGTGTATCAGGATGAATTTCACCCTTTAAATAGGAGTTCAGAAGTGTTATAATGTGGTCTGTACCATGCATACTTTTCGTCATCGTTTCTTTCGTCAATAAAAACACGGCGACTCACAGAATCTTACATAAAAAAGTAAAAAAATATTAAACAGGTAAAAAAACAGCGCAGAAGCTTAGAAAACCAATCAGAAAATAAAAAGATAAGGGTCAAAACAGAATAAATAGCGGGGTATAAAATCGGATACGCCCCGGCTAATTCTCGCCGACTGAAGATAAAAACGCGAGGAGCGTTAATGCATTTTTAGTCCCCAACAAGGTTCGTATGGTATGTATCGCACGGGAACGGTTTGTGTATACAGCAGTTGGGCTCATTTGAAGCTCTTCTGCAATCTCTTCGACAGTCTTGTCTTCAAGATAGGTCATATTAAAAACTTCCCGTTGTTTTTCCGGAAGCTTTCCGACCTCAATAAATATAGAGTGGATTAACTCCGCATGAATCATTTTTGAGAAAACGTCGCGATCATCTACCAACAGATCCTCATAATTTGTCAAGGATTCATGGATGCCTTTAGAACGCTCCGACCGAATAACATTCAGACTCGCATTCTTTGCCGAAATATAGATAAAGGCCTTTAGATTTTCCATTGTATAAAAATCAGACCTACGCTCCCATACCTTAACGAAAACATCGGCCACGATTTCCTCGGCCACACGGTTTTCCTTCAGATAACCAAGTATAAAGAATAACAGTTGTTTATAGAATTTACGATAAATCGCAACAAATCCTTCCTGGCCATCTGTCTTCAAACTGTCTATCAACTGCGAATCTGTCATTAGTAGTAAAATATAAACCACAAGTGGTGAATAGGTTAGCGCCTCTATTTTGGGCTAAATTAGAAAACACTTTTTAGAATACCAAGCAGTTAACAATAATTTAAAGTCGACAATCGCCCTTCTTATAACTTAGTCGCACGAAGCATTTCACGCTTGCCAGGCGCACCAGGCGTCTTCTCTATTGAAAAGCCCAATGCTTTCATACTGCGTTTGAGGTTCCCGGTAATAGCGTAGGTCACAAAGACACCACCCGGTTTAACAAACTGCGCGATATGTCCCAACGCAGCATCATTCCACATCTCAGGCTGATGCACTGCCGCAAAAGCATCAAAATAAACGACATCAAACAAGCGATCCGACTGGAAATTCATCAATAAGGTATGGTCAATATGAAGCTTTAAGTACTCGTTAATCCGTACGTTTTCCGTCAAAGCCTGCTCGTATGCATTCAAATAGCTTGCCCACACGGTCGGATCTACCGTCGCCTCATAGCCCGTTGCAGCAATAGTAGACAAAGGCAAAGGAAATCCTTCTATCCCGACGTATTCCACCTGAACGGATTTATCGCTAAGAAAGTCAGCTGTTTGCAAAAAATTCAAGCCTGTTCCGAACCCCACCTCCAAGATACCGACGTCGGTCGCTCCTGTCGTTTGTACATAGTGTTCGAGCCCTGTTTTTATAAAAACATGCCTGCTTTCTTGCACCGCACCATGTTTCGAATGATAACATTCACCTATTTCTGCATTAAACAACGTTTTCGAGCCATCTCCTGTCGTTACAAATTCCATTTTTATAAAAATACTTTAAGTTCTAATTTTCACACATGACGTCCAAATGAAGAAACAGACGCCAAACGAATGGCCTACTCCTTGTCCATGACACTTAGTCACTGCTACTGTCCAAAGATAAAAAAGCCGATGCGTGTATCAAAATCCTCATGATTTCCGAAGCACGACCATCTATCAGCGTAGCCTGAAGGAGATGTCAACCAATTAAGCAGTACATCGACTTCCAAATGAAAAATACATATTAATACCGAGCGTGCAGAGATGATGGATACCTCGACAAAAAAAGTTTTCAGTAAGATAACAAGGTCGGCAAAAAGCGGATTTTTTCAGCAAGGTAAAACAAAAATGAACAAACACGCATAAATTCAGCTCGTTTTAATAGACCTATTCGAGAAAAACACTATTTTAGCAATTTAAATACAAAATATTCACAAAACCTAATGAAATATCCAAACCTAACAAGCGCAAGCAATACAACAGCATTGGATATGCTCAATGTGACCAAATACAAAGACAATATAAGCAGTTCTTCCATGTGAATGAACTCCTTTTGAAATAACTAATCATACACCTATGAAATACGCTACAAAAACTTTTGTGCAGAACTACGGCAGTATCTTACTTCTACTCCTTGGGATCAGTATTGGAAGTTTGATCGGCATCTTCTTTCCGCATATCGTCAACAATCTTAAACCGATCGGTGACATTTTCCTAAACCTCCTCTTTGTCAGCGTCATACCATTGGTGTTTTTTGCCATATCCTCATCTGTTGCGAATATCAATGGCGACAGTGTACTGGGAAGGATCATCGGCATGATGTCGTTCGTATTTGTACTGGGTATTGTCGTCGCCGGACTGTCAAGCATCTGCTTCCTTTACCTCTTTCCAGTAGATGCTCCACTGCCTATTGAACAAACAAACAAGATCATGGAAACAGTTGTTCATGATTCTTGGGGTGAAAAAATGGTCCGCTTTTTAACCGTTAGCGAATTTTCAAGTTTATTATCACGACAAAATATGCTGGCCTTTGTCATCTTTTCGTTCCTCGTTGGCATTGCTACGCGCAAATCAGGGGCATCTGCAGAGACCTTCCGTAAATTTATAAACTCGGGCAATGTTGTGATGGGAAATCTGCTCGTGATGGTCATGAACCTCGCGCCCATTGGTTTGGGAGCATATTTTGCCTATCAGGTTGGAACATTAGGCCCTCAGCTTTTTGGTTTTTATGCCAAACCTATCGGTCTATATTACTTTTTTGGAATCTTCTATTTTTTCACGGTATTCAGTTTATTCGCTTTTTTTGCATTCGGACTAAAGGGAATTAAACGTTACTGGCAAAACAATATATTGCCTTCCTTGACCGCATTGAGCAGCTGCAGTAGTCTCGCCACCATGCCAGCCAACTTACTTGCAGCCAAGCAAATTGGAATCCCGGACAGCGTCGCTAGTGTCGTCATTCCCCTAGGCACAACATTGCACAAGCATGGATCCGCGATCGCCTGTATCTTTAAAATCTATATCGCACTTTTATTAAGCGGAAAGGAATTTTTTGATCCAGCCAATCTGATTATGGCGGTTGGCATTACGTTACTGGTGAGCATCGTAGCCGGAGGTATTCCTAATGGTGGCTACATCGGAGAAATGCTGATCATATCGGTTTATCAGATGCCAACGGAGGTGATCCCTTCCATTATGATCATAGCAACCCTCGTCGATCCTCTCGCAACAATGCTCAATGCTACTGGAGATACCGTGGCCGCTATGCTCACCACCAGATTGATCGGGCAAAAACTGGCTGACCCTATTCCCGAAAACCCAGGTTAAACAATCTCCAAACGACAAACATTTGAACGCTGGACCAACGAAGATCCTATCAAGCGGATCCATGTAGGTCCTACTTATGGCTGGCTGATCAAAAACGGTAGGCAAAAAACAGCTCGCCATATTGATGCCGGTGAAACACCGATTTGAGCTCTTTCGAATTGAAGATGTAATTGATACCGTAATTGATCTTGTGGTTAGACCAATTGAAACCAATGCGGTGACTAAGCATCCAAGGCTGAATAGTGTATAATTTGCCTATGGGATCATTTTTACCTCTCCCTCCTTCTACCGTTGCGTTGTAAAAAATACGAGACACGCTTGGTTGATAGACAAAATACCATTCTTTATCATTGTTCGCTCTTCCCTGTGTCAAATGCCCATGTGTAAAGGTGGATGCCTGATAGGATTTCAGCTTCCCCAACCGAAGCGGGGCCGCAATTCCCATATTGGTATTATTTAATCCAATGGTCCCCTCACCTATAATTCCGACATCGAATTGCTGATTTTGACTGCGATATAGTCCTTTTTTATAGGTTGCACTTAAATCAATACCAAAGGAATTTCCAAGCTGCGTATCCCAACCTGTCGCCTCGTACATCCCAAAGAGATGATGGATAAACTTCTGTGCTTCTTCACCGTAGGATTTAGGGCCGATCTGCGCCAATTCAGTCTTAAACTCAACAACCTGATCGTGCGGTAAAAACCGTGTTATCCCAGCACTAAAATAGAGGTAACCTGCAAATGGTCTATCGTATTTCTTTTCCTGCCGTCTATAGTCAATGATACTGATACCATTGTAAATCCGTTGGCCTATTTCAAAATCCAATACCGTATTTGAAGTCTGACTATCTGGTTTCCCTGGCAACGCAATCCTATAGTTGATATTGATACCATTGGTATAATAGCGGTCCTGACCCGTCAGTAGATAAACGTCATTGTCATTTTGGATAGCAATTTCCTGATTACGGAATTTTACCTGTCCAAAAACAAAAAAGCAGGGGAATATAACAGCCCAAAAGAGGCCTAAAAATCGCAAAGCAACACTCATATTAACAGGCAATTGTAAAATTCATGCGATATCATTAGAACCAAAATAGCAAATTTCACTTCAAATTATTCAAAAGCATTCGAATCTAGCTTATTTTTCCAATTAATTCAAACTATTTAGAATAGATATAAATAATATGGAAAAGTTGCATTATTCCTTTCTTAGCGAATCTATTTGTAATTTTGCATTCGATTAGGTCTCAAATGTAATCAATTTGGGATTTTAGTGAGCACAACGTTGTCAGATTTGGGTAATAATCTTTCTGAAAAAACAGGAGGATATCTGGCAGATTGGAACAGCTATTCATCGTTAAGAAAAAACAAACCGGGTGAAACGAGCTCATTTATACGATGAGATCAAACACTTATAAAATAAGTAAATACAAATGAAAAAAAGTTCAATTATTCTAATCGCTATCATTGCTGTCGCAATTGCCATGATACTTGTTATCTATACCGATTCAAGTACCTATTCGACATTTACCGAAGCTAAAGAAAAGAAAACCGAACTATATGTGGTAGGTCAATTGAATAAAGACAAAGCGCTTCATTATGATCCCAAAACTGACGCCAACAAATTTTCGTTTTTCATGCGTGACAACGATGGTACAGAATGTGAAGTGATTTTTAGAGGCGCCAAACCTCAAGATATTGAACGTTCAGAGCAAATTGTATTGACAGGAAAAATGGACGGAAATGTGTTTAGGGCAAGTAAGATATTGATGAAATGTCCGTCAAAATATAACGATAAATCGGTCGTCACCGAGATCAATGCTACTGCTTTCAATAATTAATTCGTAAAATCAATTTTCAATGGACGTTAATTACGTTGGTGAGCACCTGCTACCAGGGCAGATCGGACAATTCTTTATTGTACTTTCTTTTGGTGCTGCACTTCTATCTTGTATCAGTTACTTTTTTGCAACAAAATACCCTGAAGAGAATTCATGGAAAAAAATTGCACGTATTGCCTTTTGGGTTAATGCGGTCTCCGTAGTGGCGATTGGTGCAACTTTATTTTATATTATATACAATCATCTTTTTGAATATAATTATGCTTGGGCGCACTCGTCCAAGACACTCCCTACCTACTATATCATTTCCAGTTTTTGGGAAGGTCAGGAGGGTAGTTTTTGGCTCTGGATGTTCTGGCAAACAGTATTAGGTTCTGTTTTGCTATTTAAAGCAAAAAGCTGGGAATCGTCTGTCATGACTTTCGTCATGTTATGCCAAGCATTTTTAGCTTCCATGATTATTGGTGTGGAAATCTTCGGTCTGCGTATCGGTAGCTCTCCGTTTATCCTATTGCGTGAAGCAATGGATATTCCAATCTTTAGAGAAGCTAATTATCTTTCACTCATCACCGACGGTAATGGTTTGAACCCTTTGCTTCAAAATTACTGGATGGTGATTCACCCACCAACACTGTTCCTTGGCTTTGCGTCGATGATTGTTCCTTTTGCGTATGCAACCGGTGCTCTTTGGACCAAGCGATACAAAGAATGGATCAATGCAGCACTTCCTTGGGCTTTATTTGCCGTGATGATTTTAGGCGCAGGTATTATCATGGGTTCATTCTGGGCTTATGAAGCACTTAACTTCGGTGGCTTCTGGGCATGGGATCCGGTAGAGAATGCATCAATTATTCCTTGGTTTACCCTGATTGCTGCTGTCCACGTCATGATTGCTTATAAGAATTCAGGCCACTCCTACTTCACCGCTACATTTTTGGCGATGATCAGCTTTGTACTTGTTATCTATGCATCTTACCTGACACGTAGTGGTGTCCTTGGAGAGACTTCTGTACACTCCTTTACCGATCTGGGAATGAGCGGACAATTGATCTTATTCAATGTTGTCTTTTTGGTAATCATGGTCGTATTTCTTACCGTCAAAAAGAAAGAGATGCCCATCACAGAAAAGGATGAGGATATCTATTCAAGAGAATTCTGGATGTTTATTGGCGCCTTGGTATTGACTGTCGCATGTGCACAGATCATTGCTTCAACATCAATTCCAGTGTTCAACAAGATCTTTGGCACCAAGGTAGCTCCACCTTTGGATCCGATCCAACATTATAACAAGTGGCAATCGGGTTTTGCAGTGATCGTTATGATCTTAACCGGATTTACACAATTTTTAAAATACAAACGTACCGATAGCCGCAAGTTTTTGGCTTCTACGGTAGCATCGTTGGTTGTGTCTCTCATTCTAACGGCTGCTGTCGTCTATTTTACGAAGACGTATACCAACCTGATCTATATTTTGATCACCTTCGCAAGTATTTTCTGTATTTTGGCGAATATCCGTGTATTGGGTGATGCTGTCAAAGGTAAATGGAAGCTGGCCGGCTCTTCGGTAGCCCATATCGGCTTTGGATTACTACTTATCGGTGCCATGGTGGCTGCAGCAACCAACGAGGTCATCTCGGTCAACAACACAGGTTACATTGCTGTATCGGGATTTGACAAGGTAGAGAAACCTGGCGACAACTTATTCTTGACCGAAGGTGAACCTGTACAAATGGGGGAATACAAAATAACCTATATCGGTGATAGCATTGTGGCTCCAAATACGTTTTATAAAATAAAATACGAGCGGATCGACGAAGAAACAGGTAAAGTGAAGGAGCATTTTGTGCTGCAACCTTTTGCACAAAACAACGCGAAAATGGGCGGTTTGATTGGTACTCCAGCGACCAAACATTATGTCACGCATGACGTGTATACACTGATTACCGCAGCTGCAGCTGAAAGTCAGGCAACACATGCGAAAGTTCCGGCAGAAGACAAAACTGGTTTCGAAGACTACGAGGAGCCGGCAACGTATCAGGTAAATATCGGTGATACCCTACGCTACCGCAATGGATATTATGTCATTGAAGGCTTAAACAAAGAAGCTCACCTGGAGAAAATTCCAAAAGGTCCTAGTGATGTTATGGTTGGATTGAAAATAAAAGTATTTTCGGCCGACAACAAACAGTATGAAGTACAACCAATCTACTTAATTAAAGACGGTGGTGTTTATGACTTCAATAAAGATGTCAACGAGCAAGGGCTTAAATTCAGATTTACGGGAATTAAACCTGACAAGGATAAACTGGAAATCATGGTTTATCAAAAGCCGCTTCCAGAAAAGAAATGGGTCGTATTTAAAGCCATTAAATTCCCATACATCAACTTTTTCTGGTGTGGAACGATTGTCATGACCATTGGTTTTATCATGTCCATTGTGAGAAGAAATAAAGAGGAGAAACGAAAAGCACTTAAATAATGAACATTGTGATCTTAGGAAGCGGTAATGCCGCTACGCATTTTGGACAACAGTTTCAAAAAACAGGACATCATATCGTTCAGATCTACAGTAAAACAAAGGCCAATGCAGATGCATTGGCCTTTGCTCTTCATTGCGCAGCAATTGACCAACTATCTGAACTAGACCTACATGCTGATCTTTACCTCATTGCCGTTACCGATCAGGCCATTGTATCGCTGGTAGAAGCGCTACCAAAAGATATAAAAGGTGTTGTTATTCATTGTTCGGGAGCAACCGATCTTTCTGTACTGGCTGGATTTAAAAATGCGGGAGTCATCTATCCACCACAATCATTATCCAAAAATAAAGCAGTCGATTTTTCGACCGTCCCACTTTGTGTTGAAGGTAACACGGATGAAAATAGTGCCGAGCTACTTCAGTTAGCACAGACATGTGCACCGCGGAGCATCTATTGTAATTCCCAGCAGCGTTTAGCCATCCACCTTGCCTCGGTTATGGTCAACAATTTTACTAACATCCTTTATCAGATGGCCTACGAGCTCTTAGCAGAAAACGACTTGTCCTTTGATCTAATTAAACCAATCATCCTGGAGACGGCAGAAAAAGTGCAAAATCATATTCCAATAACAGTTCAGACAGGACCAGCGATCCGACAGGACAGCACAACAATGCAAAAACATTTGCAATTTATTAGCAATAAACCAGATTTACAGCAAATCTATCAACTTTTATCGCAGGAGATTACTAAAAGAAAATAGTTTGTTAGAAACGGTTATAAACTTATCAAAACTTACCTCCAAGGGGTAAATATATCCATTTACTTCAGGAACTTTAGTACATTTGCTTCGTCCAAAAGCGCATTTTGGAATGCTAATTGAGTAATAAAATAATCAGTTGGGCTAAACATTAAAATAGCGAATTAAAACTAAACAATCGTATTTTCTATGGAAGTTAGAAAACTCATTCTTTCAATAATGATTGTGATTAATTTAATCATTGTATCATTTGGATTTATATTTACATCAAGCTGGTTTTGGCTGCTTATCATCCCATTTCCATTGCTATTGATCGCGTTATACCATAGTTTCCAGACCAAACATGCCATCCTACGCAATTATCCCTTAGTTGGATATTTCCGTTATATCTTCGAATCTATTCGTCCTGAGTTGAGACAATATTTTTGGGAATCGGATATGGATGGACGTCCTTTCAACAGAAGACAGCGTTCGATCGTATACCAACGTGCAAAAAATCAACGTGAAACTGTCGCATTTGGTATGCAGACTGATCCACAGGCTGTCGGGAACGAATGGGCTGCGCACTCTGTTTTCCCTTGCCATATCGAAAACCACGATCTGCGTACCACTGTTGGAAATGCAGCCTGTAAAAAACCCTATAGCTTAAGTGTGTTCAATATCTCAGCAATGAGTTATGGTGCATTGAGCAAAACAGCAATAACGGCATTAAATAAAGGTGCTGCACTTCAAAACTTTGCACACAATACCGGCGAAGGAGGAATCAGTGACTACCACAACAACGGTGGTGATTTAATTTGGCAGGTGGGTACAGGTTATTTTGGCTGTCGGAATCAGGAAGGAAAATTTGACGCGGAGCTCTTCCGAGAAAAATCCAATCGTGAAAACGTGAAGATGGTCGAGTTGAAACTCTCGCAAGGCGCTAAACCTGGTCATGGAGGTATCCTTCCAGCGGCAAAAAATACACCTGAGGTTGCGGCTATTCGTCACGTCATTCCAGGAACAGATGTGATGTCGCCTCCAGCACATAGCGCTTTCTCCTCACCGACTGAAATGATGCACTTCATACAACAGCTGCGCGAGCTATCGGGTGGAAAGCCTATCGGTTTCAAAATTTGTATCGGCGATAAACATGAGTTTATCGACATCTGTCACGCCATGCAAAACACGCAGATCTTCCCGGATTTTATCTCCGTAGATGGATCAGAAGGTGGTACGGGAGCTGCTCCACTGGAGTTTACAGATAACCTAGGGATGCCATTATACGATGCATTGGCATTTGTAACGAAAACCTTGATTGCTTTTGGTTTGAAAAAACATGTTAAAGTTATCGTATCCAGCCGTATTGTAACGGGTTTCGACATCTTAAAAGTTATTGCCTTAGGCGCAGATGCATGTTATAGTGCTCGCGGTATGATGTTCGCTTTAGGTTGTATTCAAGCACTTAAGTGTAATGAAGACGTTTGTCCGGTTGGAGTTGCTACGCAACAGCCGCATTTATACAAAGGACTCGACGTAAATGATAAATATGTACGCGTAGCTCAGTTCCACCGCAACACATTACGTGCTACAGTCGAAATTATGGAAGCTTGTGGTTTCAAAACACTTTCAGATGTATCTGCTGATAAATTCTATCGTAAGGTAGACGCTATCCGTACATTAAGTTTTCAGGAAATCTATTTCGGAACTGAAGGTAAATTGGTCAATAGCCACACAGATTTCGAAAGCAAACTTTTCGAAGATTAACTGCTAGAAATTCATATAAAAAAGGTCCCCTATGTATTCAACATAGGGGACCTTTTTTATACCCTGATAGTTCCCTTATAAAATAACCCCCACTAAGTATCTTTATTTCAAATTAAATAATACGCGATGCAGAATGGTATTTGACAAGGCAATTTGATCGTCGGCTAATCCGCCTAAAGCCTGTTCAATGGTATTTTTTGCCTGCTTCATTCCTTCATCCTTCATCTTTCGTCCTATTTTTGTTAAATAGATCAGATTGGACCGTCTGTCGTTTTTATCATTAACGCGGATAACCAAATTTACCCTTTCCAGGTTATTAATTAATCGAGTGACACTTGGTTTATCTCGAAATGTGCGAACAGCAAGCTCCTGCTGAGTAAGCCCCTCTTCTACCCACAGGTTATACATGATACTCCATTGTTCAGAAGTAATGTTTAACCCGGCCTCCTTGAGATTACGCTGTAATCTCCGCATAACTGCAATTGAGTATTTCCCTGTTAAGAAATTATAAAAATACTCTTGTGATACTAAATCTTGGTCTAACATATGAATAATGGTTATGGTTGTTTACGCAACTTATTGCAATAATAAAACGTTGTCTTTCATATAATTTGAGAAAAAGCTAAACGTATTTTGGCTAATAGTTAGCCTAAATTACGCTTTAATCTAACTGTCTCAAACAAAATTTTATCAACATGTCACCAGTAGATGTTGATAAATCATAACAATTTGATTTATACTAGACTGAATTTAACAAATAAAAAGGAGACAAACAAAACCTTCATAACTTTGCAAACACCAACAGCAATTAAATCAAACTGAAGGTTCTTTCTGACCAATAAGATCAGGCACTCTCAGAAAAAATAAATGCTTGCAATTATACCTAATTTAGAGCGTGTTACCCGATTGTAAAAGAATCGGAGTCTTTTAAGAAAGGAAATTTCTCCCGTGCTTCCAACAGATCATTTGGATTTAAGGTAAATGTATACAAATCCTCGTCTTCTGGCTTATAATACACCACATCACCAAGTGGAGAGATACACATAGAACCACCTGAATAGTAAATATCATTACCATCATGCCCAACCCGGTTTACTCCAACAACGTAAGCTTGATTTTCTATCGCGCGTGCTGGAATAAGGGCTCTCCAATGTGCAGAACGCTTATCCGGCCAGCTGGCCGTATACACTAAAATATCATAGGCGCCATTTTGATTTTTAGACCAGACGGGGAATCTAAGGTCATAACAGATCATTGGGCAAATTTTCCATCCTTTGATATCCACCAGGATACGTTCATTTCCTGGCTCGAAGTACTCGCTTTCTTTAGATAGTCCGAAAAGATGACGTTTATCATATTTGACATATTTACCATCAGGGAACATCCATACAAAACGATTATAGTATTTCCCGCCTTCTTCGATAATCAAAGAACCGGCAACAACGCAGTTAAGTGAGCTTGCCATTTCAAATAGCCATCTTGTTGTAGGTCCATTTGCAGGTTCTGCACATTTCTCGACATTATTCGTGAAGCCTGTATTAAACATTTCGGGGAGAATAATAACATCCGTTTTCTCACGCAATGAGGAAAGTCTCAATGCAAGATTATTTAGATTCTTCTCGATATTTTCCCAGAATAAATATGCTTGAAATACGGTGATTTTTAAAGGCTCCATGAACGTAATCTAAAAATTTATTTAATTATTTTCTTACAAAAAAAACATTTACAGGCAAGATACGAATTTTAATAGAATTTATACTTATTGCTGTCTTACCAAAAGGTTATTTGCTAACACTAATAACGCTTCTTTGCGATCATTTGGTACATTCAATGCTTCCATTTTTTCAAATGCCCGTTGTGTATAGCTATCTTTCAATTCGTCGGCAGCACTTTTAATCGCATACTTCTCGTATAAGGTAAGCATATCCGCTACTTTTGATGGAGCAGTCGCTATAGACGCGTCCAATAAGCCTTGTAAGACTATCTTATCGTCGTCCGAAATTACCGCCATCAACTTCACCAATAAAAAGGTTTTTTTATTGATCATGATATCACCACCAACGATCTTTCCAAAGGTATCTGGATCTCCATAGGCATCCAAGATATCGTCCTGTAATTGAAATGCTAAGCCGACATTCTCTCCAAAATCGTAGATCAGCTGCTGTTGCTGTTCATCTGCTCCAGACAAAATAGCACCCAACTGTAACGCTCCGCCCAATAACACCGAAGTTTTAAGACGGATCATCTCAAGATATTCAGGCATTGTCAGCGAATCCCGACTTTCATAATCCATATCTAATTGCTGCCCCTCACATACTTCCATAGCCACTTTACTCAAAATTTTCAAGGTTGCAGGCAGGTAAATAGGATTACACTTTGAAATTTCCTCATAAGCTTTGACCAACAAGCCGTCTCCAGACAATATAGCAATATTAGCATCCCACTTTTCGTGAACTGTCGTTTTACCCCTTCTTAAAGGAGCCTTATCCATCAGATCATCGTGGATCAGTGAAAAGTTATGAAAAAACTCCACTGCCTTGGCAGCAGGGATAATTTCATCCATCTCTTGCATACCGAATAATTCGGCAGCCATCAATGTCAGCACTGGTCGAACCCTCTTTCCGCCCAAAGTCAATATATACCGTATCGGATCATATAAATTTGATGGTGTTTCAGGAAATTGACTTGTCTCTATCGCCTCTATCACGAGTTGTTGTAAATGTTGCATATATCTTTACGATCGAATCTTGCGAATATAGCAATAATCATATAGAAATGGCAATTTTGTCCCTTTAAAGGAAGTCACCTCAAAATTGTACATTTGCATAAGTCTTTTATTATGCGCATACTGATTATCCATACATTTTATCAAGATCCTGGTGGTGAAGACACTGTATTTCAGCAGGAATCTTCCCTCCTCGCGCAAGGACATGAGGTCCAAACGCTAACCTTTCAAAATAAAAAGGGTTGGCAGGGTGCATTACAGACAATAGGATCTTTTTGGAATATTTGCGCTGCTCAACGTGTCAAAAAAATAATTCGGACGTTTAAACCAGACATCGTTCACGTTCACAACACCCATTATGCAGCGGGTCCGATTATCGTCCGTACAATTGCAAAACTCGGCATCCCTCAGGTCATGACCTTGCATAACTTCCGTTTACTATGCCCTTCGGCGACGCTGTACCACCACAACCACCTCTTTTTGGACTCACTCCAAGAGGAGTTTCCGTGGACAGCCGTTCGACAAAAAGCATTTAACAACTCTATAGTAAAAACATTTCTTCTCGCACTGAATTACTGGTTTCATCGTAAAATTGGAACTTGGGCAAAGGTAAATCGCTACATCAATTTAAGCTCTTTTGCAAAGAACATCTTCGTTGAATCGACCTTGCACCTTCCGTCTACTAAATTCGAGATTAAACCGAACTTTGTTTTTCCTACTACAATAGCGCCTGAGGGTACACAGGCCCACTTTGTATACGTCGGTCGTCTTTCAGATGAAAAGGGGATATTGAATCTGATCGATACTTTTATCGGAACAGATTTTCAACTACAGCTAATTGGTGGCGGTCCGCTCGAAAATGAGGTCCTGAGAAGAATTAAAGACCAGCCGAATATTTCCTACCTCGGTTTTAAAAAAAGGTCAGAAATACTTCCCCTGATAGCCAAAGCACAGGCACTACTCGTACCATCGATTTGTTTTGAAGGTATGCCGATCACGATTCTTGAGGCTTATTCAGTCGGAACAGCTGTGCTCAGCTCAAATCTAGGCCCACTCCCCGAACTGATTATCCCCGGCAAAACAGGACAAACTTTCGATCCCCACAACAAAAACGATATCATCCAATGTTTAACGGAGTGGAGTACAAAAACGACAAATGAAAAAGATGAGATAAGAAAGACCTGTATTGCTTACTATTTTAGTAATTTTACTCCTGAAATAAATGAAGCGAAATTATTAGCGATCTATCAAAACGCTATTCACGATAAAAAACTGAATAAATGAGTATCATTGTATTAGATAAACTGGGTCTAGCGCCACAAATCCAAGCTGTACTGGAAACAATTTATGATCCTGAACTGAAACCTGCAAATATTGTGGATTTGGGGCTTGTCTATGAAATCATTACGAAGGAAGAGGGTATTGCAAAGATTGTAATGACGCTGACGGCTCCTGGCTGTCCCGTGGCAGGCGAAATCATGAATGAAGTTCAAGAAAAAGTTGCTGCTGTAGCAGGTGTCAAAGAAGCATTGGTCGAATTGACATTTGATCCACCCTGGACAAAAGACATGATGTCGGAAGAAGCAAAACTAGAATTAGGTTTTTTGTAAAATCCAATATCTATCATAAACAAAAAGGGATGATACATTACCGTATTATCCCTTTTTGTTTATGATAAGTCATATAAGACTCTCTCTTATCTAGAAAGTCTAAGTGGTCTGCTTATTTTCTAAATCACTCAACTTTTTCAAAGGCTTGGAGCTATTGGTATCCGCACCGAAAAGTAATTTCCACAGATTACGGGACTCTTTGGTCAATAGTGGGGATACTATGGAAAGAATGAGCACATATACAACCACAAAGGATTGAATAACGGGCAATAAAGCCCCTGCTTTACCAATGTTTGCCATGATAATGGAAAACTCTCCCCGCGCAGACAATGTAAAGCCAATATCAAAAGAAGTTTTAGGTTTCATGCCCGAAAATTTAGCTGCAAAATACCCCGATGCAAGATTACCCATCACCGTCACCAGTGCTGCAATCGAAGCCCAAAATACAGCTCCCCCAAGTGACATAATATCAATAGACAATCCGAAACTAAAGAAAAACATTGCCCCAAAAAAATCTTTATAAGGCAGTACCATCGATTCAATCTTTTTGATGTATTGCGAATCTGCCAACACCAAGCCAGCCATCAACGCCCCAATAGCCTCCGCAACATGGATGGTTTCAGAGAAACCTGCTACAATAAACAGTAAGGCAAAGATGATCAATATAAATAGTTCAGAAGTTTTCTCCTTCAATAAGCGATCAATCGCAGGCACCAGTTTTCTGCCCAAAATCAAAAAGGCCAATATAAATCCCAAGGCCAGTAAGGACGTTCCTGCTACCGTCCAAAACGAACTGCTTCCTGTCAGTATCAAGCCTGAAAGGAAAGAGATATGCATCGCTATAAACAGATCATCGAACATAATCATCCCCATAATGACCTCAGTCTCCGGGTTGGCCGTACGTTTGAGATCTGTAAGAACCTTTGCGACAATGGCCGTGGAAGAACTTGTCATGATACCGCATAAGACCATCATCTCCTTAAATGGCATATCCATTAGCCATCCGATCAACAAGCCTGAAGTAAAGTTCAATAAGACGTAAATTGTCCCGCCTGTCACAATTGCTTTACCGGATTTAATAAGGCGATTGACCGAAAACTCAAGTCCCAAGTAGAACAGCAGGAATAATACACCCAACCGTCCCATGAAATCTATAAAGGGTTTACTTTCTGTAAATGTTAAATCCACCAGACCAACCTGCGGAGCGTGCTGTCCCAAAACCATTCCTATAATAATGAAAAATGGAATAACAGAAAACTTAAGCTTATTGGCTATTAGGCCAACAATGGCAACAAGTCCTACAGCGATTCCAATTTCCAGTATTAAGGTATGTGATAGCATAAATTACAGTAAAATTTCCTTCAAAAGTTTAATATTATTCTTCTTTCCAGCAATGACAAGTGTGGTGCCTGGGCTAATCAAATAAGACGGTCCTGGATTGATAACCGTATCATCATCCCGTATCCCAGCAATAATCGATGCACCTGTACGTTGACGAACTTCCAGCTCTCCAATCGTCTTTCCGGCCCCCTCATTTTTGCCTTCCACTTTGTACCATTCAATGCGTAAATCGTCCAAAGCAACTTCAATTGTCTCCAAAGCCTTAGGCTTGTAGGACAAACCACCGATAATACCCGCAATCTGCCGAGATTCATCGTCATTGAGTGTCATGACGCAACGTGACTCATGTTCCTCGTCATCATAGCGATAAAGTTCCCGTCTGCCATCGTCATGGATAACAACAACCATATTGTCTCCCGCATCGGTTTCAATTTGAAATTTTTTTCCAATTCCAATCAGATCGGACTCTCTTACAATAGACATAATCTTCTATTTAAATAAATACTAATAATATAAGCTTCATAACGTTGTTTACAACAATTACGAAAACAAGCTAAAGGTTCTTTCTAACAAAAAACAAAGACTTTTAGAAAAAACAGCATCAGCCCTTAGCTACTAAAACACAAATTTACCCAAAAAATCAATCTTAAACGAATCCGCTGGTATCTGACGGGATGGGCTACAAAGACCAAATTACCCCAAAATACTAAAAAAAGAGCAGAAAAACGACCCTTTTAACCGATATCATCCCTTTTTTCGACGTATGGCATCTTGATGACACAACTGAACAACAATAAAAGCGCTCGACGCACACATGTTATTAACGATCGGAATTCCTAGCCGAACAAATCAGCTTTCATTAGCTCCAATTTTTCATTACAAAACCCCATTTCTATAACGTTTTCGTAGTTCGTGCAATCGTTTGTTCCAAGAAGCAATAGAATTGCCAACGCTTTATTTCTTTATAATTGCCGCATTAAACACTTACTGAATCTAAATTACTCACCTATGGTCAAAAAGAGTCATCTCATCCTGCTGACACCATTATCAATTTTGTCATTAGCGGCACCTATTTACGGGGGAGCAAATCCACGTAATTTGGTTGCAATAACCAGTCGTTCACCCTTCCAGCAAGCCGTCTCCGGAAAGGTCGTTGACGAAACGGGGAAACCAATAAGCGGTGTTACTGTTTCTGAAAAAGGTAAAGCAGCAGCAACTACAACCAATCAAGACGGTATCTTCTCACTGAACGTCAGTTCAAAAAGTGCCATCCTAACATTTAACTCGATCGGATTTACGGCGAAAGAAGTCTCTGCAGCACAAGCAGCACAAATAACCTTGACAAAATCCGAGGATGTTTTGGATGAAGTTGTGGTCGTAGGTTATGGTAAACAGAAAAAGAGCGATTTGACAGGAAGTATCGCTACAGTGGAAGCAAAATCCCTGGAACGAATAAATTCACCGAATGTTGTCGATAAACTTCAAGGTAAGATTTCTGGTTTAGCGATCAATTCCGGTTCGGCCAAACCTGGCGAAACAGCTTCTATCAATATCCGCGGTGAGAACTCGATCTCCGCGTCCAATGCCCCCCTAATTATCCTGGATGGAATTCCTTTTAGTGGTTCCCTGGGTGATATCTCTTCCAATACAATTGCCAGTATCTCGGTACTGAAAGATGCTTCATCCACCGCAATCTATGGTTCAAGAGCTGCAAATGGCGTTATCCTCATCACCTCAAAAAAGGGTGCCGCAGGGAAAGCACGCATCAATTACAACGGCTATTTTGGGGTTCAAAGTGTAGAACGCCGCCTTAAATTGATGAACGGCCCACAGTACATCCAATTTATGCGTGATTACCAGGCTTCGAAAGGAAAAACCGGCGATCAGCTCAACCCAGAAAATTATCTTTTTGCCAACGTATTGGAACAATACAAAAAAGGGGAAGAAGTCAATTGGCAGGACGAAGTATTCAATAGTGGCGCTCCCATTCAGGAACATCAACTCAGTTTTTCGGGTGGAACGGATAAATCCGATTATTATGCATCCGTAAGCTACCTAAATCAAGATGGTGTGGTAAAAAACACGCCCTACGAAAGATATAATGTCAATCTAAACCTCAACCAAAGTTTAAGCTCTTGGTTAAAGCTAGGAATGACCATGCAGGCTTCTCAAGGGAACCGTGACGGCGTACAGCCTAACCTTGAAAGTGTTGTAAAACTTTCCCCTTACAGTAAAAACCGTGATGCCGATGGCACTGCTGTAACGTACCCGATGTACGCACAAACCTTGTGGGCACACCCTTTCGCAGACGAAAAAGGCCAGTGGGATCAGACCAGAAGAACGGTCTATGCGAATACTTGGCTTGATGTGAAACTTCCTATTGAAGGATTAAGTTTCAAAACCACATTCGGAACCAACTACCGAAATATTAACGAAAACTCCTACTATGGCTCAAATACGGTTACAGGACGTGGCGTGAATGGTACCGGATCAATTTACAATGAGCATTTCTGGGACTGGACCTGGGAAAATCTCTTGACCTATGACCGTACCTTTGGTGACCATAAGATCAATGTCGTGGGCCTCTATTCTTCCCAGAAAACAAATTTGAAAACTTCAAGAATGAATGGAGACGATTTTGTATCAGATGCCGGATATAACAACATGGCTTCTGCCTCTAAAAATCTTAAGATCGAATCCAACCTTCAAAATACAGCGATGATTTCCTACATGGGAAGAATCAACTATGCCTTTAAGGATCGCTACCTATTAACCTTAACAGGTCGTTCGGACGGTTATAGCGCATTTTCTGTTAACAACCGATATGCATTTTTCCCATCCGTTGCAGGAGCCTGGGTAATTTCTAAAGAAGGGAATGTGCAGGACTATTTCGACTTGTTAAAACTTCGTGTTTCTTATGGTAAAAATGGAAATCAGGCCGTATCACCTTATCAAACTTATGACCGTCTGACCAACGTCGATTATATTTATGGTCTTGACCCAGTCAAAGGACTTGTGATGAATTTCAATGGACGTGGAAGCAATCTAACGTGGGAAACGACAGCTTCATTAAACCTTGGTTTGGATTTTGGGATTCTCAAAAATAGACTTTCAGGAACGATCGACTACTACTCCTCAAAAACATCGGATCTTTTATTAAGTGAACAGGTCCCTGTCATGAACGGCTATAACACCATTTTGACCAATATCGGTGAAACTTCCAACAAAGGGATAGAAGTTACCTTGAATGCCATACCTGTCAAAAATGACCATTTCCAATGGAATGTAAATACAACCTTTGCTTATAACAACAATAAAATCACCAAACTGCGCGCTGACGGAAAAGATGATTTGACCAATGCCTGGTTAATCGGAAAGCCTATCCGTATTTTCTACGATTATAAAGTCATTGGTGTATGGCAAGAGGGCGACGACATCGCAAACTCCTATCAACCTAAAGCGAAACCTGGCGATGCCAAGTTAGCAGATCTCAACAACGACGGTATAATCGATGCCAATGACCGTACCATGATGGGGAACAAAATATCACCTTATACACTTGGTATAGGCAATGATTTCACGTACAAAAATTTCTCCCTGTCGTTCTTTATGAATGGGGCATTTGGTGGAACGAAAATAGATGATTTCAAAAACATCGAACGTTTCTTACCTAACAACGGCGCCAATTATCTTGCTGACATGCCTTACTGGACACCGGAGCGTACAAACACAGACATCCCATCCCCTGGATACACGCCAGTAAACAACCATACGTATTATATCAATTCATCCTATTGGCGAATTAGGGACTTTAGCTTGGGCTATACCTTTGATGGCGATTTTCTAAAAAGATTGAATCTCTCTTCCATTAAAGCATTTATTAACGCCCGTAACCTCTATACATTCTCCAAAATCAAAGGTTACAACGTAGAGGCATTGAGCGTAAGTTCGACCACAGGTAATCCAACAACGACAAATATTGCCAGTCCTTATCCTGTTGCGAGAACATTCTCATTGGGAGTAAATGTCCAATTCTAAACACATCAAGATCATGAAGAAAAGAAATACAACTTTATATACAATGCTAGCTGGCCTAAGCTTACTTTTTACAGGCTGCAGCAAGAACTTCTTAAATGAAGACACCAGCAGCTTTCAGTCACCTGATAATACCTATATCAATACGAAAGGCTTCGAAACTGGACTAAATGGTTTATACTCTTATGCCCGCATGGAATTCCTGACCTGGAACGGTAGTATCTTTTCCCAAGGAGCAACTCCACAGGAGGCGTTACAGGTCGGAACAGATATCGTTGCTATCAAAACCACAGGTACAGACGCTACATTGGCTCCATTCAGCAATTATACGTTAAATCCTGCTTCGTCTTATGTCCGCAATTATTGGAAATATGCCTACGGATTTATTGGCAATACCAATACCATCCTTGAGGCTTTAAAAAAGGATGGTATTAGCTGGACAGACAAGGACAACGATCCAAAACGTGTGGAAGCAACGGCTCGTTTCTTCCGTGCCTACAGTTATCGCTACTTAGTCAACCTGTACGGCGATGTGCCTTGGGTGGACAAAGTATCCGAAACACCCCGTCGCGATTTCACACGTACACCGAAAGCTGAAATCTTGACGCACATGATTGAAGACCTTAAGTATGCAAGTGAAAACCTACCCGACAATCCAGGAACAATTCAGGAAGGTAAATTGACGAAATGGGCTGCTTTACACTACCTGGCAGAAGCATATATCGAAGCTGGACAGCCAGATTTAGCTGCAGAAGCTGCCAACAAAGTTATTCAAAGTGGTTACTTTAAATTGAACGATCAACGTTTTGGCGCCGAAAAAGATAAACCCGGGGATTATTTCCACGATATGTTTATCGAAAACAATCAAAATCGCGGTTCTGGCAATCAAGAAACGATCTGGGCCATCCAATTGGAATACAATACACAAGGGGGCGGCGACCGCTACACGGATTGGAGTAAACGTGCCTGGGTACCTTTCTATTCGCAACAAAAAGGATTTGCCTTGGCCGACTCACTTGGTGGAAGAGGTCTTGGGCACGTACGCCCTTATCAATGGTGGCTGGATAGTTATGAAAAACAAGATGTCAGAAATTCATCTTTCAATATCAAACGCGATTGGTATTACAACGATCCGTCCGTCCCTGAACTTTATGGCAAGAAGATCGAACTTACCGACGCCATCAAAGAATCAGGCAATGTATTCCCGACAACAACCAAATTTTTCTACGGAAAGACAGCTGTTGACCCTGCATTTGAAGGAAATATGAAGGACCGTGTGAAAGTACGTTTGGCAGAAACTTACCTGCTATTGGCTGAAGCATACTGGCGCGCCAATAAACCGGCACAAGCTAAAGACGCCATCAATGCTGTCCGCGCCCGTGCAAAGGCGTCATTAATCGATGCTACAGCAATCAATGCTGATTTGATTCTCGACGAACGCGCCCGGGAGCTTATTGGTGAGGAAATGCGCCGTATGACCCTTGCCCGTTTTGGTGACGACATCTTTTTACGTCGCGTGCAAACATTAAACACACAATCAAAAAATGTGGTGAAAAAAGAATTTATTCTTTGGCCTATTCCACAAGAAGTTATCGACAGTAACACTGGTGCAGCCTTCCCGCAAAATCCGGGATACTAAACCTTCCAAAAACCTCCATGTTCCCAAAAGGTCATGGAGGTTTTTCCTTTATGACTTTGCATCAACTAGCTTATAGGTTCCATCTTCCCGGATCTGACTACGGCCAATGGTTATATTTTTAGAATGATAAAACAAAAAAATCCAGCCCGCTGGCGCGCCTTCTGCCCAATACTCCTGACGCAAGGCTTTGGAGCGCCGACCATCGAAATCATATTTGGCGACATAATTATGGAAAATTTCTTCAGGCTCAGGTAATACATCTCCGCCAAAGAAATAGTGCTGATCATCCGTTTGAATATGAAATGCCTGATGATGCGCGGTATGTCCACCATTGAGCGCATAGCTGATTTCATCATTTATTTTTCCTTCACCTTCCACCAGTACCAAATTTCCACTGCGTTGAATCACATCAAAAATCTCGGTCCTGTATGAACTGGAGATGCCTGAATAGGCGTCTTCCCATTCGCCACGTTGAACAATATATTCGGCTTCAGGAAATGCGATACGTCCTGTTCCGTTTTCAAATGTCACCATCCCACCGGCATGATCCTTATGAAGATGGGACATCAGTACATATTTTACATCTTCGGGTCTAAAGCCAGCCTTACGGATATTATGATGCAGCTGTAGCACAGCACTGTCATCCGTATAGCCAAGGCCGGTATCACAGAGAACAAGCCCGGAATTAGTTTGGATCAAGAAGGGATGGACATGGATAAACATCGCCCCCGGTCGGTCCTTAGGGTCGTCTAGAAGTGGGTCAAAGGGAATAAATTTTCTACTCTTGTCTACGGAAAAAGAACCTTCATATAAAGAATAAGCCTGCACCATATTTAAAACATTGGGAATATGCACGTTAAGCAACAGCGGATCAATACCGGGTTTAGGAATTAGGTAAGTCCAGCCTTAAAACGTATATTTACACTTAAAATATTGTGCAAAGATATGCAAAAAAGGTGGGTACTAAAATCTAAAACTGATGTCAAAATAACCAACAAACTGCGCGAGGAATTAAACATCAACACTGTATTGGCAGAGTTGCTCGTGAGCAGGGGAATTGAGACTTTTGACGAATCAAAGCAGTTTTTTAGACCTCAACTATCGGATTTGCATGATCCATTTTTGATGCGGGACATGGAGAAAGCCATCACCCGTATTATCCAAGCCATCGGCAACAAAGAAAAAATTCTGATCTATGGAGACTATGACGTAGACGGTACCACAGCGGTAGCCGTTGTTTATAGTTTTTTCAGGGAATTTCATAGCCAGCTGGAGTTTTATATACCAGACCGCTATGCCGAAGGTTATGGCATCTCTACACAAGGCATCGACTATGCCGCAGCAAATGGTTTCAGCTTAATTATTGCATTGGACTGTGGTATCAAGGCAGTCGATAAAATAGATTACGCAAATAGCAAAGGAATTGATTTTATCATTGGCGATCACCACCTTCCCGGTGAAGAACTTCCTAAAGCCTATGCCGTATTAGATCCCAAGCGTGCAGACTGTGAATATCCCTATAAAGAACTTTCAGGTTGTGGAATCGGCTTTAAGATTATTCAGGCTTTTATATTGACCAATGGCATGGATATCAATGCCTGCTATCAGTTTCTAGATCTTGTGGCCGTGAGTATCGCTTCGGACATTGTTCCGATTACCGGTGAAAATAGAATACTCAGCCACTTTGGCCTTATTAAACTTAATACGAATCCCTGCGTCGGACTAAAGGCACTGATTGATTTATCAAATAATCGAACGAAGATCTTTACAGTTAACGACATCGTGTTCCAGATCGGCCCACGCATTAATGCTGCGGGCAGAATAGACCATGCCAAAGACGCCGTCAAGCTTTTGATTTCCAAATCGCTACAAGAAGCCAAAGACTTCAGTTCGAGCATAGACGATCAAAATAATGTCCGTAAAGATTTTGATCTCAAAATAACAGAAGAAGCGCTGGCACTCATTGAGGACAATGCCCTACTTAAAAGCCGCAAATCCACGGTATTGTATAAAGCCGACTGGCACAAAGGTGTCATTGGTATTGTAGCTTCCCGCCTGACCGAAAAATATTACCGTCCGACGATTATATTGACCGAAACAAATGGTCATATTGCAGGTTCCTGCCGTTCGGTACTGGGTTTTGACTTGTATGAAGCCTTAAGCGAATGCGCCGATCTATTGGAACAATTTGGCGGTCATAAATATGCTGCCGGATTAACGATGTCCTTAGATAATGTCACCCTATTCCAAGATCGTTTTGAGGAAGTGGTATCGCGACGTATCAGTCCTGAAATGCTGACCCAAGAAATTTTGATCGATGCTAAGCTAGCGTTGAAGGATATAGATGCTAAGTTCTTCCGTATTCTCCAGCAGTTTGAACCTTTCGGGCCCCAAAATGAATCTCCTATTTTCCTAAGTAAAAAGGTAAATGCAGTAGGACAAGCTTTTATTGTAGGCACCAATCACCTCAAGATGACCGTTGTTCAAGAAGACTCTCCTTCATTTGACTGTATCGGTTTTGGACTAGCAGAACATATCACACATATCAATTCCGGACAAAGTTTCGACATCTGTTACAGCATTGAAGAGAATGTGTGGCGCAACAAAAGAAACTTACAGCTAAACATCAAAGGGATTAAGTATTAGTATTGCAATAGTAAGAAGATATTAAATATATTTACACAAGATTTGGTCAGGCATAAAACCCTCATACTGGATTAGATACCAGGCATGAAAGAACGGTGAGGGTTCTTAAGTAGTCCTATTGAACAGATACATATAACACAAGACACTCCACGAAGATGATTTTAAAGGCAGAACATCTCATAAAAAAATATAAGCAGCGAACCGTTGTCAACAATGTTTCCTTCCATGTGGAACAAGGAGAGATTGTCGGGTTATTGGGCCCCAATGGGGCAGGAAAAACGACCTCATTCTATATGATTGTTGGTCTGATCAAGCCCAATGAAGGCAAAGTATTCCTCGACGATCAGGAGATTACGCAGGATGCGATGTACCAACGTGCCCAACGTGGGATAGGTTACCTCGCTCAGGAAGCATCCGTCTTTCGGAAGCTCTCCGTAGAAAACAACATCCTGGCTGTATTAGAAATCCACTATCCAAATAAAGAAGAACGCTTGGCAAAACTGGAAGAACTACTCACAGAATTCAGCCTACACCGTGTCCGCAAAAACAGGGGTGATTTGTTATCCGGTGGTGAGCGTCGACGTACCGAAATTGCGCGAGCATTAGCTGCAAATCCATCTTTTATACTTTTGGATGAACCTTTTGCAGGGGTTGACCCAATCGCCGTAGAAGAAATTCAGACGATCGTAGCCAAGCTCAAAACCCGTAATATCGGCATCTTAATTACCGACCACAACGTACAGGAAACCCTATCTATTACGGACAGGGCCTACCTCCTGACCGAAGGAAAGATTATGCTGACGGGTACACCTGAGGAAATTGCAGATAATGAGCTTGCCCGTAAATTTTATCTCGGTAGACATTTTGAATTAAGAAGGAAAAAATTTTAAAGATTAAAGAATCTCTCCCCCTATGGCCTTATTAAACTCCATTTTTACTTGGTTCATGAAAAAAAGAATTCACCAGATTGAACTTTTCATGAAATACCCACACGATGTACAAGAAGAATGGTTTCAGAGTTTAATTGCCACTGCTGAAGCTACGGAATGGGGAAAAAAATACGATTATACAAGTATATTAACGCCCGAAATCTTCAAAGAACGCGTCCCTATACAGGACTATGATGATATTAAGGGCTACGTTGATCGCATGATAAAAGGCGAACAGAATATCCTGTGGCCTTCTGATATCAAATGGTTTGCGAAATCCTCAGGTACCACATCTGATCGTAGCAAATTTATTCCCGTTAGTGAGGAAGCGCTCGAAGAGTGTCACTTCCAGGGCGGTAAAGATATGCTTACAATCTATTGTCATAACCGACCCGAAAATCGCGTATTTACGGGAAAATCTGTTGTTATTGGTGGTTCTTCACAAATCAACAATTTCAGTCCGGATTCCTACTACGGCGATCTTTCATCAATCCTCATCCGTAACCTTCCTTTCTGGGCAGAATTTAAGCGAACGCCCAATATGGAGGTTACTTTAAATCCAAACTTTGAAGAGAAAATTGAGCAGATTGCCCAAATTACACTCAAAGAAAACGTAACGAGCCTAGCTGGCGTACCGACCTGGAATATTGTTATGGCCAAGCGTATTCTTGAGATTACAGGCAAAGACAACCTCTTGGAGGTATGGCCAAATCTAGAGTTTTATGGGCATGGCGGAGTGAGCTTCAAACCTTACCGCGAGCAATTCCAAAAATTGATCCCTTCTGACAATATGTATTATCTAGAGAATTATAATGCCTCAGAAGGATATTTTGGTTTACAAGATCAATCGGATTCGGAAGATCTTCTGCTTATGCTAGATTATGGTATTTATTACGAATTCTTACCTACTGAGCGAATGCACGAAGAAAATCCGTCAACCTTACGTTTGGATCAGGTGGAGCTTGGCAAAAACTATGCATTGATCATTTCAACGAATGCTGGTTTGTGGCGTTATAAAATCGGAGATACCATCAAGTTTACGTCATTATCTCCTTATCGTTTTCAGATCTCCGGACGTACCAAACAATACATTAACACCTTTGGCGAAGAGGTTATTGTTGACAACGCCGAACAGGCCCTGGCCGAAGCGAGCAAATTGACACAGGCACGTATAAAAGATTATACCGCTGGACCTGTCTATTTTAAAGATGCCGAAGCCGGAGCACATGAATGGGTGATAGAATTTGAACAACAACCCAATGATTTTAGGCGTTTTTGTGAAATATTGGATGCTAAACTCCGTGAAATCAATTCGGATTATGACGCCAAACGTTTTAAGAATATGGCCCTACGACCACCTATTGTACACAATGCGCCCGAAGATACGTTCTATAAATGGATGAAATCAAGAGGTAAGCTAGGTGGACAAAATAAGGTTCCAAGATTGAGCAATAGTCGCGAATATCTCGACCCGCTGTTGAAAATACTAGCCGAATAATACGGCATACAGACTAAAATATTCCGCACATTGACCGAATAATAGGGGGTCTCCGGCTGGAGATTAGCCAAAATTTTTTGGATTCCCTTATTTTGGCTAATCTCGTATTGCTGAATTTTGTTGTTTTAAAGAACCGCTGTGCGTTCGTCTAATTGGTAAGCTCAAGAAAGCTTAGACTTTAATGGAGGTTTGTTAAGGTTTAATTGCCGTTTTATATAAAAAAACAAAAAAACCAAGGATAAAATTCATAGAAATACCTTTCTTCTGAACTTCAACTTCACCCTGTAACACTGAGCGATTGTCGCCTGATGTTACTTCACTACTTTTGTTAAGACTGTGAGTCAATTCCATACTAAGTTTATTTTTATGATAAGTGATTTTATAGCGTTACTGCGGACCAAAAAGCCCATCTATAGGACCGCATTCTTTATGGCCAAACTTTATGCCATAATATGGAATCACGGTATTAATTAATAAATACTTAACACATTTAATTATTAATACAGTCTAGTCGAGAAATATGAAGTAAAATTCTTCCATTTCAAAAAAAGTGTAGTAAAATAGGGAACAACTGTCCGAAATAAAAGGCATATCAACGCGGGTAAATTATCCGGATACACGTGCAACTTATATTTCATTTTTTTCCTAACTTAGCCTAAGTAATTAAAAAATAAGATGAACGCGACAGAGAACTATTCAATTCGCGTAGAGCCAACTCAAAATTCAAGACTCTCGCAAGTAGATTTCGACAATCTAAAATTCGGAAAGATTTTATCCGACCACATGCTGGTCGCAAACTATGATGACGGTGAATGGAAAGATGTCAGCATCGTCCCTTATGGAGATATCAGTATTAGTCCTTCGATGTCCGCTTTACATTATGGTCAAGCGATCTTTGAAGGAATCAAAGCTTATAAATTTGCAGATGGAGCAGTGAGTATCTTCCGTCCGGACAGAAACTGGGAAAGATTCAACAAATCTGCCGCACGGCTTCAAATGCCGGAGGTACCTGAGGAGATTTTTATGGATGGCCTAAGCAAACTATTGGACATCGATCGTAACTGGATCCCGGCAAAAGAAGGTTCATCATTGTACATCCGTCCTTTTATGTTCGCAACAGAAGCAGCATTAGGTGTACACCCTTCAAAGTCATACAAATTTATCATTATCACTGGCCCTGTAGGCGCATATTACAGCAAAGCAATCAGCTTAAAAGTTGAGACCTACTATACGCGTGCAGCAGAAGGTGGTGTTGGCTTTTCTAAAAATGCAGGTAACTATGCATTATCGCTTTACCCTACACAATTGGCCAATGATGAAGGTTATGACCAAATTATGTGGACAGATGCTTCTGAACATAAATATATTGAAGAAGCAGGTACGGCAAACCTTATTTTCCGCATTGGAGATACGATTATTACACCACATGGTGATACAATCTTACACGGTGTAACACGACGTACAATTATGGAATTGGCGGAGAAATGGGGTTATAAAGCCGAGCAGAGAAAGGTATCTATTCAAGAACTAATTGACGGTATTAAAGCCGGTACAGTAACTGAAGCTTTCGCAGCTGGTACTGCAGCCACAATTACGGATATCAGCCGTATCGGTTTTGAAGGAGAAGATTACCACTTGCCACCAGTAGAGGGCCGCGAGTTTTCAAATCGTGTTTTGAATTACCTCAACGACTTGCGCTATGGCAAAGTAGAAGATCCATTCGGATGGAACTATTTAGTAAAGTAGTTTCCAAAATGAAATAGAAAAGCCTTTGTTATTAATAACAAAGGCTTTTTTTATGGTCTATATACGTTATGCACGTTATGCACACCTTGAAAAGCGGTCTATAAACCTCGTTTGAACCTTTGCGGATAACGTCTAGTGTCTACTGCTAGATCCTTAGGAATGCTCTCCTGTCAGCTCCTTTTGAATAAAATCAATTATAGTAGCTGTCTCCTGGGACTGAAACCAATGCGTATTGCCATATTTTTTAAACCATGTAATCTGTCGCTTGGCATAACGTCTCGAATTTTGTTTGATTTTCTCGGTCGCTTCCGTCAAAGACTGCTTGCCATCGAGATAATCAAACAACTCAGCGTAGCCAACAGTGAGCAATGCAGGCTTCGTTCTGAAAGGAAGTAAAGCTTTCACTTCGTCCAGTAAGCCATTTTTCATCATCAAATCTACACGTAAATTGATCCTTTCATACAAGTTCGCCCGATCCATATTCAAGCCAATGGTAAGGATATCAAAAGGTCTTTTCTCGACATCTTTCTTATGGTAAAATGACATCGGTTTACCAGTCGCCTCAAAAACTTCAAGCGCCCGTACGACACGTTGCGGATTATCGATGTCTGCCGTTTCAAAATATGCAGGGTCAATACTTTTCAATCGATCTTTTAAGACCTCCAATCCCAATACTGCAAGTTCATGATTAAGTCGCTCGCGCACTTCATCCCCCGCCTTGGGCAGATCATCCAATCCTTCGCACAGGGCCCGAACAAACAGGCCCGATCCACCTACCATAATTACGACATCATGCAATTGAAATAGTTCTTCTAGTTTCAGTAAGGCCTCACGTTCAAAATCGCCTGCAGAATAATCCTGCGTGATGGAGTGTGAATCAATGAAATAATGAGGAGCAGCAGCAAGTTCCGCTGGATCTGGTTTAGCTGTACCAATAGACATTTCCCGATAGAACTGACGAGAATCAGCAGAAATTATCGCTGTTTTAAAATATTGCGCCAATGAAATAGCCATTGTGGTCTTACCAACAGCAGTTGGCCCCACAATGGCTATCAATGTTTTTTTATTTGCCATAATATAGCACTTCACAGGCTGAAAAAAACCTGTAAAGTCTTGTTAATTAATATTCGTCTTCGTAGCCGTTGGATTCTTCACGCTCTTCACCTTCTTCGCCCTCTTCCTCATCGTCACCATCGCTGTCGAAGCCATCCAATTCGTCTTCATCATCGACGCCATATTGCGTATCGTCTTCCTCCACATAATCGTCCTCTTCAACCGCATCAGACACGGGGAAATTAGCCGCAGTCATAGTTTTGGGAACCTGACCCATAGACTTAAACAGCGCCGGATAGTCTTTTCCATCCTCTTCCTTCAAGATCTTGATCAATTCAACCTGGAAATCATAAGGACGATCAAAATTGTAAACGTAGTAAAATTTCTGATGTGGATCATCAATAAACTTACTTAAACGGATATTCTCCATCAACAATACCTCAGCATCTTTTTTACGTTGTGTAGGCTTGAATGCAATCTCCGTTCCCTTTTTCCACTGATCATTGCTCACATAGAACGAGGAAGATGCATCCGCAGCATAACCTGTTGATTTATGGATTTCCTCATGCAGGTCTATAAATGTACTTTTAGAAGGCATGTCGATCTCACGATATACATCTTCATAATCCTCAAAAGTAACTCTAAATCTATAAATTGCCATCTCTGCTATTTTCTTCTTTTAACCCTCTAAAATTAATACTATATTTTAAGAATTGGAAATTTCCAATGGGATTTCTTGTTTGATCGTCAGGTTCATTTCCCCTGCTTTTTTCACCAAGAATTGATAAGCTTCTACTCTGGAATTTGGAATATCGCCCTCCAGAATAGCCTCACGAATCAAATTTTTCAGCTGGCCTACAGTACGCCCTGGTGCTAAGCCAAATAGGATCATGATATCCTCTCCACTGATCGGCGGCTGCCAGTTTCGAACCTTGTCCCGCTCTTCGACATCCTTCAATTTTTGTTTGACAAGTTCAAAATTCTGACGATATTTTTTCTTTTTAAACTCATTTTTTGTGGTCACATCCGCATGGCATAGCATCATAAGGGCTTCAATATCATCCCCCGCCTCAAACAAGAGACGACGTACAGCAGAATCCGTTACGATATCCTGCGCCAAGACAATAGGCCGAAGATGCAATTGTACCAGCTTCTGAACAAATTTCATTTTCTCATGGAGCGGCAGCTTCAATTCAGCAAAAAGCTTTGGTACCATACGTGCACCACGATCTTCGTGGCCATGAAACGTCCAGCCGAGCTTTTTATCGAAACGTTTTGTTGCCGGTTTAGCAATATCATGCATAATCGCTGCCCAACGTAACCAAAGGTCTTCAGACAATTCACATACATTATCCAGCACTTCCAACGTATGGTAGAAATTATCTTTATGGCCTTTGCCATCAATGACATCAACTCCGTGTAAATTATACATGGCCGGAAATATCAATTCCAGGAGACCGGTATCAAAAAGATATTTAAAACCGACTGACGGCTTAGGTGAGAGAATAATCTTATTGATTTCATCGATAATACGTTCTTTCGAGATAATCTTTATTCGCTCTTTGGTATCGCTAATCGCTTTGATCGCATCAATCGTGATTTTAAAATTTAGCTGTGTCGCAAAACGGATAGCCCGCATCATACGCAGTGGATCATCGGAAAACGTTTCTATCGGATCCAACGGTGTTCGAATAACGCGCTGTTCAAGATCCTGCACGCCGTCAAATGGATCCACTAAAGTACCATAATCCGCTTTATTCAAAGAAAACGCCATCGCGTTGATCGTAAAATCACGTCGATTTTGATCATCGGATAAGGTACCGTCTTCCACAATAGGCTTACGTGAATTGGCACGATAAGATTCCCTTCGGGCACCGACAAACTCCACATTGAGTCCTTCATAAACCAACATTGCTGTACCAAAATTCTTGTAGACAGCAACTTTAGTATGTAGCCTATCACCCAATAAAGTCGCAAATTCAATGCCGCTGCCGACGACAACAATATCCACATCATTCTTAAAAGGCCGCTTCATAATATAGTCGCGAACATACCCCCCAATGACATAACATTCTGTATTTGTTATCTCGGCGAGTTCCTTAATGATTGAAAAGATTGGATGTTGTAAATTATCGTACATAGTCAAAACAGCAGGTAAAAAACCAAACAGTTTGCAAAAGTAACAATTTTTTTCCCTAATCCCTATCTTTGGACAACTTACGGAAAGCAAGTGGATTTTTAAGTAATTCGGCTTGTTCACGACGGCGTTTTACAATATGTAAAGCCGAGAAAATTGCCTCTACAAAAGAGCTTTCAGAAGCTAAGTTTTTTCCAGCAATATCATAGCCTGTACCATGATCTGGCGAAGTACGTACGATAGGTAAACCGGCTGTAAAGTTTACACCGGCACCTTTGGCAATATGCTTAAAAGGGATTAACCCCTGGTCATGGTACATCGCGAGTACCGCATCGAATTTCTCATAAGCACCTTTTGCGAAGAATCCATCGGCAGGATATGGACCAAAGCAGAAGATCCCCTGTTCGTTTGCTTTTTCTACGGTAGGTCTAATGATCTGATCATCTTCGGTGCCAATAATCCCATGATCGCCAGCATGTGGATTTAGTCCCAAAACTGCGATCTTAGGCTTTTCAATCCAAAAATCTTTCTTCAACGAGTCATTCATCAGGGCTAGCTTTTTAAGAATAGCTTCTTCGGTAATATTAGCCGCAACCTCATGCAGTGGAATATGACCTGTTACCACACCAATACGCAATTCATCACAAACCATAAACATCAATACATCATCAGCCTCTACTTTGGCCTGCAGGTATTCGGTATGGCCCGGAAATTGAAATCCCTCCTGTTGAATATTATGCTTATTAATTGGGGCAGTCACTAAAGCATCAATTTTGCCGGCTTTCAGGTCCTCAACAGCTTTCTCCAACGAAAGGAAGGCATATTTACCGCCAATTTCGTTTTCTTCACCCAACGAAATCTTCACATCTTCCTGCCAGCAATTGATCATATTTGCTCTTTTGGAATGCGCCTGCTCAGCATCATTGATCACGTTAAAACTAAAATCATTTACACCGATCGCTTTACGGTGAAAAGAAGCAACCTTTGTATTTCCGTAAACCACTGGCGTAAAGAAATCGCACATACGCTGATCTACCAAAGATTTAATGATGACTTCAAGTCCAATGCCGTTAATATCGCCTACGGTAATTCCGATTTTTAATTTATCGCTCATTCTATTTAAATGCTTTGATTCAAAAATAGGGATTTTTTTCTTAGAATGACTTTTCACTTATTTATTTTTTACTTTTGCAACATGAGCACAGTAAGAGCAAAAAAACATTTAGGACAGCATTTCTTGAACGATAAAAATGCTGCACAAAAGATTGTGGAAGCATTGGATCCTAAATTGGGTTTTAGCCAAGTGCTTGAAGTAGGTCCGGGAATGGGTGTACTTTCTGATTTTCTCTTGCAAAAAGAGGAATATGAAACCTATTTGATCGATGTGGATGACGAATCCATTGCTTATTTGGACGATAAATATCCCCAATTGGGTAAGCGATTGATCCACGGTGATTTCCTGAACCTTGACTTTTCACAGTATTTTGGTGAGAAAATGGCTGTTATTGGCAATTTCCCTTACAACATCTCCTCCCAGATTCTCTTTAAAATTTTGGATGAACGCCAACGTGTGGTTCAAATGACGGGGATGTTCCAGAAAGAAGTGGCCGAACGTTGTACAGCTAAGGCGGGCAGCAAGGAATACGGTATCTTGAGTGTCTTTTTACAGGCCTATTATAAAGTAGAATATCTTTTTACCGTAAAAGCAGGAGCTTTTAATCCGCCGCCAAAAGTGTTGTCGGGCGTTATTCGCATGACACGCAATGACCGTGAGCAATTGAATTGTGATGAAAAACTATTTTGGCGTGTTGTTAAAGCGGGCTTCAATCAACGTCGTAAAACCCTCCGTAACTCACTTTCTGGGGTTGTTCCCAAAGATAAAATGTCCGATAATCCACTGTACGAGCTACGCGCAGAACGATTGACGGTAGATGATTTTGTCGGTTTAACAAGCGAAATAGCAAACAGTCTTTAGTATGCATTCAACGGACAGCACATTTATTATCGTAGGCGGAGGTATCGCTGGATTATGTGCTGCAATTGGGCTTGCAAAAGTAGGTATTGAAGCACATGTCTATGAAAGCGCCATTGAACTCAAGGGCATAGGTGCTGGATTCGGGCTCGCTGCCAACGCCATGCAAGCTTTGGAACATCTCGGATTGAAGGATGAAATCGTTCCTATTGGGCATTACCTTGCATCTTATAATGTCTTGGATCAAAAGGGAAATATTCTTGTTGAACCAGACACCAGGTCAATCAGTCAAAAATATCAACAGGACAATTTCGCCATCCATCGGGCAGATCTGCATCAGTTTCTCTTATCCAAAATCCCCAATGGACAAGTTCATCTCGGCAAACGCGCCGTTTCCTTTGAACGAGATGGAGAAGATATTCAAGTTTATTTCGCAGACGGAAGCCATGTACGCGGCCAAGCCCTTTTGATTGCCGATGGCGTACACTCAGCATTACGACAACAACTCATACCAGGCTCGGCACCTCGTTATTCAGGCTATACCTGTTGGCGGGCCACCATCGATAATAGCAGTATACAGCTCAGTAAAGGGACGGAAACCTGGGGCTGCAAAGGACGCTTTGGGATGACACCGCTTGTCAATAACCGCATCTATTGGTACGCATGCATCAATACTGAGGCACAAAATCCGGTCTTAAAAAATTGGAAAACAAAGGAGCTCCTCGAAAATTTTAAAGATTATCATGCCCCTATTCCAACGATTCTTTCGGAAACAAAGGATAGCGAGCTAATTGCAAATGACATCATTGACATCGAACCACTTCAACAACTCGCTTTTGACAATATCCTATTATTGGGTGACGCCGGACATGCGACGACTCCCAACCTGGGCCAGGGAGCCTGTCAGGCTATTGAAGATGTTGCTGTTCTCGTGGATGAACTCCAGACCGCAGCTTCCATTAATTTGGCTTTCCAAGGATTCGAAAAAAGAAGATTGGATCGGGTAAACTATATCTGTAATACTTCCTGGAGGATAGGAAAAATCGCACAATGGGAGAATCCATTCCTGATAAGAATGCGAAATTTTGGCATGAAAATAATGCCTAACCGCATGAAACAACAACAATTGAACAAATTATTATCTGTAGATTTTATGCAGATCAACCATAATCATGACGCTGGGATCTAAATCATCGTACTACACCACAACAGTATTCACTGATCAGTCCCACATAAAAAAATAACTGAATGAAAACTACCATTTTGATCGTCGACGATATTCATGAAATCATGCTTGAGAAATTTGAAGAGGCTGGTATTGCCTACCATTATCAACCTGATATCAGCCGAGAAGAAGCTGAAAAAATCATCTCCAATTACTCCGGTATGGTTATCCGTTCCAAATTTCAGGTAGATAAGGCTTTTTTTGACCTGGCACCAAACCTCCGCTTTATCGCCCGTGCCGGTGCAGGTATGGACAATATCGACGATACAGTTGCTGCGCAAAGAGACGTGCTGTTAATTCCGGCCAATGAAGGCAATCGGGATGCTGTAGGTGAACATATGATCGGGATGTTGCTCAGTCTAATGAACAATCTGAATCGGGGTGACCAACAAATACGATCTGGCCAGTGGTTGCGTGAAGCCAATCGTGGCTACGAACTTAAGGGACGTACTGTAGGCTTGATCGGCTATGGGCACAATGGTATGGCCATGGCAAAAAAACTATCCGGTTTTGATGTACAGGTGCTTGCCTATGATAAATATCGAATCGACTATGCGGATCAATATGCATCGGCAGCAGACATGGAAAAGATCTGTAAAGAAGCCGATGTGATCAGCTTCCATATCCCCTTAACGGATGAAACAAAGGGGATGATTGATGCGGATTATCTGGCTAAATTTAAAAAACCTATTTTCTTTTTGCTGGGGGCACGAGGCGGTATTGTACAAGTACCCGCAGTGCTTAGCAGCCTTGATTCAGGTTCCATTATCGGAGCAGCATTTGATGTGTTGCCCGTAGAAAAGTTTCCAAAACTGGCTGAGCAGAACTGGTATGCAGATCTTATCCGTAGAGACAATGTGATCTTATCTCCACATGTTGCCGGATGGACATTCGAAAGTTATTATAAATTATCGGAAGTGGCTGCAGATAAGATCATCGCCTTTCTGACATCTTAATTTTTACAAAGAGCTATTTGTCAAAATCTCCAATCAATCAATCAATCAATCAATCAATCAATCAATCAATCAATCAATCAATCAATCAATCTCCTCCTATCCATACACGCTTAGGAGGTTAAAGTAACCTATTGCTCTTGAAACGTATAAAAAATCAGGTTCCGGCACTAAAGATACCGATAACAACAACAATCAGAAACTGAAGCACCAAGCTACCGTCAAGTAGATAAGCATAGTGATAATGATCTTTTGTTTTGAAAACAGCCAATTTTAGCAATGCAAATATGAGCACGTTGGTCAGAATCAATCCAATTTTAATAGGCACAGTATAAGGTACCGTCAAGATCAAAACACAATGAAGGCCCAAAAGCCCATAAGTTAGATTTTTAGCTTTTTGTTCGCCCAGCATATTAGGCAAAGTCCGCAGGTGATAATAGGAATCCTGTTGGATATCCCGAATATCAAAAGGCAGTGTACAGATAACCAAAAATATGAACTTCAATCCGCAGAGCGCAATAAAAACCCACTGATCTATTTTGACACCGACATTGGCCAGTTCCACATAGGGAAGCACCACACTGCTGCAGACCCAGACCAGGGCAATATGAAAAATCTTAGCCCCAGGTATCTGTCGAAGGCCCACTTTGCGGTCACGGAAGGTAAACAGGGGCATTCCGTATAATAGACTCAGGATTCCAATAAATCCCAAAAACAAAAAGGAATACACATGAATATACCATAAGCAATAACCGAGCACAAGCAAAGCGATACCATTGTTTAACCACATGACCCATTCATGATTAAAGATCCAGCGTGTCCGGGGGAATTTTGATTCTTTTGGGTTCTTCGGTTTGGACCACCACAGGCTAAAATTATAAAGCAACAAAGTCGCTGTCCCTTCCACTAAAACGATATACCAATTGATAGACCGTTCAAATATGATATAAGTCAACGCACATTGTGCCATGGCCGCCATGGCGATCAGAAGATTTGTATAGATTGTAATATAGAATAGCTTTCTTAGAAAAGACATCTTGGTAAATCTTGATGCAAGATAACAATCTTATAGATAAAAGTAGTTTAACATTATATTAAACATCAATTTTTTGATAAAATGGGCAAAAACCGCTAAATTGTACACCGAAATCGAAATATCAAAAACAATTTCGCAACGATAACAATATAAATTAAAATAATTCATAATAATCCTAATAACGATGAGCCTACAAATAAAATCATTTGAAGAATATCAAAGTGAATATAAGCGAAGTGTAGAACAACCTGAGGAGTTTTGGGCGAGCATTGCAGATCATTTTTTCTGGAAGAGAAAATGGAATAAAGTGCTGAGCTGGAACTTTGAGGAACCCAATGTCAAATGGTTTGAGGGTGCTAAATTAAATATTACAGAAAACTGTCTTGATCGCCATATTTATGCGAATGGTGATAAACCAGCCATCATCTGGGAACCTAACGATCCAAATGAAGCGCACCGCATTCTTTCCTATAAGCAATTACTACAAAAGGTAGAGCAATTTGCCAACGTACTTAAAAATAATAACATCAAAAAAGGAGACCGGGTATGTATTTACTTACCAATGGTTCCTGAATTGGTTATCGCTGTATTAGCCTGTGCACGTATCGGTGCCATCCACTCGGTGGTATTTGGAGGTTTTTCAGCACGTTCTATCGCGGATCGTATCGTCGATGCAGAATGCAAACTGATCGTTACTTCAGACGGTAGTTACCGTGGCAATAAAACCATTGGTTTAAAAAACATTGTGGACGATGCTTTAATGCAATGTGACACCGTTGAAAAAGTAATTGTCTTAACACGTACACGTACACCGGTATCGATGATCAAAGGCCGTGACGTATGGTGGGAAGATGAGATCAAAAAAGTAGAAACACAAGGAAATCCGGTATGTCCAGCAGAAGAGATGGATGCGGAAGACAACTTATTCATCCTTTATACATCGGGATCCACAGGTAAGCCTAAAGGTGTAGTACATACCTGTGGCGGTTATATGGTGTATACAGGCTATACCTTTATGAATACGTTCCAATATAAGCCAAACGATGTATTTTTCTGTACAGCAGATATTGGCTGGATTACAGGACACAGTTACATCGTCTACGGGCCGTTATCACAAGGAGCTACTTCTTTAATGTTTGAGGGTATTCCAACCTTCCCAGATGCGAGCCGTTATTGGGACATTGTTGATAAGTTCAACGTCAATATTATCTATACATCCCCTACTGCATTGCGCTCATTGATGGCTTTTGGTGACGAATTTGTCGACAAGAACGACCTTTCCTCTTTGCGCGTTTTGGGATCTGTAGGTGAGCCAATCAACGAAGAAGCCTGGAACTGGTTTAACGAAAAAGTTGGTAAAAAGAATTGTCCTGTTGTTGATACCTATTGGCAGACAGAGAATGGAGGCCACTTGATCACTTCTTTGGCGGGAGTAACACCGGAAAAAGCAAGTTATGCGATGTTCCCGATGCCGGGCATTCAACCCGCTTTGATGGATGAGAATGGGAAAGAAATTGAAGGCAATGATGTCACCGGAAACCTATGTATCAAGTTCCCTTGGCCAGGTATGCTACGCACGACATGGGGGGATCATGACAGATGTCGTCAAACCTATTTTTCGACGTATAAGGATATGTATTTTACAGGCGACGGGTGTTTCCGTAGTCCGGAGGGTTATTATAAAATCACAGGCCGTGTAGATGATGTATTGAACGTTTCAGGTCACCGCATTGGTACAGCAGAGGTAGAAAATGCCATCAATATGCACGCTGATGTTGTGGAGTCTGCCATTGTCGGATATCCGCACCCAGTAAAAGGCCAGGGTATTTATGCTTATGTCATTGCGAATCACCACACCGATGCAGAAGCCACCAGAAAGGATATCATGGAAACCGTTTCACGTATTATCGGTCCAATTGCTAAACCAGACATTATCCAATTTGTTGATGATTTACCAAAAACACGTTCAGGAAAGATCATGCGTCGTATTTTACGCAAGATTGCCGAAGACGATATCGCCAATGTAGGAGATACTTCAACACTTCAGGATCCTGCCGTTGTAGAAGGAATCATCAAAGGCGCTGCGGCCTTGAGAAAATAACGTATAAAGTATCTTAAAAAAATAACAGCCTTCCAATAGGAAGGCTGTTATTATATTCCCCTCAAGTTTAACCTTATCGGCAATGTATAGCCAACCCGCACAGGCTCACCACGCAGCATACCAGGTTTCCATTTTCTAAGCTTTTTGACTACTTGTATACCAGCAGCCCCTGTACCGAAACCCAAATCGTTCTTTATTTTCAAATCTTCTAATCGCCCTTGTTGATTTATAATGAACGCTATTTCTACAGTACCGCTTATACCATTCATCATGGCTTGTTTTGGATATTCGTAATTTCTTGCCACAAAATACATCATTTCTTTGATACCTCCAGGGTATTCTGGCTGTGTTCTATAGGTAGTAGAATCATATGAAATGACGACACCATTTTCTTTTGTTTTAGTTCCTGAGCGTAATTTATCCTCCTTATAATGCTCGACAAAAGAATCAGGTCCCCTCTTTCCTCGCCACTCCCCCTCGCGCAAATTATTGACCAGCTGACCTTCTTCAGTTTCGTCCTGTTCATCTATACTAAAACGAATAAAACCATTTCCATTTTCTAACTTTTTATTGTTTAAAGAATCATAATACACCACATAGATTGGCTTCTTTATCAGTAGTTTCTTTTTCTTCACTTCACTCGGATAGAATACAATCATCTTCAACCTATTGTTGGGGTATAGATAAAATGCCGAATCTATCAATTTACTCTCATCACTGAACTTCTCAAGACTCTTCAACGTACCATTTTCATAGAATTCATATTTTTTACCCAAAAATCTGAATGGCGGGTGTCCACTCTCGCTGATCGCATTAAGCTTTAGCGAGTCATTCCGCAGATAATACTCCTCGATTTGATAAACTTTATCCTTTCCCAACGCATCAATATGAATTTCTCTTAAAAAATAAGCCGAGTCTTGCTTCTTAGTCTCCTCCCCATCTTTCCTATGGTAAGTGGTAAAAGTAACTTGAGCCGAAAGGCTCAATCCGCACAGGTTCAATAGAAAAAAACAAATAAGTTTCGTCGAAAAGTCTAAATAATACTTCATAATAATTGTTAATACAGGGGTAATAATAACAAATATCTAGGATAGTTAAAAAATTAATCGGTTAAATAATGTTTATTTCTGTTATGGCCGGCACGGCTGCATACCATTAAGTTTTCCACAGGGTGTTAACAACACTGTTGATAACTTAGAAAACCTACTCACCTTCATCCTCTCGAAGTCTGACAATTTCTTCCAATGCCTGAACATCGATCTGATCCTTTGGTCTATTGATTGCCTTTTTATTAGCGATGAGCTGGTTTATATATAACCTTTCATATCCGTCAGAATGTCCAAGCGAAGCCCATTATTCAAGTGAAAATCTGTCCAGCCAACTACGAAAGGAATAGTTTCCAGCTGTGGAATATCACCAAGGTCAGATAGTCTGAATGCTTCCCTTAACCGTTTTCTATTATCCAATGAGTCTTTTATCCAAATATCTAAATCACCAGTAAACCTTTGAAAACCGTGCAAATTAGTTGCATACCCCCCAATCATAATGTACGCTACATTTGATTGCTCTAAATTCTGCCAAAACTCTAAAATTTCCTGATCAAAAATATCCATACACTATTTCTGATAAAAGGGTTTATGAATAATTTTTGCCTTTTTAAGCGTTTGTTGAATTTTATAGAGACGGGTAGTCATTTCAAATCGCTCCTTATAAGTACGATTAAGTCCGGCCCTCAATAAAGCAATTTCAGATTCGCTAAGAGATTGTGAAGTATGTTCTTTGTGACCATCCATTTCGGTTATACTTAGTTAAACAGATCTACTAACAAAGATACAACAAAAAAAGCCACATCATCCCGACGTGGCTAAAATAAACATATGAATTTAATTAAACAGTTTCTATTTATACGAGTTTACGGAGCTTGCAACCTTCCAGGTTCCCGATTCATTGATCAATGTCACCAAATCTGTTTTCGTGAAATCCTCAAACTTCATGGTGATACGTGCTACCATATAGTTTTCAGACTCCTCGAGTACTTCGGTACTTGTACTGCAGTTCAATTTTTCACCTTTTTGCTTTTTTAGGAACGAAATGACTTCCGAACGGCTATTGGTGCGTGCAGCTTTTCCCTGAAATTTTTGATTGAATTCGGATGCGAACAATTTTTCTACGCCCTGAGATGCACCTTCTGTCATTACCGATACATAGCTATCGATGGCCAAATCGGCTGTGGAAAGGTTCAATGCTTTACCAGGGTCAGTTGCTGCCATTGCAAAAGTTGATAGTGTAATCAATGCTGCAGCTGCGAATGTCTTTACTAAAGTTTTCATAATACTTTATTTATATTGTTAGTTTTTTTATCTCTTTTCTTATTGTCGCAAGGAAGTTGATTTTGTTGCATCATTTCCTTTAAGATTCTGATTCAAAAGTAAGACAACGCAGCATCCCATTTTATTACATTTAGATCAACGGAATAAAAAAGTCGGTAAATGGAGGTAAAGGAGCGGTAAATGATGGCCACTCCGATAAGAGAAGCAAAGTTATAGGCAGGAATTTGTCATAAATTGATATGACGTTTGTATCGAAAAAGTATAGCTATATACGTCCTGCACCTTTATTGAAGTTTGCGGATAAAGTAATCACGACGCTGCTTGATATAAAACCTACAAATATGGAATCTCGAACGGAAGATTTGTCATCCAAAAAATAGTAAACCGACGCTGCAATTAAAAAACATACGACAAAGACCAATATTAAAACAAGCACAAATCTGATTTTCATTTTTAAGGTGTTAATACAGTATAGTTAAAAATACAAAAATTATATAAACCCTGGAAGTCACTCCACTTTAATTTTCTAGCTCAATGAGGTTTGACTACAAATTGTGATATTATGGAGAGAGTAAAACGTTTTCCACATCGTTATTAACATCATGTGGAAAACCTAAAATTACCCATTATTTTCTTTCAACAACCATTTCGCAAAATCATCAATTTTATCTTTATTGATCACAAGCTGCTGTTCAAGTGGAAAATCTAATTGCAGTCTAAAGTTTTTATCACCATTTACTTCATATCCTTTTATAACACTTCGGTGTACCAGTTCCCAGCGAGTGATCTGATAATATTCCTTCGTATCTAACCTCTCGACGAGGTATTTTAACGCATGGCTATCCTGAATAGGTGGATTTGCTGGATTACGTTCATAGATCGTATTCATCCCATTATTATTGCAGATTAAAACAATGTCCAAATCCAGCAGTCGGATATCTTTGCCATCACGTATGGTTATGACCGGATTATCCTGTAAATTATTCTGTTTGATAGCTGCTATCTTTCCCTGCTTTTCGTCATTTATTAAAATCTCAACTTCCCCAATTCCAGCCATATATTCTCTGTACAATGAAGCCAAACTATAGAACAATGTATAAATCAGCGATATACCCATAGAGAATGGCAATTGAAGAATATTTTGGGGAATCCGAAAAAGAGCGCGATCCGTTATTTGAAGATATAATCGGTCCATACATTCGAGATAAAAAATGGTCGGCAGATAGATAAATATGACCTGAATAAAGAAACGTTTTAGAAATTCGTTCCGCCAAGGTTGCTTTTGATCAAAATATGTTGTCGTCTGCATGGTCCACTCCGCAATAACGTATAGGAAGAAGATACTCCAGAGGAAATCGATATAGAAATTTGTGCTGGACAAACAATATTTGTAGATCTTCCATCCACCTCCGATACGATATCCGGCAGAAGCGTTATAAAAAGAAAAAATAAGAATCCATATTGTTCTGGATTTCCAATGATTGACCGAGAGGTCCCAGTCTCCATCTGTGCTTTCGGTACTTTTTACAGATTCCATAATTTATACAGTTTGGCTAATGGTTAACAGCTAATTAACACGATATACTATAATATCAAAAAAATGCCAAAAAATCAACTATTTAGATTTTTATTCAATTTGACTCATCATTTTTTACACGCTAATCATGAATATCAACCAATAAATATGGAAAAGGATGAAGCTTGTATTTCTTTTGCTTTCAGACACTGAGATAAACAGCCGATGTCTTTTATAAATTTTCAAGGTAAAGACATCGCTATCAAAAGATGACGATAATAAATAATAACGAAATGGCGAGCGTACTGCTGTTACATCCACTCCGTCTTTCCCGACGGGGCGCTCCAGCGATCTTCAGTACGCTTGTGAAGGGTTTGGCGGGATCGCTGGAGCAATATAAAATAGGGACGCGGGTACAGCGATAAAGTGCAAAACAAAACAGAGGGCAGGCCGCGCCAAGGCTGTGCCGCTGCGCAACAGGTTATGGATAGGTAAAATAAACGGAGATGAAAAGTCTACAAACAGCGAAAGAAACAATCAAACGACTTGGCCTACATTTAGGGCCAGTGTTCCAATCCTTATGGATGAGGCTGTTCGGGCGGTTTGTCCTTCCGTTTAGGTATCGTGTCGTTCCTTTGTTCAAGGAGCTTTGCTATGCCCCTATCTGTCTATCCTTGGCCCTAAAGAGAGTTGTGGACAAGATGTGGTATCCGCGCAAGTTTGCACTATTCCCGATTATATTGGTCTCCCGGTTTCAAGGAAGTTGGCTGACCTCAACCTAGGATCCCTCGATCGCATGGCTGTGAGGCAAAACCGAAATGCAAAAAATAACTAATATTATATAAACTTAAAAAGATGCTTATGCGCACTTTAAAAATTAACTGGTTACGTACCGGTCTTGTATTATCTTTCTTTTTATTGATTGGAGCCTTTTGGGTAGTAAAGGCGATGGAGAAGAAGGAAGAAGCAAAGGTAGAGAAGAAGGTTTTAGAAGAGGAAGTATGGTTCGATTACACGAGTTCTTCTACAACGCCATCGGACTACAATATTTCAACTAATTATCATCTTGCTGGAGATGGCACAGAAGAACCAGACTGTCCAGAAGGAGACGACATCCGATGTGCTGTGAAAGCTAAACGATCAACTAGCAATCCTAATCAGCCTGACATGTCCACTGTTGTCGCTAGCCGCAACAGAGCACAATAAATTTCAGCTGTTATTGATTCAAAAAGGCCTCCCAAACTTAAAGTCGAGTTTGGGAGGCCTTTATTTATCCTTTTATTCGTTCTGCATCATACCATTATTGTTAATCACTTTTTGCGGAATTTGAAAGATATAAGACCTACTCTCAGGCATTAACTGAAAAATCTCTCCATTCAAATTTCTCGAGATAACCGTTTTAAACCTACGATCTTTATTGAGCCTTCGGAGATCTGACCACCTCAGCCCTCTAAATACCAACGATTTTCGCCTTTCCGCCAAAACTTTTGCCAATACGACATCTCTATTCGATTCCGACAAGGGATTATATTTGACAACATTACTCCACCGCTTCTGCAGTAAGGTATTTAGATCATTCAATGCCGACTCAATATTACCTGTTCTAGCCGCACATTCAGCCCTGATGAGATAAAGTTCATCCGTGGCTAGCCCACCAAACATAGTACTTCCACCTTGATAACTTCCTTTGAAACTATATAAATCTGTTCCCGGTGCTTCTCTAAAATAAAGTACCTTGCGGAGATCATTTTCTTCATATTGATCGTATAAAGTAGGTTCTATACGGGCTAAACTGATCGGTTGGCCAAAAAGGGTATAATGAAATATAACTTCGTCATTGAAGAGTGAAAATGGTCTAATGGATGTCTTACTGATGGTATTGTAATCTATGAGCTTATCATAATCCTTAAGACTTTCATCAGCCATGTTAGCCGCTTCTTGATATTTTTCCATACTAAGATACACTCGGGCCAACAAAGCCTTACAAGCAGTTAAACTAGGTCTTGTTTTTGCAAGAACTGTCTTCGGTAAGATCTCCAATGCAACATGTAGATCATTCAGTATAGCCTCATAGGTATCTTTCATCGAAGAACGTTGACTGGGCTCGTTAATATCCGGCGTCAAACGGAGGACAATTCCTAATTCCTCACCTGCATTTTCATTATCATATGGTTTCATAAAGAGCTGCGAGAGGTTATAAAATGCCAACGCTCTATAAAAGAGAGCTGTCCCTTTGATAGTCTCCCATTTTTCTTTTTCCTGTATTGTTGGAGTAATTTTATTTAATGCTTCAAGCACTACATTAGAATAAAATACTACCGCGTAGCATAGGGACCAATCATTTCGATCACCGTCATCGAATACATTTTTCTTCCATATATATGCATTTTTTGTGACTAAACCTGCTACTGCATTATAGTTCTGATCATTTAGGTAATAATTGTCGCTTGCAACTTCCCCTGTTGCAGGATAACGCTGATTCATCGTGTAGGTATCATCAAGGAGAGCCTGCAGATCATCTAATGTTTGCGGAACCACCAATGCTTTGTCAGGTTTCTTTTCCAAAAAATCCTTAGTACAACTCATGACCAATGTAGCAAGGATAATGGCAGCTATTTTTATCAATTTTTTCATAATGCTATTATTTTAACGACATTTTTAATCCCAGTGAAAAAGCTCTTGGGGCAGGCAATCCAACAACATAATCAGGATCCAATCCTTTCTTATTTGCCCGCCATAATATTCCCAAATTATTTATATAGAAATAAGCTTGTACCATTTCAAAAGGTGTCTTTCGGCTTGTATTTTTCCAAATATAGCTGAGGTTAATATCTTGCAGGCGAATATGATCTCCCTTTTCTACCAACACCGAAGACTGACTATAATAACTGTCTCTCAGCGGATCATTCGGATATACCATAGATGGAACGGAAGTCTGACTTTCGTCTCCAGCTTTCTGCCATCGCCGCACATAATCGCCATGAGATTCGTAACCATTAAATAACTTATTATAATTGATCGAATTAGTCACAAAATAATATCCTAATCTATAAGTTATATTAAAAGAGAGGGCCACACTCTTATAGGTAAAGCTATTTCTAAGCGCTCCAAAACTAGTAGGCATCGCAGGCCCATTGTATATTAATTCCTCTGCTTTGGTATTATTTAAAATTGCCGAATAATCTGTACTCAAATTATTCCCCAGATATCCCTGTGGATTACCATGTGCGTCTAGCCCCCCCCATCTATAGCTGAATATTGCCAATAACGGCTTCCCCACGATGGGATTAACAGCATAGCCACCGTTAACGTATAGCCTTGGATCAGTAATATCGCTTTCATAAGATACCAACTTGTTCGTTGAAAGACTATACATTAAATCAGTTTGCCACCTCAATTGTCTCTTCATATTTACCGAATGTAGCTGAATATCTAGCCCTTTCCCTTTCATACTAGCAGAATTGGTTATATATTCAAAAGTGAGATTGGGATTGATCGCGCCAGTCGTTTGGTCAAGCAAGGTTTTTCCAAATAGATCTACACCTTTTTTATTGTAATACTCAATGGATCCATAAATAAGTCCACCTTTCGATTCAAAATCGAGCCCAAGATTGAGTACACCCACTTTTTCCCATCTCAGATCTGGATTGGGTACATTTTCTATCGATGCATATGGTAAATTAGCTAGATTGCCACTCGAATACCTAATTGTTGTCAAAGCAGAGAGACTATTGTTAACATTTCCATTGAATCCGTAGGTAGCCCTCAACTTTAGTATCGGTAGAGGTTCAAATCTATAGAATGACTCTCTACCGATATTCCAGCTTGTACCAACTGACCACAGGGGAACAAGCTTCTGATTGCTTTTTACACCAAAAAGATTTGATCCATCCTGTCTAGCACTCCATGAAACAGCATATCTCTTGGCATAGGTATATGCTCCATTCAAATAAAAAGAACGCATTCGGTCCATCTTGTCAGAATAACCTGTTGCATCAGGAATTCGGCCAGAACCGCCTGTATATAAAGGAAAAGACGTAGCATAGTCGACCCTAGAGGTAGTCAATATTGCGTCATCATAACCATAAGTCTGCCCTCTTGCACCAATTGAATTGACCTGTCTAAGTTCCGTACCAACTAATACATCAAGATCGGTATTGAGACCTGAATAACTATAATTGAGTTGGGTTCTCAAAGACTGGCTCTTTACTTTATTTGAGGAAAATGCAAGAATGTCACCATCAGGGATATTTCTTTGAAGGCTACCATTCGATAAGATCTGTGAATACCTATTTACAAGGTCTCGCACTTCATACGAGTTCCTATTCTTTAAATTTCTTCGATCGGCAGAAGCTGTTCCATATTGATATTTTACTTCTGCGCGAAAATTTTTTAGAAAGCTATAGGTCATTCCCGAATTAACAAACAGCTCACTGTTCACTGTCTTATTATTTAATAATGATACCTCTTCCATTGGACGATATTCCCAATCTAATAGCCCTTTTGCCAATGCTTCCTGTTTGAAACTTCCTTCATAATCTTTATTCACTGCCATTGGAGTGCCATCGTCGTCCGTTAACCTTGCATAGGGAAATAAATATTTTCCTGAGGTAAAATAAAGATTGTCGTAGGGAGTAATTCCTTCTTTGTTTTCTGCAGAAATATACTGCATCCCCAGTTCAAATACCAAGTGGTCTGTAATTTTATAGGAATTATCCGAACGCAGGGTTGTTCGTTTATAACGACTTTTTAAACTGCCGTCATTTCGGTCATATCCTACCGAAAATGCATAAGACAATCGATCAGTTCCACCTCGCAATGCAAGAGACGACTGTCGCATAAGTCCTTTCTGATATACCCCATCAAAATATTCCCTGCGTGCATCATTGACACGAAGTTTTTCTATTTGGGCATCAATGTCAGCCGCTTGCTCCGGATTATCCCTTTTCTTGATCAGTAATTCGACAATGGGAGAAAGTGCGGATTTATCGGGATCACTCTCAGCACCTACATAGAATCCATTTTCAAAAAGGTATTTTTCAACATCAATAAAATCAGAACTAGACATCCGAGACTGGTAAAATAGCTTGGGTTTCTCCGTTACTGTATAGTTAGAATTTACTGACACTTTGAGAGGCATATTACGCCTTCCCCGTTTTGTCGTTATTACAATTACACCATTCCCAGCCCTGACTCCCCAGATTGAGGCCGCTGCCGCATCTTTGAGTATCGTAATATTTTCTACATCATTAGGATTTATATTGGAAATATCTCCATCATAAGGGAAATTATCCAGAACTATCAAAGGGGAAGTTGTTGCATGGATCGAGCTCACCCCCCGCACTGTAATATTGTCATTTGTTAGCCCCCTTTTATCAAATAACACAGCATTAGCGTTCCCATCAAGATGCTCCAATATATTTGTTGACGCCTGTCTATTCAGTAGATCGTTATCTATTACATCAAATGAGCCTGTCAAGCGTTCTTTCGGAATAGTCTGATACCCTGTTGATACCACTACTTCATCCATGCGACGGGAAGATGCTAGTATATGGTACTGATATATTCCATTAACCAGTTTCCCATCGGAAATCTGAACACGAGTTTCCTCATATCCCAAATGTGATAGGATCAACGAATCTGTCACAAGTGTGTCCATCCTAAAATATCCATTTTTATCCGTTTGTAACTTGAATTTATTGTTCGGGGACCGTAGGTTTACCCGACTCAAAGGAGCATCGGTATATCCATCGACTACTCTTCCTAAAATATATTGCTGTTGCTGTCCTTTCACCGTCAAAATACTGAAGCCAAAGACCAGCAAGCAAAAAAATAAAACCTGTTTCATCTGTCGACTATTTTATAGTATTGTATTTTCTTTCAACTTGTTCTAGCACAAAATATTCTACACCATTTCGATACTCAATACGGCCCATAATAGCAAGATATCTTTCGAGATCCTGCCTGATCATTTTCCGCCATTGCTCGTTATCCATTGGAGGGACATTGAGTTCGTAGCAATATAAATTTTTCGCGTTCCAAGCGTCAATTGACACCCCATCATCCTTTTGCTTCTTTAATTTGTCTTTAGGTAAATTGATGATTAACTGTTCCTGTGGAAGGCGATTCAATTGAGGAAATGCCAGTCCAAAAAGACCCAATATACCCATATTGGTTGCCGATATGCGCCATTTTTCTCTATTTGCTCCAATAACTATACTTGTTCTTGATGGTATCCCTTTTTTAAATGGGGTAAAAATGCTCCTGTACTTAAAAGTAGAATCACTACCTCCGTTATTATCAATCAAAAATGCCTTGTTGCTGTCAAAGTCCAATTGATCTATTTTACTGGTGGTCTTCAGGACTCCGGTTTCAAGAATCTTTTTGATCGTTTCCTCATTGACATCCCGAGCATATGTGATTCCTTGGACAATATTATCTTTGATCCAGACCTCGTGGGGTACCATTTTATGCGGAAAAAATAATGAAACAGCTTCCGCATCTGTAACGGAATATAATCTTAGGGAATCCAATATCTTATTACCTCTGGAAAAAGTTTCGATATGCCGTTTGGATTGCCTATTGATCGGCAAAATTTCCAAATCTGCCTCAAACGTATCATTTAAAATATGGAACCTCGGCATAGCTGCGATGCAGGATCCGCACCAGGTAGACCAAAAATCTAGTATTAGTAGCTTTTTGTCCTTGTAATCGGATAAAGAAATTGTTTCCTTTCCATCTGGATGGTTGATAACAACAAGCGGCATTTTCCATAATGCTTCTGGGATCGTATCACCGATCTGTAATGGCTTGATGCTATTTAGCCCATCCGCCCCACTGTCCTTGCGGGGCGTCTGAGCCGATAAACTAAACATAGAAACTACTGCGATGCAACAGAGCATTACCCGACCAATACCTGCCGAATTTCTACATTTCATCGGATTTTCATCGGGTCGGCATCGGGTTTTGGTCGGTATGGCCCGATGAAATCCCGATGAAAACTTGGAGCCAATAGCATAAAAGGCAGAAGTTGGGGCGAAGTTGGTCAGGCAAAAGACAGAAGAAAGTGGCCTTAACATTCGCTTGATTTGCACAGGCCTTTTTCTTAAGTAGTGTTTGGCAAGCACTTGAAATATATAGCTGATATAAAGCCTTAGGAAGGCTAATAATTTAAGGGTATTCATAATTTTTTTTGTTAGTGGTTATTTCGATAAACGACCGAAAAAGTCAACGATTTTTTTGCTCATTTCCAGCTCTTTTACAATACGCTCTTTTGCTTCCGTTGACAGTTGCATGTTACCGAGGTCTATATTGCGATGGTTGGCGATACAATAAGCAACCAGCGCCCGACATAGTGCGGTTACAAAAACTTGCATTTCCTCATCTTTCAGAAAGCTATTTTTTTCCGCGTCACCATCAACATACACATTCAATAGCCCCAAAGTATTAGTAGATACAGCCTCCAGCGCATAGTGATTCCAGAATGCCTCAATTTCCTTTATAGGGTCGTAATCGGCCTTGTGAACATCATAAATCAAACGGTCAAAAGCGAATTGTATCGCCAAAATCCTGTTCATATTTCAGTCTTGCAAACCGCAACCTAAAGCACATAGAGTCCCTTTCCGGCCGAAATCAGCTTTTTACGGGGCCTGACTATGCTCAGGTTACATAAGTAAAAATTAATTCATTCTGGGAAGCCAGAGCGCGTTTGATTGAGGGGTCACAAAGGTATATATATTGGCATTACGCGTTCCATGGCAAGGGAAGACAAATCTTATTTGTCCAGACCATCCGAGCTACTCGGGGGCCGCAATGATGTTTTTTGATTGTTGCTTTTTGTTCATACTCATCTTTCAATTTACTATAATTGATGAGTCTTTCCGGATCAGCCCTATCACTATAGCAAGGTCCTAAGCTACCGTCGTGCTGGCTTCCGAGGGCCATTGGACCGATAAACAATAGGACCCATAACGCTATAGCGTGTACAAAAATACACAAAATAAAATTATGGGCGCTAATCCTATTGCCTCGTCCAATGAAATGTTCGGAATTCGCACGAGAGACTCTATATTTTACGCCATTAAACGAACAAAATAAGATTTGTTCGCTGATTCAAAAATAATAATTTTTAAACTAAAATCATAATTATTTATGAATAAATCATAAATAATTATGACCAAACCAAAACAAATCACTTGATAATCAAAAGATTGAGATTTTAATCTTCTTATATTTTACATTACTTTCGTATTCTATGGCAAGGGAAAAGAAAGAACCTGTATTTAGGATCGGTGCAATCTTAGCAGAGAAGAATATGTCAAACAATGAATTTGCAGAAAAAATGGGAGTATCAATTGGGACCGTATCTGAATGGGTGAATCATAAAGTATATCCCGATCCATCTAAATTCAGATTGATTGCAGAAGTGACTAACGTAAATATGCAAGAAATTTTAATTAAAACAGAACCTATTAAAGATTAAACTCACCGATCCCAATATCCACTTAAAATAGTACCAACATCTCCGTAACTACCAGTTCCTCAATAGTTAAAACAATTGATTATTTTATCCTGCTTATCTTGACCAAAGCAGTTATAAAACCAAAACAGGTACTTATCTTATATTTCACGATATTTAGACACTATACCTCTACATACGCCTCTTTAATGCTATAAACGAAAGCTTTAGTCTTCCTCCTCCATATTTTCACTTCCCCTCTCAAAAGAATTTTGAGTGGTGGCGATAATCAATGATTCTGCAGTGCTGGGATTCAAATATTTGCTTATATATTTTAACTCAGCCATCATAATTAGGTAACTGGTTATGATGGCTAAATACAAAAAAAAGCCACTCCCGAAAGAATGGCTCCAAAAATATTTTATAAATAAAAAATTCTATTTCAGCACCTCTACCTGTTCGATAGTCAGTCCTAAAGCTTTAGCTATATCCTCAACAGCTACACCAATTTTCTTAAATTCCAACGCCGATTTCAGTTTATCAGCTAATTGTTCAGCTTCAGCTTTGGCTCGCTCTTCCAATCTGCCTTTCTCTAAACCTTTTTCCATACCTTCCTTTTCAGCATACGCAATCGTAGCGTTATAAACACGTATTTGTTCTAAGTTTGATATGTATGACATCTTCTCTTTCGGCGTTAAATTTGCCAGTTCTCCTATAGCAAAACTAAGCTAAATATCAATACAAAAGAAATTGAAAGATGTCTCATCCAATTGTCTATGAAAGAACATTGATTGATCAAAGTTAAAAAACAGCTAGATTAGTTGCTGCATCTACATGTCCTAGTCTGCAAAAACTGACTACTAAATCCAGTAAAAAATAGCTGTTACACAAATTTTTCAGATTAAATATATCGTTGATAAGCCCTTCTAATTTGTTAAACAAGCTTGACAATGTAGATCTTACATTTCAAACATAATTTTTCCGATCTGCGTAGTTATCAATATGAAATTTTACAATAGACAAATTGTTTCCTAAATACCAAATCGAAACCCAGTGTTTGTCATTGGAAGATATGTAGGGGAGAAAGTATGGCTCGACTTGATTTAGACGCTCCAATATACTCAATCATAATGGAACCTACATTTAGCAATTAGAATTTGGTTTTCCTCGTATTTGTAGATCAATCGGTGTTCTTCATCAATGCGACGTGACCAGAATCCGGAATACTTATGTTTTAAGGGTTCGGGCTTACCCAACCCTTCGAATGGGGTCCTTGCGATATCTTTCAACAGTTCGTTGATCTTTTTCAGTTTCTTCTTATCTGTCTGTTGCCAGTACAGATAATCTTCCCAAGATTCATCCACGAAAACATACTTCATATTACTCCTCCGACAACTGCTTCTCAAACGATTTTCCAGCTTTCAACTTTTCAATCGCTGCATCAAGACGCAGTTCATTTGTTCGGGAAGATAATTCACGGTTTGTTGCCATCAAGGAATTATATTCTTCAAGCGACATAACAACAATACCCGAATCTTTACCTCGATTAATAATTAAGGTTTCAAAGTTTTTGGAAACCTTATCCAGATAGCGTTTTATGTCTTTCCGGAAATCAGATACACTAGCAATCAACATAACAAGTACTTTTATCTGTACAAAGATACGTACAAATTATTGACAAATTAAATTTCGTTACACCATCTTGGAATTAGAAAGAAAAAAGCTATTCCCGAAAGAATGGCTCTGCAATATTTTGTTATCTCATTTCTCCAAAAACCAAATTTCTTTATGGGTTACCTGTCGTCCCTCTACTTTTTGATCAATATCCCTTGTTATCAATTGAAGTCCTCCCTTGTCAAGAGCATAACGGTATTTGGAATTTGATTGTCCACCATCATATTTGAACTGAACATTGATAAAATTACCTTCCAATCCGAAGGTACCTCTTGATTCTTCAAGTGACTGGCCCGGGTCTTGAATATGATATTTTTCACCAATTGAGAAAACACTACCACGTTCAGGAGCTATAAATATCACACTATATTTATCGAAGAAATGTATTTCCTTAACTAACGTAGGATAGAACCTCGTTCAGACAGAAATTTATTCACATCTGCAGTTTCCTCTACTAAGCCATTAACAGGATCTGTGTGTTTCATATAAATACTTTTAATTTTCCAATCGCCCAAAAGTGGATTTAACTCGTCCTTTTCTTTGCTACATCCCATTATCACTAAACTACTAATGGTAATAAGTATTAGATTCTTTTTCATCGATTTAAATTATTTATGAGATATGGATCAATTGGCTCTGCAATTGCTTTTCCAGTGATGGTCCGCCACCAGCAACCGGTTTGCGTTCATCATACCGACCTGTATCACGCCGAGATTATCTTTTATCTCTCTCGCGTCGTATAGGCTTATCTTGCCATATTTAGCTTGTTCAAAGAACTTAACAGATTTCTTAAATGAAATGGCCTGTTTTTTTGCTGCGCTTGCAAGGCAACTGCATTTATAATACTAATCAACAGGATGACAATGATTCGTTTCATTGGAGCTTTAATCGATTTTCAAAAATTAGGCAATACGCGAAGTTATACTATTAATTTCTTTTCCGCAATGTCCATACTTCTTTATGGATCACAGGCTTTCCGTCCAACTCGCTATCAATATCTTTTACAGTAAGTTCAAGAAAACCATTCACGAAAGCATAACGATAAGTTAACTTCTGCGAGACTGGTAATGGTTCCAATTGAAAAGTGATGGTATTGCCTTCGACCTTATAGCTCGCTCTTATCCTATCGGTGGTTTTGCTTTCGCTATCAGGTTTGTCCGGGTCCTCATATAGGTGCCCATCATCGTTGGGCAGCGTGAATATCTCCGATGTTATCAATGCGGCACTATCAACAGCATAAAACAGCAGTCCTTTATAGGTCGATGGGTAATAGCCATTCTTTGTCAAAAATGTTTTCACGTCCGTTGTTTACTCTTTTAGTCCAGCAACCGGGTCGCTATACTTTATATAGATAGTCTTGATTTCCCATTCTCCTAAGAAAGGATTACCATCGTCTTTTTCTTTCTTACATCCTAGAAAGAAAACAACAAAGGGAATAATAAACAATAATCTTTTCATCATTTTTCGGTCAAATACGTCGTTATCTAATATAGAAGTTAGAGTTTGCAATTACAATCACAGCACCGTTAGAAAGTCAGATAATATAGCTTCATTTCAAAAAAAATAACTATCTTTAAGTATGCCAAATTTAAACCTATAATACAATAATCAGAATGATGAAAACATACTTAAACGGGAAATCCCCATTGTCATTAGTTTTGAACATTATTACTGCTCTATTCTTACTCAGCCAAATGCCTCAGCATATCCTAATACATCGAGATGCTGAAATACTGAAAATTATATCAGTAACATTAGTTGATATCTGTGCTATTGCAATTCTGATTTATTCTCTATATAGACTTATCTTTAATAGATTAAAATTCTAGCAATGAAAACAATTCCATAAAGAATAGAACACTTAAATCGATTATTAAATTACAAAATGAACACAATTTTATTAAAGATTTATCAATTTTTTACGACAACCACTATCGTCGAAATATCTATAGGTCGATGGCTTAAAATAATATTTTCTTTCCTTTTATTGGTTATAGGTATAAAGGATAGTCACCATTTAACCATTTGGATCGCACTCCTATTTATTGTGACAGAATTGAATGTCGGCGTTTTGTCCAAAAGAAGCTCAAAAATTAGAAACGAGGAGTAGTTAACTTTTATTCCAAACAGCGGGCTCTTGCCGAGCTTTAAGTGGGAACAAATTAGAATGTTGATAGGTCCTTTTCAGCAACGGATTTATATCTTCTTTTCCTTTCTGACAGCCTAGTAATAAAAAATTGGTCGGGAGAGCAAGAAATGATAATCTTTTCATCATTTGTTTTGGTTAAATAGTCTGCTTTGCTATGTTTTTCAAGATTTCAGATCCTGTTATAACAACTGATATATTTAAAGATCCGAAATTATTTAACTTTTTTAGTCCTAATTTCCACGAATGTGAGCAACAACGCCCCTACTATCAAATACACACATGTTGCAACTATTCTACCGACGGTAAATTCTGTCACTTCATCTCGAAAGTAAACGTCAATAAGTTGCTGACTGAGTATGATTACTAACATGATCTGGCAGTAGATAAAAAATAATTTGCGGTGTGTTTTCATAAAGATCTATAAGTGGTAACTACAGAAATATTTAAAATTTAACTTTTCTATCGTCCAATACCCCAAGCTAATTGCACATAGAAATGTCCCAGTCTATCCTTCGGTGCATTCGAAATTGCAGCATTTACGACTTTCCATTCATTTTTTGTAATAGAAGATTTATAACCTACTCTGCATTCAGGACGAAAGCTAGTTCGTTCGGAATTCGATGTTTTCAACGTAACACTTAAATCGACAATAGCAGCATCATGTTCCATTTTTGTTTGGTTGGACTGCGTTGTCAAAAAATCCTCAAATCCTCCATTTAGATTCTTCTTTTGAACAGTAAAAGTAGTGGACTGCGTACCGACTCCCAGCTGCGGACTAAGGATCAATCTGCCTGTTCGTATCGCATTGGTAGATACATATAGCGTAAAATCTCCTGTGTTCATTGTATTGTCATTTTTACTGCTTGTCGAAAGGCTAAAATTCACGCCAATGAGGGTTTGTTTGATCCTATATGCAAGTCCAGCTCCAGCATTCCACCCAAACCCAGGCACCTTTCCAGTATTATGATCTTTCAAAATCCGGTTTAGATTGCTAGCGTTGTTAAATTGAACACCAGCGAAATAGATCGTCTCAAATGGCAGATGTTTAGTTTGATTGTTTTTTTGTTGCGCGAATAATGGAGCTGCAAAAACAAATAAAAGGGCACTAAAAAAATACTTCATAAAAATTACAATTTGGTTCATATTAATTAAGGCAAACACTTTTGCACTTTAATTAGGACAACTGAAGGGGCCAATTCATTACATGGAAAGGAATATTTACAAAACCTTTGCCCAAGGAAATGAAACCTCAATTAGTATTCACGTATTTTTATAAAAAGCAAACTATCTACCTTCGATAACATCGATGCTTGGCGCAATCTGCCGCAATTTATCAATAAATTCCGTCGGATTTTCCTGATCAACGAATATATCATCAATCACATTATAATGCAGGATCATTCCCCTCCTATAGGGCCTTAAAACGGTGAACCTCATCGATCCAAACCAAAACACCTTATCAGCTTCAACTTTGCGCATGGAGTTGACTTCAACAGAATCGGTTCCCCAGATACTTTTAATAAACAGTTTATTGTCTTCAATCCAATAACGTTTATAGAAGAAAGTGAAATACCAGGTTAATGCAAATACCAAAAACAACAAAAGTGCCCCAGTGTAAAGTCCTTGCTCCAAGTCACCATATGATACCATGGCAATAAATATAATCATCCCAGCCCCCCATATATAACTACCGAAGGGTATGTGGGTATTAAATACTTCTTTCATAATCAATAGTTTGCTAGGTCAGTTACTTTTATTCCAAACGGTAAAATTTTGCTTAACTGAAAGCGGAAACAAATTATAGACTTCACGATATTGTTCGAAATCTTCTTTCGTATTAACCTGAATATGGTAGATTGGAGGAATGACCTCGCTGTCTATATTATCTTTCATAAAATTTATTTCTTCACGTAACAGTGCTGTTTTAACATTTGGCAACCAATCTTTTGCTAAGAGCGCGTTTAATCGCTCTGAATCCTCGAATAATTTAAGATCATTATAATGTGCCACTACTTGTTGAAGACTATCTTTTTGATGTCGATTTTTAGCCCTATAACGATCTACTAATGCTAAGTATCTATTATATAACTTGTTGTTTGCTCCATCGGATACTACTGCAATTTTAATTGATTCACTCCCATTCTTAGCCAACAATAATTCTTCTAGCTCCGATTGTTGATAAGTACTGTCCAGTAACAATGTATAATTATTTGACTCTTTTGCATCTAACCAAAATGTGGCTGACAAATAATATTTTGGTATACCAAGTTCAGGTTGACGGGCAAATCGTTCGATCTCCTGTGGCTTCACCACATCCCTCTCCCAGGAAAAAACGATTTGATAGATTCCTTTTGGAAGTTTATCAAGCTTTATCTTGAAGGTGTCGCTATATAGCGTGTCTGCGATAACTTTACTTCCACTTTCCATCTCATATAAATCAAAATAAAACGGCGGCTTGACTTCCAGACTTCCGGTAAGATCCACCTTTTGATTCCTTTCACAAGCAAATAGACTTAGAAAGAAAAAATATATTATTCCGTGATATTTTAACATAATCCTATATTAGTAATCCTATACGCACTTCATGCGGATAATAGGATATTAGGTTCGACATACTGCATCGAACCTAATATTAAATCAAGATGTTATTAATTATTTTGTCCAGTAAAATAGAAATCAGGATGTTCAATGCTTTTAAATTGAGACATTACCTCAAATGTTTCAGGATTTACAAAATAATCTAATTCAAATGTATCGGTGTTGATTCTTTCTTGAAGTAAATAGCGTACATCATTATAAAGTGCACCTTCATTACCGCCTGGCGTTCCACTAGGTGTAAATTTAAATTTGCCGTTTTCTACTGTATACGTATAATTGTACGTCAATGTCGTTCTGTTTTCGCCATATTTAATGTTAAATACAACAGCCATCTTGTTGTTCACAACTTGAAATTTAAAATCTGTCGTATTTAAAATAAGGGTCTGGCCACCAATATTCCATCGACCGATACCTGCCTTTGTTGACGCCTTCCTTGCGATAAAATCTGTACTCCACCCGTTAAAGGTTGTAACATCTGGAATAGTAATGATTGAAAAACTAGTCCCCAATGCTGTAATATAAGGAATAACAGAAGAAGAATTAATTTTCACAGGATATTCTTTACCTCCGCTGTCGATTCCAACAATCGAATTTTCATCCTTCCAAATAAAACGTTCTATTTTAGCATTACTTAATAGCGCTCCGCCAACAATCTCTAGTCCATCAATCGTACTACAAAAATCTGCAAACGAAGAAGAAAATGTACCATCTGAATTAGCAACAACCACAGACATCTTTTTCGTACTAAAACCAAATGCTATTTCTGCTTCTACCCCGTCAACGACAATGGAGGTCAATGGGTTCTTCTTAAAAAATGTCCTATTTTTTGTAATCGTATTCAGATAATCTTTCGCAATATATTTACTTGCTTCTGATTCGTTCGCCTTTACCAAAATTAAAGGCTTTTGAAACTTTCTTCCTTCAAAAAACAAAGTATCTCCGTGAGTTTTAACATAATCGAACTCAACATCACTTCCCATTCCTTTACCAGCCTGACCTCCATATGTTCCCGGATTTGGATCCTGTAGCATGGTGAGATAGTTATAGGTATCAAATGACAGGGTCGCCGCCATAATTTGACGGACCCGAAAAGTAGATTCTTTGAGTTCCGAAGAAGTTGCATCATTTAAATCGGCAACCATTTTTACGCGATCGTTATCGCCAAATTGCATGTAAAACCCATAGCCGCCAGAATACTCTGTCGTTAAACTTGCTTTCCATCCATATGGTGCATCAACTAATGTTTTCCTAACATACGAAAGAGTATCAGAGATTCGAGAGTCTGGATCAGACCCCAACTCCAGTTCGACTTCTTTTGATTTTGTACAACTCATTGCGAGTAATACAAAACATATAAAATAAAATATCTTTTTCATCTATACATATTTTTTAATTTCCAATCCATAATACGGAGTTTGTTACTCCAAATTCACCTTCTTTATTAAGTGGCATTCTAAATAGAATTGGTAATATGATTAATATTTCTTAGTTGAGACCTTACCCGTGAGACCAAACTGAGGGTTTGCTAAATCCTGGATACTTACAAATTTCAAATAATTAAGTGGTGTTTGTACACCGTTTATGCTCCAGGAGAATTTAAAGCTTGTGCTCTCTAAATAATTTAACAGAGGTTTTACATCACTTATTATGTAAGAAAAATTACCGTATCCGTAGCCTGCATCAGCCCCTTGTACAGTAGACAATTTTATCTTGTAACTCTCATTATCGATCTTAATAATATCCAAATCATATAAAGCATTCCAGGTATCAGTATTATTGCCAAATGGAATGGACAAGGTCATCTTGCTCGCACTAAGCATCTTTAACTGTATCCCTTTAACCTGATAACTTCCAAATCCATCTAGAATAGGAGTAAATAATTCAATCTGCTTAGTTGATAAGACATTTTCCTGTCCCCAGCTTGATCGGATATCCATATCGATGGTTTCAGTAATGGTCTTGTTCGTTACAGCCGTCAAAAAACTATAAGATTTACTCTTGTACTGCTCCTCCATCACCCTTTGAAATTCCATTTGTAATTGAGTGACATCAATATTAAAATATTTACTCATATAGTCCCGCACAATGGTCTCTTTTTGCTTTAACTTAACATAGGGAATTGAATCAGATTGATAAGCAAACTGGTCATAGTATAACTGTCCTCCAACAATTAGATGCGACAACGTTTCGGCAAAATCCTCACCGATATTTTTACGGGCATATGGCGTGATAAATCCAAGTGCTCTCGCCGCCGCTTGCGTATTTTCTTGCGCAGTCCAATTGGAATAATAATCTCCAACACATACTTTTTCAAAATCGACTGGTATAAAGCGTGTTTGATTTAGTATATGAGTAAATTCATGATGGATCACTTGTAAATTTCCAACTACTGAATTAGGATTATTCTCATTAAGTCCGTTTAATCCATAGAGTGTTATCCGGCGCCCACCATCAGCTGTTCCTCCTTTCACAGAACCATCTGGATCATAGTCTCCAGAACCAAACAATGCGAATTGCTTGGGTGTATAGGTTTTAATAAAAGTTGATCCGCCAATTTTATTGTATACCTCCAAAAATCCCTTTTTCACAATATCCATTTGTGGAATCACTTTCGATTCATCTGCAGGAGATATATTTTTGTTTACGTCATGCATATTACGCTGGTAGCGGTAAACGACTTCAATATTATAGGGATCTGTCAGATTTTTAGTAATCCATTCATCAATCGCCCCCGGAACAAATGTATCGTAGTTCTGAAGTGTGTAATTTAGTTTATCTTCTTTATTACAGGCAAAGATTAATCCGATCAGACTAACTCCTGTAAATATTTTAACAATTGTTTTCATGATTTATCTTGGGTTTAGTTCGACACCTGCTAACTTCGCTTCTTGTGGAATTTGAAAGACTCTCCTCGGATCTTCAGGTTTAAGTTCTAGAATGGTTTCACGCTCATCATTGCCAATCATATTATGTTTAACAGTTAATCCTTTACGTATAATATCAAACCAACGGAGACCCATCGACATAAAGCCAACTTGCTTAAACTGTAATGTTGTTTCAATCAACGCTTCCTTTTCATCAGCCACACCAAAAAAATCCTTGGATTTCGCAACTGTTACAGCATAGGTATTGGGATTATAATTATTGATTCTATTGCTGGCAAACAAATTAAGATCAGCCAAAGCACCATTGGTATTCCCCAATTCAGCATAAGCTTCTGCTCGATTCAATAATACCTCATCAGTAATCAATACGGGTACCATTAACATTGGAAAACCTGTATTGGCGGTTGGATTGGTCACATACCAAAACTCTTTCCACAGATAGGTGGTATAGTGCGGCGCGCCATAACTTACACCAAAGTTATACAGCTTAGCTCCAGTAGCCGTCATACCATTATAAATATTTTGAAATACATTTATCCCCATCGCATAACGATTGTTCCACCATCTTTGGTAACCGCTATAAGTTTCATTAATCAATAAGTTATAGGGCTGTTCGGCCTTGGCAAATTCGGTACGAACGGACTCAAAGCCTAATGTCTTGAACGTGGAATTATAAGGGATTAATTTACCCGTAAAATTACCACCGAAGATCTTATTGGCATTATCCACTACTTTTTGCCATTCTCCTGTAAACAAGTAGAAACGTGTGGCAAAAGCATGAGCGGCTTCAGGTGTAAAATGGTATTTAGGGACATCCCAAACACCTTTTCCTTGGTCCAATAATGCTAGTCCTTCCTCCAGATCCTGACGGATATTATCATAAGTCGATTTAACAGTTCCTCTATCATATTTTTTTATAAGCACCGTTTCAGGTTCTTTCACATAGGGTACACCCGGAGAATCATTATTAGCTCCCGATTTTGGGTCATATACTTTTGCAAAATAGCTGGCAAGCATAAAATGACAGTAAGCACGAGCAACCAGTGCTTCTCCTTTATAAGGCAAAACATCTGCTCCAAAATCACTTTTCTCAATAGCATCCAGTGCATGATTAGCGGCTGCAATTGCCTCATAACACGAATTCCAATAGGCGGTTGGAGAATCCGTATCGTCGCCGATAATATCTTTCCACTCATAAAGAGCAGGGACTGGCTGATACAAATCGCCAACACCTTTGTCTTCGACATTGTCCGAATACGTTTCAGCCATAGCCAAAGAATTTCGCCCAGGATAGGCTGAAGCAACCAATCGTTTGACTTTATCTACAGTATTGATCTGAGCACGCATATCTGGCTCTTGATCAAGATACTTGCTACATCCACTGAACAAAAAAGCAGAGGATAAAAGAATATATTTGATAGTATTTAATTTCATGATTTATATTTTTAGAATCCCAACTTCACAGATAATGTAATTTGCTTTGGTACAGGAAGAGCAACTCCACCATTACTATAAAACTCTGGATCAACTCCGTTTAACTTCTTATCTGAGTATAATAACCATAAATTATTCCCTACAAGATTAAACTGCGCCGTTCTGAACTTAATACGTGAGACCAATTCTTTTGGAACGTTGTATCCAATAGAAATTTGTGACAAACGAATATAATCGCCTTTTGCCACACGCTCGGATGAATAGTTGTAAGCATTGTAGGTATAATTTGCCGCATTTCTTTCCCCCAAAGCATTCTTTACATCAAATTCTGCCGACAAAGGATCCAAAGTCGAAGGAATCACAGTCAGATACTCATCACCACGATATAAAAATCTATTGATCAGATCTTTCGATACATTATACATATCCAAATAAGATGAAGAGTAACTCGGTTGCAAACGAACCTTATTACCAAAAGCAAATTTCATTAAAAAGGACAAATTGAAATTTTTATATTCTAATCGGTTATAATATCCACCCGCTATTGTAGGGTCTACAGGGCCTTCATATTTTAAGAAATCAGTTTCATTGTCCTGCAGCCAAAAATACGTAGCACCTGGTGTCCCGTCAGTACCGATAAACATAGGGTACCCACCTCTTGCGTTAAGCTTGTCGAAATCGATAGAATATAAGCCACGATGTGGCTTTCCTAATTTGGCCCCACCTTCAGCAGAAACTAAATTCCAGATGTTACGTGTCACATCAAGTTTTGTAATTTCTGTTTTATTAAAGCCTAGGGTAAACTGGGTCCGCCAAGTAAAACCTTGCGGATCTTTAAAAGGATATCCGCCTAGTTGAATGTCAACACCATGCCCCTTCATATCCGCATAGTTACCCAGTTTTTCGAACTGACCTCCAATACCCGATGTTCGAATAGGCCCAATCAAATCGAAAATGTTTCTTCTATAATAATCAAAGTTCAAATCAATTCGACGATTTAAAAAGCTTAGGTCAGTACCAATATTCAATTCGTACATCTTTTCCCAAGTCAATTCTGAATTTTCTAAGCCGTCAATATTAATTTTACCTTCTTTCTCCGATTCGTAAGGTCGATATGCCACCGCATTATAAAATACAGCAGAGGAGTTTGACGCATTTCCCATATTGGCCACAAGACCATAAGTTGCTCTTAAGCGTGCTGAAGAGAGAATTTTATTTTCACGGTTGAAAAAATTTTCCTGGTCAATGTCCCATGCTCCCGATAAATTCCAGGTAGGCAACCAACGTGCAACAGTAGAATGTCCCATTTTATTTGAGCCATCATACCGTGTCGTAAAGTTGAATGAATACTTATCCTTATAATTATAAGCACCTCGAAGTGCATAGGCCAATTTTCGATCATAATTATAAGCCATTGAAAAAGGAACGTTACCACTTTCAATCGCATACTTGTAATAGCGATAGGTAGGCATTACTAAATTTCCATTGCCATATTCTATTCCTGGACCATTAAAATCATGATTTTGTTTGTCCGCATACTGAAGCTCGTAGGTTCCAAATAAATTTAATGTATGATCATTCCATTTTTGATTGTATTCTAAATTGTGACGCATATAATAACTGATCATATTATTATTGGCAACATTAAAGAATCCTCCATTGGGTAAAATCACATATTTATCCGTATTGGGGAAATCTGGATCCGCGTACAAAAACCTATTTCCCGCATTTACTGTTTGATCCTGGTTTGCTCGATATGCTTTGGAAAGATTCGCATTTTCTGTGATCATATGCTGTCTTTCGGAGTTGTAATAACGATACATCCCATTTGCAGAATAAGTCAGAGAAGGTAAAATTTTATACGTTATACCAGCTTGAACCTTAATATCCATCAATTTTAACTTGATATAATTATTATCGAGTTCATTAAGGATATTGAATGGTGCGTAGTCTCTATTAAAATACTCAAGTTTTCCATTTTCATCGTAAGCGGTTATAATACGACTCGTATTTAGCGAATAAGAGTATGGGTTAATATCAAAATCACGAGAATAGCTACCATACACAGCATCCGAAACTCTATTTAATGTTCCTGGAGTACGCTGATCCCTAATATTACTTTGGAAGATAAATTCGGTACTCAATTTATCATTGATTTTGTAATTATTACGGACATTCGCAGTAAAACGCTTCGCAGAATTCCCCAACGTAAAACCAGAATCATTCATAAAACTAGTAGATGCATAGGTCTGGCTTTTAGCCGTCCCTGTAGACATACTTAGGGAGTGATCGTGAACAAGGGACTGCTTAAAAAGTAAGTCAAACCAATCTGTATTTGCATTGGTATAGCGCTGCAAAAATTGATACCGAGAGGGAGCATCATTGCGTAAAGCATACGAATCAGTAGAAGGATCATAATCATACATCAGATTATACATCTTGTTAAAGACACCTCCAGTTGGGGAGCGAGAAACCTGTGAATGATTTAAATAGCCTTTGTTTTCCATATCAATGATCAATTGCATCTGCTCCGCTGAGTTCATGATATCAAATTGGTTGTAATTAGGCTTAATATAGGTGGTGAAGTTTCCTGAATAATTAAAATTGACAACACCATCTGTATTACGTCCCCTTTTCGTATTTACGACCACAACACCGTTCATTGCAGCAGCACCATACATGGCTGTGGCAGCAGCATCTTTCAATACAGTGATCGACTCAATATCATCTGGATTTAAACCTGCTACAGAAGAACCTAATAGCGTATTTGCATCCCCTGTTGACAATGCCTCATTGGAGATATTGACCGCCTCATCCAGGATGACACCGTCAATTACCCATAATGGTTTGTTATCTCCAGTCAATGAGGTTGCACCACGTACCCGAATTTTAGGTGCCGCACCAAAAGTACCAGACACGTTCTGAACAGAAACACCAGCCGCTTGTCCCTCCAACATACGAGAAATATCCGGAACCCCTGCACGTTCAGCCTCCTTCGCATCGATCTTCGATGAAGCGCCTGTGAATAATTTACGATCCAAATTTTGGTACCCCGTGGCAACCACATTGACTTCATCCAATTTTTGATCATTAGCTGTAAGTACAATATTTATAGTTGACTTACCAGCCATGGAAATTTCCCTGGTTCCAAACCCGACATAGCGAACGACCAAAACCGCAGATGAAGAGGCATTAATCCTAAAGTGCCCTGAATCATCTGTTTGCGTCGAAATAGAAGTTCCCTTTACAGTTACAGTAGCGCCACTTAATCCCTTTCCATTTTTATCAGTGACTGTACCTGAAACGGATTGCTGAATAGCCAATGGGACTGTCATGCTGATATTCTTTGCATTACTGTTGACCGAAATGGTGTTAGCAATAATTTTGTATTCAATATTATTGCTTTTCAAGACAGCATTCAATGCTTCCTCAACGGACGCATCCTTAACGTTCACAGAGATCCGTGCTTTAGTATTCAGATTTTCACTATATAAAACACGTAGATGGGACTGCTTGGAGATGGCAGACAATGCTTCTTCAATACGTGCATTTTTCATATTCAACGTGACTTTTTGTGCCGTGCTCTTAGCGTGCACACCCGTCACAAATGCGAATAGAAGACATGTACTAATTTTCATAATACGTAATGGTTTGCAAAATCGTGGGTCTTGAGGGATCAAGCTCCACCTTTTGCTAAGTGGTAAGTTATTCATACATTTACACTTTGTGGTTAATTGGGATTTAATTGTTCATTTTTAGATTTAGGACCTGATGATCGCATCTTTTTCTGAACAGGGATGCTGCAACATTCCTGTTCTCTTTTTTAGGTCATTGCTTTTTGATGTATTATTTTATCATAGGCGCGCTATTTTCTTTTTTATAAATTGTTAATCCTTAACTTTTGGTAGCAATAATCAATTTATTGCCTTCTACTTCAAATCTTAGGTTACTGACATAGGATAACATCTCCAATACTTGAGACAGTTTTACATCACGCTCGATACTTCCGGTATACTCCTTGTCCAACTGCACATCTCCTCGGAATGTAACATCGAGATCATACCAACGTGATAGTTGATGTGCAATATTCGTAATCGTTTCCTTCTTGAAATAAAACTCATTATTGTGCCAAGCAAGATCATGGGCCAGATCTGCTTTTCCCTTAACTAAGTTGTCTTTAAAAGAAGAAGCATATTCACCAGGAAATAATTCTACCCGTTGATCATGTTGACGTACCTCCACTCTCCCCTCTGCTAAAGTTGTTCGAACATGATCCGAATAAGAATTAATATTAAAATGCGTTCCGAGCACTTTAATTTCATTACCTTTCGATTCCACAATAAAAGGTTGATCTGACTTGGGGGCAACCTCGAAATAGGCTTCTCCATCCAAAAAGACTCTACGTTCTTTCGGTGAAAACTGCGCAGGAAATTTCAATTGCGATAGCGCATTTACCCAAACTTTTGTGCCATCAGCCAAAGTCATCTTATAGAAACTTGCTTTTGGCACAATCAAAGAATTATACTGCAATGGGATCGCTTGATCTGTTTGCTTAACGATCAGCTCATTGCTGTTCCCGATTAGATTATTGTTTTTAGTCAAGGTTTTCGTGGAATCACTATTCAAAGAGAGCCTGGAGCCATCAGCCAGCACTAATACTGCACCACTTGTAGCAGGAGCAATATCTTGCTTTTTTGAAACTATTACACTTTTATCGCCCGAAAAGAATGAGGCAAAATCACCTCTCCATAATAGAAAACCACCTAACAAGAATACAATAGATGCTGCAATGCTTAAAGACCATTTCCGGAAAGATCTCGCACTGTTGGATTCTTTATTTTTCAACCGCTCCCATGCCTGATTTACATCCAACTGCCGAATAACGGCCAAATCTTCTGCTATATTTTCCGCTTTTCGGAAGGACTCTAAAAGCTGCTTATTTTGTGAACTGGCGTTGAGCCATTCATCAAGCTGCACTTGTTCCTCTGCTGTCAATTGACCACAAAGGAATTTCTGTATTAAATCAGTGATATGTCTTGTGTTTTCTTTCATCAATTACCATAAAGAAACTTAAGACGAAGAAAAGGGTGACAAGAATTTAAATATTTTTTAACAAAAATATAATAAGGGGTATAAACTCGGGATTCAAACGTTTGAGTAACATTTTCATGCCGCGTTTCTTTTGTGTTTTTACAGTATTGATACTAATTTGCAGCTCCCGTGTAATTTCAAGATTGGATAAACCTTCAAGATAACCAAGCCGAAAAACTTGTTGACAGGCAAAAGGCATTTCCTCAATAATTTTATATATTTCCTGAATGACCTCACTGTGAATCATATTCAATTCAAGCGCCGTATTATCTTCTTCGGTAAAACCTACAACATTCCAATATTTTTGACGGACCTTTTCATGACGGATATGATTATAACAAGCGAAACGCACAGAACTATAGAGATAGTTCTTTATTGCAATCTCATTATCACTGACATGATCAGTATTTTTGAAATAAGCAATAAAAGAGTCTTGTACCAGATCTTCTGCTAGAGAAAGGTCACCCACAATCTTCCAAGCAAAATGGCAAAGTCCATTATAGTGTGTCTTAAACAATACTTCTTCTTTCTGCATAGTTAGATCTCTTCCACACTCTGATTCTATTATTTTTATAGATGAGATTATTTAGGGTAAAAAACACATCCAATTGAGGATGTTTAATAATTGTATCGTAAAAATGCTCTTTTTTTTTGTCAATCCCAAATAATAATTCTAAACCCGAATTTATTCATCTCTAAATTGCTAAACTAGTTTTGTTTTTTTTCCGACAAACAAAACAAAATTCCTGCTTTTATCATTTATAGAGAGAGAAAACGGTCAAAAACTAGCATTTTTTCGCTTTTTTTTACTATATTGTAAACTTTCAAAAAACCTTCATCGCCATATAAGCATTGGCAACGATGAAATGTAGAAGGTTAAAAATTAAAACAAAGACTACATGCTATTTACTGTTCTTTCAGGACTAATAACATCGAGCCTTATTGTTCCATTTGGTCGATTCCTAAAAACCAAATGGGGTTTTATTCTCGCATTCTTACCGGTACTTCTATTTCTATACTTTACGCAATATATTGTACCTATTGGTCAAGGCTCCTATTTCGTACAATCAACATCGTGGGTGCCCTCCTTAGGCATCAATCTGGATTTTAAATTAGATGGACTGTCGCTACTTTTCGCCTTATTGATTACTGGGATCGGATCCTGTATATTCTTTTATGCGAATGCCTATCTCAAAGGTCATCGGTATATCGATCGATTCTTTGGCTACCTCTGCCTTTTTATGTCGGCTATGCTGGGGCTTGTCCTGTCGGACAACATGTTACTATTGTTTATCTTCTGGGAACTGACCTCGATCAGCTCATTTTTTCTCATTGGATTTAACAATGACAAAAATGATTCGCGCAAAAGCGCACTGACTGCACTATCCATTACTGGGTTGGGTGGTTTTTTTCTACTGGCAGGTTTTATTTTGCTGGGTAATATTGCCGGTACTTACCATATTACAGCACTCATCGGCAAAGTATCAATCATTCAGCAACATCCACTCTTTCCCCTGGTCTTTGGCCTCGTAGCACTTGGAGCGATTACGAAATCAGCACAATTCCCTTTCCATTTTTGGTTACCCGGTGCTATGAAGGCGCCAACACCTGTGTCAGCCTACTTACATTCGGCAACCATGGTAAAGGCCGGAATCTACCTTTTGGCCCGTTTTTCACCGATACTAGGGGGCAACCCGATCTGGATGTATTCCCTCATGGCCATTGGTGGCCTCACGATGCTTTATGCCGCATTCCATTCGCTTTTCAGAACAGACCTCAAGGGAGTACTCGCTTATTCAACCATATCCGCCCTCGGTATTTTGGTTTTCTTATTGGGACTCGGTACCAAGGATGCTATTATCGCTGCAAGTGTCTTTATACTCGTACATGCCCTATATAAAGCCGCATTATTCTTGATTACGGGGATTATAGACCATGAAACGGGAACGCGAGATCTTACAGTCTTGCGGGGGCTACGCAAGGTATTAATGCCTGTCGCTATCGCAGGTCTCCTAGCGGCACTTTCCAGTGCAGGTATTCCACTTACATTTGGATTTATTGGAAAGGATCTGATTTACGAGGCAACACTACATGCCACACCCGATTTATTTCTCTATTTGACCGTCGCTGCAGTAGTAACAAATATACTCTTGGTCTCTGCTGGATTTATGGCCGGCATCAAACCTTTTGTGGGTAAGCTACCCGAGCAATTTAATACAATCCACCTGCCCTATAAAGCCATGTGGATCCCACCTCTACTTTTAGCTATATTAGGAGTTGTCTTTGGGTGCATCCCAGGACTTGTCGGCGAATGGATTGCTGGACCTACCGTAACAAGTATACTCGCAAAACCCGAAACATTTCACCTGAAAATCTGGCATGGCTTTAATTTAATCCTGCTACTAAGCGCTATTACAATTGCCGCTGGTACGTTGCTTTATTTCACAAACAGGCCCAGCGAGAAAAAATTGGCTTGGATTGCAAATTTCAATAGGATTTCTCCTGAATATATCATCCAGTTAGCTGCGCAGGAAATTGTTTTATTCTCTGCCTTCTTCACAAACAAAATGCACAACGGTTATTTGCGTTCGTATTTATTAAAAATTATCTTGTTTGCTGAATTGCTGATTGCTTATCAGCTGTACCTAGGTGGCCCGCTCCATATCAAATGGGATACGCTATCTCCCGTGAGTTTCTACGAAGTCACCACAGTCTGCATTCTGATCGGTGCTATTGTATTGACTATCCGCACTTCATCCCGATTGACAGCCGTAGTTGCAACCAGTGTTGTAGGTTATGCCATATGTCTTATTTTCGTGTTTTACAGTGCACCGGATCTAGCGATGACGCAATTCACCATCGACACCCTAACGGTGGTACTCTTTGTGTTGGTACTCTTTAAACTCCCTTCGTTCTTGAATCTGGCAAATCGACGCACCGTCATTCGTGACGCCGTCGTCGCTATCATTTTTGGCGTTTTACTGTCCATGGTCGCTCTTCGTGTTCTGCATGAACCAACAACGACAAATATCAGTGATTTCTATGGTGATTATTCCTATGTACTCGCCAAAGGAAAAAATGTGGTCAATGTATTGCTGGTGGATTTCAGGGGTTTTGACACCATGTTTGAAATCGTCGTATTGAGTATTGCTGCATTAGGAGTATATAGCTTATTAAAATTACGTTTAAAATCGTCGGATAAAGAATAATGATGTTTAACAGCTATACATTCATGAGCTAAGATCTCGTGCATAGATAAATAATAACAGATGAACAGTACAATATTACAGACCGCTACGCGGTATTTATTACCAATACTTTTACTTTTCTCGGTGTTCCTTCTACTCCGGGGGCATTATTACCCAGGCGGAGGTTTCGTGGGCGGCCTGGTTGCTTCGATTGCTTTTGTCCTGCATAGTTTTGCCTTTGGCCCTCAAAATACCATGAAATTGATTCAATACAAACCCCTGTCACTCATCCCCATCGGACTGGGAATTTCGGCCATAAGCATGTTCTTACCTGCATTTTTTGGTTATCCCGTCATGACCGGGCTTTGGCTGGAAGAGAAAATTCCCGTCATAGGGATGATAGGAACCGCCTTATTTTTTGACCTTGGTGTGTACTTTGTTGTCATTGGCGTTGTCCTGACGATTTTATTTACAATTGCTTTAACTACTGAAGAAGAAGAATAATGGAACTGATACTCGTCTTACTGATCTGCATCCTTTATGCTGCCGGAATATACCTGATCCTGCGTCGAAGCATGGTAAAATTGTTGTTGGGCATTATGTTGCTGGGCAATGGTACCAATATATTGATCTTCTTATTGGGTAATATCATTAAAGGTAAACCACCTATTATTGGCCCGGATCTGAAGGTATTCACAGATATTTATGCGGACCCGATTCCGCAAGCACTTATTTTAACGGCCATCGTGATCAGCTTTGGCCTAACCTCCTTTGCCATCGTTTTACTCAAGCGTGTATATGCATTGCTGGGTACAGATGATCTGGATGATTTGAACACGCCTGAGGAAGAAGATATATGATAGACAACCACATTATTGCCACGATTATCGTGCATTTATTTATTGCTATTGTCCAACTGATGTTGTGGCGCAAATCCACTGCACAACGTTTTCTGAGCGTTGGCGGAAGCTTGCTCGCACTTATTCTTGCCTTTAAACTGTTCTTCAAAGTTTATGATGGCGGTATTTTGACCATGAATGCAGCCAATTGGAAAGCTCCTTTTGGGATCGTTTTTGTTGCCGATCTATTCAGCAGTACCCTTGTTCTCCTCACTTCTATCGCAGGTCTGGCGGTCTCTATCTTTTCCTGTGTCGGTGTGGGGCGCCAGCGCATACTCTATGGTTATTTCCCGATCTTTCACTTTTTGATGATGGGGCTCAATGGGGCTTTTCTAACCGGTGACATCTTCAATCTGTATGTATGGTTTGAAGTTATTATTATTTCCTCTTTTGTGCTGATGACTTTGGGGGGCAGAAAATCCCAATTGGAAGGTGCCGTAAAATATATGGCCATGAATATCCTGGCTTCCACATTTTTCTTAACAGGAATAGGTATACTTTATGGCATTTCAGGCTCGTTAAACATGGCCGACCTGGCCCTCCGTATTCCTAAAATACAAAATCAGGCATTAGTAGAAATAACAGCAACATTTTTCCTGATCGGTTTTGGCATTAAATCCGCTGTATTTCCACTCTATTTCTGGTTACCGTCCTCTTACCATACGCCACCTTCGGCCGTAGCAGCGACATTTGGAGGCTTATTGACCAAGGTTGGGATTTACGCCTTGTTCCGGGTATTTTCCTTACTATTTATTCCCAATCATTTTACCAAGGAACTCCTTATCGTACTAGCCATATTGACAATTCTGACGGGCGCTTTTGGTGCATTGATCAAAACCAATATCCGGAGGTTGTTTTCCTATTTGATCGTTTGTCATATTGGTTTTATGATTGGCGGACTGGGCTTATATAGCAAATGGGCTTTATTGGGGGCAGTATTCTATCTGATCCATGATATCATGGTCAAAACGAATTTATTCCTCATAGCCGGTGTTATACGGCAACTCCGCGGCACCATGGATATGACTAAACTGGGCGGACTTTATGCCCAATACCCAAAGATTTCATTACTTTTTGCCATTGTTCTTTTTTCACTGGTGGGCATCCCGCCTCTCTCGGGATTCTGGCCTAAAATCTATCTATTCAAAGATGCCTTCCACTTAGAGAAGTATGCTTTCGCGGGAGCCCTGATTATTGGCAGCTTTATCACCTTGTTTGTCATCGCCAAAATGTGGGCGCAGGTATTCTGGAAAGATGCACCTGATCCGGAAATCATTGAGGACAAATTTGCGGGTATGATCGGCTATAAAAGAACAATGCTCATACTCCCTGTTGTTATTTTGGCATCTGCATCCCTGTATATCGGACTCAACGCCGAAGCGATTATCCATGTCGCGGATCAGATCGCTACACAATTATTGGACACATCACCTTACATAAACGCTGTATTAGGAGGGCAGAAATGATATGATCAAACAGTTTTTAATGAACCTCATGCTATCCTTTATCTGGGTCGCATTGACGGGATCGATGTATTACACCAACTTCCTTTTCGGCTTTATGTTGGGATTTGGTATCCTCTGGCTTATGAACAGGAATGAGGTGGACCAACGCTACTTTTATCGGGTCCCCAAAACATTGAGTTTTATTCTTTTTTTCCTGTGGGAAATGATTGTTGCCAATGTGCAGGTTGCCTACGACGTGATAACCCCCAAGTTTTTTATCAAACCTGCGATTGTCAAGTATCCCATGGATGCAAAAACCGATTTGGAAATTAACCTGCTTTCAACCTTTATCTCGTTGACACCCGGCACACTCATCCTCGACGTAAGTGAAGATAAAAAAACGCTCTTTATTCACGTCATGTACATGAAAAGCAAGGAACAGTTTGTTTCTACCCTTAAAAATAATGTTGAACGAAGACTTTTAGAACTCTTAAGATGACTTTAAATAGCTATTTCGATTATGTGATCCTCCCGATCCTGACTATTTCAGTCATACTGGCTTTTATTCGGCTGTATAAAGGTCCCCAGATATTTGATCGTGTGATCGCCCTGGATCTCATTATCACTACTGGAATTGGAATTATTACCGTCTATAGTATACGAACTTCGCAGGAAGTGTTTTTAGATATTGCCATGATCTTGGCACTCATCGCGTTTCTGGGTACGATAGCCTTTTCATTTTATTTAGAAAAACAAAGCAAAGATGATTGATATAACTTTAGCCATACTCAGCACCATTGGGGCACTGGCCATACTATTTGCGTCTATTGGTATCTTGCGGATGCCCGATTTTTATTTACGTCTTTCGGTTACCGTAAAGGCGGCAACATTGGGGGTTGGACTTTTACTGATCTGTGCAGCCATGACCTTCCCAGATGTATCTGTAACGACCAAAGCCATCGCCATTGGATTTTTTCTGATCCTAACGGCTCCTGTTGCAGCACATATGATCGGAAGAGCCGCCTATATCCAACGGGTTAAAACATGGAAGGGAACGACCTTAAATGATCTTGAGAACGAAGGCAAATTAGATTGTCGAAAAGAAGATTTTTAAGAGAAACAGATCTGTTTCTCTTAAAAATCTGCCTGTCGTAATTAGAATATGATACAAACAGGTGCTGGTACCGAAATTTCTTTCCCAGTATCTGTCAGCAAACCGGTTTTGGCGTCCCGGCTAAATAAAACAATATTATTGGTATATTGATTGGCGACCAAAAGATATTTTCCGTCCGGAGAAAGGTTGAAATTACGAGGTCCTTTACCTTTCACTGAAAGATTGGATATTTTCTTTAGATCCCCGTTCTTCCCAACCGAAAATGTAGCTATTGTATTTGCGTCGCCACGGTTGGTCGCATACAGAAATTTCCCATCAGCAGACATTTTAATATCCGCGCCGCCGTTATTCCCCTTAAAACCTTCAGGATTGATCTCAAAAGTACTTTGGTACATCCACGCATCACCGTCTTTCTTATATGATGCTATTTGACCGGTCATTTCCAATACGACATACAGGAATTTTTCTTTCTTATCAAATACAATATGTCGTGGACCACCGCCAGCAGGTGTAAAGATATCTTCCGATTCCTCGGCAAGAGTATAGGTATTCCCGTTTTTGTTCACCAGAAATATGGAGATCTCATCCAGGCCAAGATCCTGAACATACAACTTATCTCCTTTATTGGAAAAAAAAGTAGAATGTACATGTGGCTTTTCCTGACGCTTCGGATCAACTCCCTTGCCTTCATGTTGTATTAATCGTGCTCTCTTACTCAAAACACCATTACTTTCTAAATCAAACAAAGCTGCTGACCCACCCGTATAATTCGCCACAGCAAGCAGACTTCCTTTCGGATGCACTTCCACAAAACAAGGTGACTCTCCACCAGATGGAAGGGAGTTTAAAAATGTTAAATGACCGTCCTTAAAAGAATAAGCTGAAATACTTCCCTCCTGGTTGGGAACCTCATTGACGGCATAGATAAAGTTATTATTTCGCGCCAAAAATGAAGGGTCCTTACTCTCCTGTGTACTCGACAAGGTTGTTTCACCTGTTTTAACATCGAAATTATAAATATAGATGCCTTTGCTTTCAGTTTTGCTGGTATACGTTCCCACAAACATAGGGATCTGCTGAGCAAAACTAGCAAGTGGAAAAATCGTCATCAAATAAATAAATGCTTTTTTCATTGAAATTATGTTATAAGTATTGATACTCATTTGTTTAATGAGACCGTTAAATCAACTTCGTTCCTAAACTATACGAGATCCATCTTAAATTTGTCTATCTATTTCTACACAAGAAGATCTGAAAACGCTAGCCTTTTTGATAAGCGCAAATATCGTCAATAGACTTGTTAAATTTGGTTAAAACCGCCCTTTCTAATAGGCAAATGCGTATTTTAGCGCATCAATTTTAACAATTCTAAAATCGCTAATTTTAAATATTGCGAATACAAAAATATTGTTAAATAAAAGTACGAATAATTCATATAATCTGATAATTTTGTGCTGTTGTTCAAAAAAGTATATATTGAACAGGATTATGACTTACATCGGCAAAGGCTTGTGCCTTTAATCATGAATGAATCATAAATAAAATACGAATGAGCCGAACGAAGTCAGCTCACGAATACCTTAGAGTACTAATTTAATGAGTAAACGAGTTCATTTAAAAAGATGATGAACACTCATTAATATCTTAAATAATTTATACGGATGAAAAAAAACATTTATATATTGTTTTTATTGCTGTTTGCATCAATTCAGGCTAGTTTTGCGCAACGTCAGGTTATTGATCGCGTTGTAGCAACGGTTGGATCGGGCATTATCTTACAGTCCGATGTGGATATGCAATATTCGCAATGGTTAGCGCAAGGAAACAAACCTAACGAAAAATTTAAATGTGGCGTACTGGAGCAATTAATTATTCAGAAACTGCTCTCTCAACAGGCAGTAATTGACTCCATTGATGTAACCGAAACCGAGGTTGATGACAACCTCAATGCGCGTTTACGTCACATGTCCCAACAGGCAGGTGGGCAAGAACGTCTTGAGAAATTCCTCAACCGCTCGCTTTTACAATATAAGGAAGAAATGCGTCCCAGTGTATTTGAACAGTTGAAAGCAAATAAAATGCAACAAAATATTGTTCAAAAAGTCGATGTAACACCCTTGGAGGTCAAGCGTTATTATGAAGGTCTAAACCAAGACAGTCTTCCTTATTTTAATACCGAGGTGGAAATTGGTGAGATTGTCATGATGCCCAAATTGACGGATGCAGAGAAAAAGGAACAGCGGGAGAAAATAGAAGGTATTCGCAAACAGATTGTAGATGGATCCGACTTTGGTACAATGGCTCGTTTATATTCACAGGATCCTGGTTCTGCCCCTTATGGTGGTGATTTAGGCTTTGGTACACGCGACAATTATGTAAAAGAATTCTCTGCGATGGCCTTCAAATTAAAACCCGGCGAAATTTCACCTATTGTAGAATCAAAATTTGGCTTCCATATTATTCAGGTACTCGAAAGACGTGGTGAAGAGGTACACACACGCCATATCCTCATGAAGATCAATCCCGGTGCAGCCGCGTTGGAACGCACTAAAAATAAACTGGACAGTATCTATAAATTGGTGGTTGACAAAAAAATGGATTTTTATCATGCCGCTACCAATTATTCGGATGCGGAAGAAAGTAAGTTCAATGGAGGTATGATCCTAAATCAAGAGGGTTCAAGCCGTACCACTGTGATTCCTATGGATGGATTGGAGAAATCGGTATTTACAGCAATTGACCAGCTAAAACCTGGCGAATATTCTAAACCAGAGCAATTTACAGACAAAATGGGCGATGTTGGGTATCGCTTCAATTACCTGAAAACACGTATCCCGCCGCATAAAGCAAATTTGGACGAGGATTTCACCAAAATTAAAGAAGCTGCCAAACAAGATAAAATCAATCGCAATCTAAGTAAATGGTTCGATGATAAATCGAAAACAACATTTATCAATATCAGTGACGAGTTTGGTTCATGCGATGAATTGAAAAAATGGAAAAAACAATAGGCGCGCGACGCTAATCACATATAATAAAAGGGGCTTGAATAAAATATTCAAGCCCTTTTTATTTTGCAGTCGTCATTATTATTTCTCAAACATCATCTCGATCAAAATATTCCAATTGGCTTTCTTCACATCATCTTTTGCCAATTCGCTCAGCTGCCAGATACGGATATAATTATACTTCACAACTTTATCCTTCTGCCTCACTGTTGCAGTTCCCTTTGTATACGCAAAATCACCACTATAGGAACGTTTTACTTCCTCAGGCACCGTTTCTATTGTCATCCGTTGTTTTTTGAGATAAGCCATCATTGTAGCCTTTCCTTCCATCGGACTGGTCCAAGGAAATAAAAACCGTACATCGTCGCTCAAAAACTCCTTGTATGCTGTGGGGTTGTCTGCTTTCAATACTGTTGACATCAACTTGTCCGTCTCTAAGACAATATCCTCACGCTGATTTAAACGAACTTTAGAGCGATGTTTCAAATACCAGGAATCGGTAGGTTCGATATATTCAAGATCAAACTCCCCATCCTTCCCATTGTTTTCAACTTCGGCACGAATATCAACCAACCACTTGCCCTTTTTATTCCGCTTCCATACAGTCAGATATTCTCCATGACGCAATCGAGCACCTACTTTTTGAAAATCCATGGAACCCGAGGTAACACCAAATTCCTGACTCTTGGCAATCAGTGCAAATGTAGGCTGCCAATTCAAAACATCGGGAATATTTGGCCGATTATTGAGGTAGTTGTAAGCATTCACTGCCGATGGAACATAAAACGTAGATTCCTTATCAATGATCGATAGAAATGCCTGATGCGGCGTAGACGCTTTCGACAATGCGGCGGCGTCCTTATCTGCCTGTAATAGGCTTCCAACTTTCTCAGGTATCTGCGCATATAGTGTCGTACCAGCGACACTCATCAATGCGACGACGGATAGCCTATTCCAAAAATTCATATGCAAATGATCTTTCTTTCCTCTTTTTATAAATTCGATTTTCTTATCTATCAAATCTTATTCCAAAGTGTTCCTTCTTTGCTATCTTTCAACTGAATTCCAATAGAATTAAGCTCATCACGAATACGATCTGAAGTCACGAAGTCTTTATTCGCCTTTGCTTCATTACGTAACTTAATAACTAGGTTCATCACATCATCGATATCATCAGATGCGGATGTCTGATCGTTTCTAAGCCCTAGGATATCCTCAACAAATTCTTTCAAGAATATTTTAAGGCCTGCTAATCCCTCTTCCGTTATCTTCGCCTTACCATCATAAATTGAGTTAATGATACGTACAATTTCAAACAATTCGGCAATGAGCACAGGACTATTAAAATCGTCATCCATAGCTGCGTAACACTTGCGGCGGATTTCAGCTAAATTGAATGAATCAGCACCTTTCGACACCTTCAATTTGTCTAAAAGACTGATCGCAGTCATGAGCCTTTTATACCCCTTGTCGGCCGCATCCAATGCCTCATTGGAGAAATCTAACGTACTTCTATAATGTGCCTGTAACATAAAGAATCGTACAGCCATCGGCGAATAACCTCTATTCAATAAGGGATGATTTCCAGTAAATAGTTCGCCCGGTAAAAATCCATTCCCTGCGGATTTGGACATCCGGGCACCGTTTACAGTCAACATATTGGTATGCATCCAGTATTTGGCAGGACTTGTATGGTTACATGCCTCGGACTGTGCAATTTCATTGGTATGATGTGTAGCTGCCAGATCCATTCCACCACCGTGAATATCAAATTGATCGCCTAAGTATTTTCTGCTCATGGCCGAACATTCAATATGCCATCCCGGAAATCCAATACTCCAAGGAGCTGGCCAGCGCATAATCGTTTCAGGTTTTGCTTTGATCCATAAAGCAAAATCCAAACGACCTTTTTTCTCGTCCTGACCACTCAATTCGCGGGTGTTGTTGAGCATATCTTCCAATTTTCGATTGGTCAATATGGTATAGTCGTATTGCTCAACATACTTCTCAACGTCAAAATAAACGGTACCATCCCTTTCATAAGCATAGCCATTCTCCATAATTTGTTCAATCATTTCGATCTGCTCGGAAATATGTCCTGTCGCAGTAGGCTCTATACTTGGAGGCAACGTATTGAAAAGACGCAACACATCATGGAAACCTATGGTATATTTCTGAACGATTTCCATCGGTTCCAATTGTTCCAATTTTGCTTTTTTTGCAAATTTGTCATCCCCTTCATCACGATCGCCTTCTAAATGCCCTGCATCTGTAATATTGCGCACATAACGCACTTTATAACCAAGATGGCGCAGATATCTAAAAATTAGATCAAAAGAGACAAACGTCCGGCAGTTTCCCAAATGCACATCGCTGTATACCGTAGGTCCACAGACGTACATACCGACAAGATTGGGATGAATAGGTTCGAATTTTTCTTTTGTTCGCGAAAGCGTATTGTATAAAAAGAGATTATGGTCCATGTTTAATCGCTACTTGAAAATCTATTTCTGTCTAAAATATATTTGAATTGGCACACCTGTAAAGTCAAAGTTTTCACGCAATTTGTTTTCAATAAAACGTTTGTACGGATCTTTGATGTATTGTGGCAGATTACAGAAGAATGCAAACATCGGTGTCCGTCCGGGCAGCTGTGTTGCATATTTAATTTTGATATATTTTCCCTTTAAGGATGGTGGTGGATAATTCTCGATAATATCCAACATCACTTCATTTAACTTGGACGTAGGGATTTTCTTTGTCTTGTTTGCGTACACCTTATCGGCAACCTCCAACACCTTAAGAACACGCTGTTTTTCGGTTATGGAAGTAAAGATGATAGGCACATCTGTAAATGGTGCTATTTTCTCTTTGATGCGATCTTCAAAGGCCTTCATTGTTTTATTGTCCTTTTCGATCAAATCCCATTTATTGACAACAATCACGATACCTTTACGGTTTTTCTCCGCTAAGTTGAAGATATTCACGTCTTGCGCTTCCAGTCCATCTTGCGCATCGAGCATTAAAATCGTTACATCGGAATCTTCCAATGCTTTGATCGTACGCATAACCGAATAAAACTCAATATCTTCATTAACTTTAGACTTACGGCGAAGACCAGCAGTATCAATCAATAAAAAATTATGTCCGTATTGATTATAATGTATACGGATTGAATCACGTGTTGTCCCTGCCATTGGCGTTACAATATTGCGATCTTTACCGATCAAAGCATTTGTCAAGGAGGATTTACCCACATTCGGGCGGCCTACGATGGTATATTTAGGTAAGGATTCTTCTTCTTCCTCCTCCACTTCGAAATGAGAAACCACAGCATCCAACAGTTCACCTGTACCCGATCCTGTAGCTGACGAGATATTGAAGACCTCTCCTAAACCAAAGGCATAAAACTCTGCCGATTCATGATGCAATTTCGCGTGATCGACTTTATTGGCCACTACATACACAGGTTTGGAGCTTCTTCTCAGAATATCAGCGATTTCGTCATCCAAGTCGGTAATACCAGTTGTGACATCCACCATGAATATAACGACTGAAGCTTCTTCAATAGCGATATAGACCTGATCGCGGATAGCCTCTTCAAAGACATCATCCGAACCATGTACAAAACCACCTGTATCAATTACTGTAAATTTCTTTCCGATCCACTCGGCTGTTTCATAATGACGGTCGCGCGTCACCCCGCTAAAGTCATCAACAATCGCTTTTCTACTTTCTGTAAGACGATTGAATAAGGTAGATTTACCAACATTTGGACGACCAACAATTGCAACAATATTTGCCATATTTATTTTATTTGATCCACCCGCTCTCACAGCAGATGGCACTTTTATGCTAAAAATATACTTAAGGGAACAAAGATACGGATTCAAAAGGGATTATCGCGACTCAAAAACAAAAATGGCTTTACCGTGAAGTAAAGCCATTTATAGGGTTTAAATTATAAATATTCGTCTAGTTAGACGTTGGATTCTGAGTCAATTTACCCGGATATGAATTGATCGCATCCTGAGGAATAAAATAAGTCACTCTAAAATCTGTCGGTACAATATCCTCAAATTGTTTCTGTGGCCCCGGATAGGTACGGTTTAATGGATCTCCGTTACGGAACACATCATAGCTGCGTTCAGCCTGATAGGCCAATTCCAACTGACGCTCTTTGTCAATCAGTTTGCTTGCACTGGCCGCATCAATTGAAGTATATCCGCCATTGACAATAGAACGATTTCTGATGGTATTTAAATCATTTAAAGCAGCGCCATAGTTACCTAATTTTGCATTAGCCTCTGCCCGGTTTAAATAAATTTCACCCAAGCGGCTGATTACAGGCGAGTGCAGTTGAGACTCCTCGCCTTCACGTGAGCATTTCACAATATAAAACTGTGGATAAGCACGGTTTAAGGAAATATAGTAATCAATCATACCCGAATAGGTATTACCGTCTTCATAGGTAATGGAATAAGTCTGCTGACCAGCATTAATTGTCGCTAAAGTATATTCTTTAACAACTTCTTGATCACCCACCTTTTTTACTTCTCGAGCAATTACTGTATTCCCATTAATAATGGCCGGAATTTGCACATAACTTAATGTTTTAGGGTCACCGACTTTTGCAGGTGAGTTCTGTTTGATAAATCGAAAAACTGTTGAGTAATTGCCTTTATCGTCTTTGGAATAAGTCGGCTCTATAAATGCTGCGCGTGCGTCGACAATCGTATAATGATCTGGTCGCCAGTCATTACGACCAGTTTCATTTAAAAGATCAATATATTTGGCACTGGAATACATCTCACCCCAGCCCATACCACCAATATTGGAATACATACCACCGATACCATAATAATGATCATCGCCCGAGAACTCAGACGCAACACGTTTCACCGCAAAGATGGTCTCCTTGTTATCTTCAGGTCTAAAAGTATTATATTTCATGAACTGCTCACGGGCCAACAAGACATATTTACCTGAATTAATCACTTTATTGGCATACTCTAAAGAAAGACGTGCATATTCCGCGTTCGGATTCTTATATGTCCCGCTCATGTATAGATAAATGCGGGAAAGCATTGCCTGCGCTGCACCTTTGGAGGCGTATGCTGCCCCTTTATCAAGTGTGATTAAAGCTTCTGCTTTTTTCAGATCACTGATCGCTTGAGCATATGTATCTTTGACAGACGAACGATCGGGCAAGTTCAAATCATTGAAGACATCGTCAGGAGTACCATTAACGATCGGAACACCAAGATTTGTCTCTGGACTTTGATAATATGGCTTCCCAAATGCACGGCAAAGGTAAAAATACATCATTCCACGGATGTAATAACATTCACCCAATTTATTATCCATTTCTGTACTCTGACCTTCCGCAAACATCTTGATAACGTTCGAAGACTGTGCAATAGCCTTATAGCCATAGTCCCAAAAGTTCTGCAAACGGTAATTATTAGGCGTTCTCGCATAGGAGATAAATTCGTAAAACGCATCTGTCGATGATCCGCGGATCATCATATTATCCCCAGCGTATTCACCAAGACGATGCATCGGATCAGACCAAGCTTTTAACTGCGCATAAGTACCTGTTACCATTGCATCAGGATTACTTGCAATATTTTCTTCATCCATTGAAGTATAAGGAAGACGATCTATATCGCAGGAGGATACTGCCGTTGCGATCAAAAGTCCTATTAATACCTTTATCTTGGTTGTCGTATCTTGCAATCGGGTGAGTGGCAACATCACCAGGTTTTTCCCAACGGCTCCAACCATCCTGTAACTTCATCTGGTTACGATCGGTATAGGTTCCATCCGAATCAAATTCCTGACGCGAATAATTATATAATTTACCACCCAAGGAGAAACCGAACACCGCATTCAGGTCAAACTGCTTATAACTTAAAGCTGTACTGAAACCTCCAAACAGATCAGCATTTCCTTTTCCTGCATTACGGAAAGTTGCATTGGAATAGTTCGACGTCGTTGTCCTCGTTTCATTGCCATTGGCATCTGTCTCGTATCGATACCACATTGGCAAACCATTATCTAAGTTAACACCAGCCCATTCTTTTAAATAATAGGTATCTACCGGAAGACCAGGTTGAAGCAGACGTTGCGCCGATCCAGCGATACCTGATCCGTCACCTGCGATAATTGGTTTTGAAACAAGATTACCATTGGCATCTTTTGTCGCAAATAGCTCGGTCAATTTATTCACATTGTGACTCAAATTAACATCCAAGCTCCAATGTACATTGTCATTTCGAACGATGTCGCCACCGATGGTCAATTCAATCCCCCGGTTTTGCATCTTACCAATATTTTTCCAGATAGAAGTGACACCGGTCAGACCGCTGATCGGCACTTGATAAAGTACATTATCGGTCTTCTTGTCATAATAATCAACATTGAATCGCAATCTATTCTTAAACAAGGCTGCATCCACCCCAAAACCGGTTGTATAGGTTTTTTCCCAAGTCAGATCTTTATTACCGATTTGGCTAATTAATGCCCCTGGTATACCATTATAACTTGATGATGCAGACACAGAGTAAAGACTATATTGTGGATATAATGAACTTGGTCTATTACCTACCGATCCGTAAGCCGCTCTCAGTTTTAAATTATCTACCCAATCAGCCTTGAACCACTCTTCCTTATTGATATTCCAACCACCACTAACTGAAAAGAAGTTTCCATATTTTGCATTGGTACCAAAATTGGATGCTCCATCACGACGGAACGATACCTGTGCCAAATATTTATTATCGTATGCATAGTTTACATTAGACAACAATGACTGTACTGCCCATTCGGAAATTCCGCCTCTGGTTCGCTCTGGTTTTGCAACAACATCCAATACCTCGAAACCATTTACAATCCCCGTCCCATAAGCATCTAAGGTTTTTGTCCAATAGTCGTTAAATTCGTATGCAGCCAATCCATTCAGGCTATGTTTATCCCAAGTCTTGTTAAAACGTAAAATCTGGTTGGTATATCGACGGGCAAATTCCATACGATAATCTGTCACACGTCCAATTACACTTTCGCCACTGTTTGATCGTGGATCTTGATACCCGCTATCGGAATAACTATTGTAACGATAATTATTCACAGAAGAGAAAGTCAACCAATCCGTTAATTTGATATCAAAATCCAAATTACCCATAAATTCATAATTGGTATTGGCACTATGATTCCATTGCAGATCATATAAGTAATTTGTACTTGCATTGTTGACCCAGCCGCTGTAACGATGTGGCACTAAACTTCCATTTGCATCGTAAGGACTATCCCAAGGCAGGTTTCCATACATGGCATTGACATCATATTGGCGATCATCTACTGCACGTCTCGATCCAGCAATAGACGGTTTGATTGTCAACCAGTCAAAAGGTTTGTAGTTAGTACGTAATCTAAAATTATAACGGTCGTAATCATACCCCTTTACAGCACCGGCTTCGTTGTAATAACCTAAAGACAAGTAAGATTGTAATTTTTCATTACCACCCTGAATGGATAGATTGTGGTTTTGAACAAATCCGGTTTTTGTGGCCAGCTTCCACCAGTCAAAATTGCTATTACGTAATTCAGAATTCCAGCGTGGAAATTTGATGTCACCTGGGTTAGAAAAAGAGGCAAAATAATCATACAGTTCAGCTCCATCCATCATTTCCATGTGCCCATTGGAAAGTTGGTTGATACCCATTTTTGTAGAGAAGCTAATGCTTGTTTTGGATGCAGAAGGATTTTTTGTTGTAACGACAACAACACCATTCGCGCCTTGAGAACCATAAATTGACGTTGAAGCAGCATCTTTTAGGATGGTTAATGACTCAATGTCGTCCGGATTGATATCACCTGGGCTTGAGCCAACAATAACACCGTCAATGACCCACAATGGGCTCGTCGTACCACTTAATGTTGCCTGACCACGAATCACAACACCACCATTTGACCCTGGTTTACCGGCTCCTGGTGCAACATATACCCCGGCAGCTTTACCATTCAGCATGTTTTCAACCGATGGCGTAGTGACATCACGTAATTTGTTTCCTTTTACCGCCTGAAGGGCTCCAGTCAAACTCTCTTTTTTCTGTTGTGTGCCATAACCGACAATGACAACTTCCTGGAGTGCCTCACTATTGGACTCCAGATTGATGTTAACAACCGGTCCTGTCACGGTCACTTCTTGTGCTTTATAACCAACACTTGTAACGACCAGTACATCACCATTTTTAGCATCTATTGTAAAACGTCCATCTGCTCCTGCGGATGTCGATTTACCGCTCCCCTTAACGCTAATGGTTGCTCCAGCCAATGGGCCGTCTGTAGACTGCACTTTTCCATTCACTTTTTGTTGATAAACCGCGTCATTCAACAAAATATTGTTGTTTGGAAACGTAAGACCATTAGCATTAGCCGAGTTGTGTGTACTTGTAATGAGTAAAGCTAATGATAACAGACTCAACTTGTGATTGTCGAGAATCTTTGAAATCATAATATTTAATAGTTAGTTTAAAAATTGATTAGCTTGCTAATCAAAATTTAGGTACATGAATGCTAAAACTAAAGGATGATGACAGCATATCAAAATTTAGTAGCAACGAAATCGATTGCGCCAATTAAACAAACGATTGCATAAACACACATTTTACAGAGCAATCCAATATCAAAAAAGTAGAACGATTAAATAACAGCAAAAGACAGTTTTTTAACAACCTCACGACAATCGATAAAGAGAAATTTATAAGAGTAGGAAAAAAGATGATCCTGAAAAACAGGCGGTATTATAGCGTAAATTAGGACACAAAAAAAGCCAAGATATTCACCTCGGCTTTTTTCTTTTAGTAGCGGGGACCAGACTCGAACTAGTGACCTTCGGGTTATGAGCCCGACGAGCTACCAACTGCTCCACCCCGCAATGTATTTTAAATTTCTTTAAAAGAACCGATCATTGCAATCGGCTCTTTCTTTAGTAGCGGGGACCAGACTCGAACTAGTGACCTTCGGGTTATGAGCCCGACGAGCTACCAACTGCTCCACCCCGCAATGTATTTTAAATTTCT